>JADFNG010000004.1 GCA_022563505.1 Pseudomonadota bacterium | reverse complement strand
TGTATCGTTGCTGGATCACACGAACGCCGTATGATGAAGCCAAGTACCTTAAGACATTACAACAGCGTGGATCGCCCTTGCTCAAAATGGCAGAAGCTGCTTGACTGAGTGACTCAGGGCGTGAAGCGGACATTCAGAACCAATTCGCTTGGTTCTTTGACAACGGCAACCTGTCTGCCGAATTGCATGGACTCATTCTAAATACTTGTCCGACTGGACAGCTTGTCCATTTGTACTACGCTTAGTAGATAACAACGACACAAAGAGGAAAATAAGTGAATAGAATTATCGTCGCTTTGGCGACATTTACCATGCTCGCGGCTGGCTGCAGCCAGGGTGAAGAGGACAACGGCGCTGCACCATACGCTAGTCGATATAAGGCATTGCCTAGCACCGCAACCCTGTTGACGGGCGCCACGATTCTAACAGGCACCGGTGAGCGCCTCGATGACGCGGACATACTTCTTAAAGACGGCAAGATCGTTGCGATTGGCCCGGGGCTGAGCGCCGCAGGTGCCGATGTCATCGATGCCGCAGGCAAGTGGATCACACCCGGCATTATTGATGTGCATTCCCATCTGGGTGTCTATCCATCTCCAGGCACTGCATCGCACTCTGATGGCAACGAAGCGACCGCGCCGGTTACAGCGGAAGTCTGGGCGGAACACAGCGTCTGGCCACACGACCCAGGCTTCATTACGGCATTGGCGGGTGGCGTCACAGCCATGCAAATTCTTCCTGGATCTGCGAACCTTATTGGTGGTCGCAGCGTAACGATCAAGAACATTCCAGGCCGCAACGTCATGGACATGAAATTTCCCGGCGCGCCTCACGGACTGAAAATGGCCTGCGGTGAAAATCCCAAGCGTGTTTATGGTGGTCGCGGAGTAGCACCGAGCACGCGCATGGGTAACGTT
This sequence comes from Pseudomonadota bacterium, assembly GCA_022563505.1. Taxonomy (GTDB): domain Bacteria; phylum Pseudomonadota; class Gammaproteobacteria; order Steroidobacterales; family Woeseiaceae; genus JAADHU01. The sequence goes on along the minus strand of JADFNG010000004.1, from coordinate 63,678 downwards.
GCGGGTTACCGTACTGCCTGGATCGAGGCTGCTGACTATCGCGACAAGATGGCTGCCGCCGAAAAAGGACAAGGTGAGGCGCCAATACGCAACCTGAAACTCGAAACGCTGGTCGGCGTCCTGAACGGCGAAATTCTTGTGCACAACCACTGCTATCGCGGCGACGAAATGTCGGTGATGCTTGATATCGCGAAAGAGTTTGGCTACAAGGTCACAGCATTTCATCACGCCGTTGAGGCATACAAAGTCGCCGACCTGCTCGCCGAGGCTGACACTTGCGCTGCCATGTGGGCTGATTGGTGGGGTTTTAAGATGGAAGCTTATGACGGTATCCGCGAAAACGCGGCGCTCGTGGATAGAGCTGGCGCCTGCGCGATCATTCATTCGGACGATGAGCTTGGCATACAACGACTCAATCAGGAAACTGCAAAAGTCATGGGTGCTGCCGCGCGAGTCGGCGTCGACATCCCACCCGAACGCGCGATTCGGTGGATTACGAGTAACGCTGCAAAGTCACTCGGCATCGATGAGATGACGGGAACGCTTGAGCCCGGCATGATGGCGGACGTCGTTATGTGGGATGGCAATCCATTCAGTGTTTACACGAAAGCCGAACGCGTCTACATAGATGGTGCGCTGGCTTACGAACGCGGCAACGACGCAGTCAACCCTGTTACCGATTTCAGCCTCGGCACAGCGGCTGCCGCTGGGGGTGCATCTGCATTGCTCGCCCTGGCAATACCCGCGTCCGCGGACACCACCGCCATAATCGGCGCCAAGGTGCACACCGTTGGGCCCCAGGGAACTATCGAAAATGCGACGATTATTATTGTCGACGGCACGTTCTTCGCCGTTGGCTCCGGCATCGGTGTGCCGGATGGGGCAACGAGGATCGACGCGACCGGCAAGATTATTACTCCTGGATTATTCAGCCCTGTCGGTCGACTTGGGCTCGTAGAGGTTTCAAACTCGGCCGGACCGGTCGACTCCGCACAACGCGGCGATCAATTCACGGCCGGCTTCGACGTTGCTGACGCCTACAACCCGCGCTCATCGCTGATTGCAATCAATCGTATAGAAGGCGTAACACGTGCTGCGATTATTCCTGAACCGGGCTTGGTGGATGATTTCGGCAATATCGGACATGTAATCTCCGGGCTAGCCGCGATAGTTAATCTTGGTGACAGTGATCCACTGGATAAACGCGCCGCGGCAATGGTTGTATCCTTAGGCGAAAATGGCAGCGATTTGGCTGGTGGATCTCGCACTGGCGCCTGGCTGGTGTTGCGCAATGCACTCGATGAAGCACTCGATTACCGTGACCACAAAGGTGACTTCGAACGCGGTATGCGACGCGATTACCAACACAGTGTTGCTGATCTCGAAGCGCTGCAGGACGTAATCTCCGGCGACATTCCTATACTCGCGAACATAGAGCGCGCCAGCGACATTGAAGCACTCATTGACCTGACCGACGCGTACGGGCTGCGGGCAATAATCAATGGCGGATCGGAAGCCTGGATGCTTGCAGACCAGATCGCTGCGGCTGGCCTGTCAGTCATATTGGTGCCAACGAATAATCTGCCTTTCAGCTTTGATGCCATTAACGCGCGGCTCGGCGCCGCGAACATCCTTATTGAGGCGGGAGTGACGGTGGCGTTTGCGGCGGTGGGCGAACTTCCATCGCACAACGCTAGCAACATCACACAGTCTGCTGGCAATGCGGTCGCTGACGGTCTGGACTGGGAGGCCGCTCTCCGGGCAATCACTCTTGCTCCGGCACAGATTTATGGCGTAGAGGATACGCTTGGCAGTATTGAACCAGGCAAGGCAGCCGACCTGGTTATCTGGCCGGCTGATCCGCTCGAATTAACGACCTACGCGGAGGCCGTGTTCATCAATGGAGAAGTCATACCGATGGTGAGTCGTCAGACATTACTGCGTGATCGTTATCTGCAATCGGATTCGAGCAGGTCACCTGCCTATCGAGACTGACACCGGGCCTCCTAAAGTCGAGCAATGTCGATGGCGAAGATTCCGCGAAATACGGGTTATCTTAACGGCCGCTTTTGGCCGTATATAGATAGTCCGTCTATCCCTCAGTGATAATAGACACGACCAGCAGGTATCTGTTGGTGAGGGGGACATGCACCCGCAGACTACGAATATGTTGACCCAAACACGCGATGTTTACCGCTTTGGCTTCGAGTCTGCAGGTGCGCTTGAGCTCGTCAACGAATACTCAGGGCTTGCCGTATAAGCGGCTCACCTATATTGCCTTCGCAGAGCTCTGGCATGCATGTCCCTGTTGCTTAACTTACCACTTTGGAGAGCAGTTATGCAGACGGAACTCTCGCAATTTACGGCCATCATCGGCATCGACTGGGCGGATAAGAAACACGACGTTTGTATCCAGGCAGCGTCGTCGGGACAGCGCCAGTTTTATCAGGTGCCGCACAAAGTCGACAAACTCGACGAATGGGCACGATCGTTGTACCGGCGATACGGTGGCCCGATCGCCATCGCACTGGAGCTTTCGAAGGGCCCCCTTGTTAGCGCGCTGCAGAAGTACGACTTCTTTGTTATTTTTCCGATTGACCCGACAACCCTGGCCAATCATCGCAAGACGTTCACACTCAGTGGCGCCAAGGACGATCCCACGGATGCGGAATATGCGCTGGATCTGCTGTTGAAACATACAGAGCACTTCAAGGCCCTGAATCCGCAGAGTGTTGAAATGCGGACGTTGATGACATTGGTCGAGCAACGCCGCCGGCTGATGGATGATCGGGTGCGGATCACGAATCGCTTAAGAAGTGCGCTGAAACAGTACTATCCACAGGCCCTGGAGTGGTTCGATAGCATCGACACACAGCTGTTCTGCGACTTCATCAAACGCTGGCCATCACTGGCGCAGGCCAGACGCGCCCGCAAGGCAACCTTGGAGAGGTTCTTTCGCGAACACAACATGAACCGCAAAGCCCTGCTCGAGCGGCGCATGACGGCGATCAAGTCAGCGATGCCACTAACCCTGGACGAGGCCATCATCATGCCGTACCGGTTACAGGCACTGACACTGGTGGCACAACTCGAGGTCGCGCTGGTCTCCATCCGACGCTATGACGACGAGATCGCTACGCTGGCACCACAGCATCCTGACTATGGTCTGTTCGACTGTTTACCCGGTGCGGGTCCGTCACTGGCACCACGATTGCTCGTCGCCTTCGGCGAACAACGAGAGCGTTACGGCAAAGCGGCCGAGTTGCAGAAGTATGCCGGCATTGCGCCGGTTACCGAACGCAGCGGCCAGTCGACCTGGGTCCACTGGCGATGGCAATGCCCAACGTTCTTGCGACAGACCTTTGTTGAGTGGGCGGCACAGACAATCAACAAGTCCTACTGGGCTGGCTTGTATTATTATCAACAAAAAGCGAAAGGCTGTTCACATCAAGCGGCAGTTAGAGCACTGGCGTTCAAATGGATCCGCATCTTGTATCGTTGCTGGATCACACGAACGCCGTATGATGAAGCCAAGTACCTTAAGACATTACAACAGCGTGGATCGCCCTTGCTCAAAATGGCAGAAGCTGCTTGACTGAGTGACTCAGGGCGTGAAGCGGACATTGGTGACCAGCTACTGAGTTGCCATCCATCTGCTATAATTCGGTTACCAGCAACACCGAAAAAACCAAACCCGCCAAAAGGCGGAGACGGAAAGCCACGGGTCCTCGCTTCCTCCGAGAAGCCATGGATGACTCCCCGAAGGACCCAAGATCGCCGAGCTGCCGAATTACAACTGAAGGGCAATACTGCTCGCAAGTTCTCAGTGAGGAGGACTCGAATGAAAACAGTGACCCGCCTGCTATCAATTGCATTGGTCTCATCAGCGTTCCTGACAGGATGCGACCTGGGGATTGGCTCAGGAACTTGCATATTTTGCGTGCCCAGTGCGGGAGATGCATCACTTTCATCCCTGTCCATAAGCGGTGAGATGCTGGAACCGCCATTCAGTTCATCGACGACTACCTACATCGTCCGGGTTCCCTACAGCACCACGAGCGTCGAAGTCTCTGCGACCACGAGCGACAGTAGCTCCAGCTTTACAATCAATGGCAACAACAGTTCCCCCACCACTGTCCAGCTGGTTGTAGGCGAAAACGATATCCGCACTGTCGTGACGGCAGAAGGGGGCGCAACCGAGGTCTACTTCATCATTGCAATCCGTGCGTCGTTTGCGATTGACACAACCGTCGGCTGGAACGGTACGGAAAGCGCGGCGCCATTTGGTGATGGTGGTGCTACTGAGGTATTTGGCCAGACGTTTGTCGTTCTTGCAGACGCGCCCACCCTCCAGCGCCTGTCCTTCTCGCTTCAGCACTCGCCAGATGACACGAGTGGTGAGGACTTGTTCTTCTCGGTTGTTGTCATGGCGTGGAACATAGATCGTGCAACCGGGCCAATACTTTACGAGAGCCAATTGCAAAGCATCACCACCGCCCAATCGATGATGACCGAGTACCTTGTCGATACTGGAGGCTTGATACTTGTGCCGGGCGAAGAATACGTTGCCTTTTTGAGTGCGAATAATGGGTCTTGGGACGCGACCTCTACGCTTATCCGTGTTGGTTTCCAGAACAGCGATGTTTACTTCGAGGGTGCTGCGTGGACTTTGGATTCTGACAACAACCCGGGTCTTATTACTTCCGCGGCATGGGACAATACCTTTGGTACAGCCGATTTCGTTGTCATGTTTACGTTTTGATGAGACTCGAAATAGAGAAGAGCCAGCAACGACCGCTTCTGGCCGTTTGCTGCCCTTCAAGACATCGTTTTTGTAGTCGTTCGAACGGCTGCTTCATCGTGATTGCGGCCATTCAGACAAGCGATGATCGGCCTATAGTGTGCAAATGACGAGATCAATAAAAGCTGCGCTTCTATCTGGCCTAATATTTCCTGGTATCGGGCACATGGTCTTGAAACAGTATCTACGCGGGTCAATCTTGATTCTATTCACGCTGATAGCGTTGTCAGTAATCGTCACAGTAGCCGTTAGGCGCGCGTTAAGCATTGTCGATAGCATCAATGGCGGTGAGATCCCCGTTGAATCAGAAGCTATTACAGAACTGGTTTCTAACTTCATCAGTAGTGCGGATAATTTAATAGTGAATATTTCTTTGATTGTCGTCGGCGCATGTTGGGTAGTCGGTATCATCGATTCCTATAGACTCGGCATCACTCAAGAAAAATAGTATTTGCGAATGAGCGCAGGGAAAAGCGGACATTCAGGGGGCGGAGCAGGGGCCAAATTGGCTGGACTAAGCTATCGCAGGCGAATTCGCGTCGGACGTGTAGGAACAGCACACCCCGAGGCCGGCGGAGCCAGCCGACATAACTGAGCGGCAAAGCCGCGAGGGCAATCACGCCCCCGCTGCCAATTTTTCGGGCTTTATAAGCCACGATGGCAAAAGCCTCGTTTCTACGGGGCTTTTTGCGTTTGGGAGTGCAAATGCCGGGTCAGTTTTTGGCGCGAATCAAGAGCCTGCGGACACGGCTCAGCGCTTATTGGACGTTCTCCCTAAAGGCGGGCTTGATCTCCGACTCCGGCTTCCACTGGTCACCGTACAGGGACTTGTACACCTGAGTCGATTCTGTGGATCCCTTCACAGTACCGCCTCGCCAAAGATCATATTGGGCATCGGAATAGGTATCAAAGAACTGGGTCAACCTTCTATCCAACGTCGAAATCGTTTCAACAAAGTCGGGATTTCCGTATAGGTTGTTTTCTTGCTCAGGGTCCTTCTGCATGTCGTAGAGTTCGTGCTCGCCCGTACCTTTCAGGCGTTTCCAATATGAAAACTGACTGGTTCGGATTACACGAGTTGCCTCTTGATCCATATACACCGCGTCTCTCCATGATGCGAGTTCGTTCCCCTTTAGATGTTCAGCAAAACTTCGACCTGGGGAGTTGGCTATTTCCACATCTAATCCGGCCATATCGAGGATGGTGGGCATGAGGTCGTATTGCCCAATAAACAGATCACTCACCTGGCCTTTCTCAATGACGCCCGGATAGCGAGCGATCAACGGTATGTTCATCGCGGTCTCGTACAAGCTCGCCGGAAATGAATAATCAGTATGTCCCCACAAACCATGTTGACCGAAAAAATTACCCTGATCGCTGGTATAAATCACCAGTGTGTTTTCTGCGAGACCATTCTCTTCCAGTGCTTTCAACAAACGACCCACACCATCGTCGACCATTGTGTTTTGTGACGCTACATTAGCCATCGTTTCCGGATCATTGTGCATTCGAGCCAAATTCAAATACCATTCTTCCGGATCGGGCACCGGTATCTCATCGAGAATCGTCTCGTGGATTCTGTTTCTGGGAAACGAGGGAAACTCTTTGTCTTTATATTCCGCATAGTGCCGATTCCTGGCGGCGCCGAGATTTGTTGGCGGATTCATATAAGGTCCGTTGTAGGTAACCATTAGAAAAAAGGGCTTTTGATGATCGTAGTTTTCCAGGTATTCGACCGCTTTATCTGTGAAAAAATCGACGCTGTGCTGGCCCTCTAATTTGTATTTCCTGGAATTTTCATTGATTTCATTATTCCAAAAATCGATGGTATGGCCGAGATTGAAGGTCACCCAATAATCGAACCACTCGTCCGGGGGACTGGGTTGACCCAGGTGCCATTTTCCGATTAATGAGGTCTGGTAGCCTCGATTCTTGAGTGTGTACGGTAACGTTCGATACTCTCGGATAGCGTTCCAATCGATGGGCCAATTTTCCATCTCTTCATCATCCAGCCAATCCTGGACCCCGTGTTGTGATGGCAGGAGCCCTGTCAACAACGTGGCGCGTGTAGGTGAACACATGCCGTGTACGGCAAAAGCGTGGGTAAAGCGCACGCCTTCATTAGCGAGTCGATCAATGTTGGGCGTCTTGACATCCGGGTTCCCATAAGCCCCCAAAATCGAGGCCGGTTGATTGTCGGCCACGATAAATAGAATATTGGGCTGGATATCGCTTGCTTCCGCCGGTATCGCAGTAAGCAGGAGTAGTGATATGTACGAACATATTTTCTTGTGGGCGGCGAAATTAGAAATTATTGCCAACGCAGATTCCTTCATGATCACTTTCTCCACTCGTTCTGTTCTTCATGAGCCTGCGGCCATTCTCGTGGTATCGGTCGCACCTAGTCAATCTCTGCTCTTTCTCAGGTTTCCTGGGACTTGAGGTCGCGTGCGAGGGCGACCGTGCCCGTGTTCCGGGGGGCTCGAGGATATTGTATGAATAGGCGATACTCATATCCGAAAACAACGCCATAGGAGGCCACAAATGTTCGAGTACATTCGAATCGTGAGAATCCCTGTTTATCTGCTCGTCTTTATTGTGTCTGTTCCAGTGGCCTGGCGGCGCCTGGGAGTGAGGACAAGCCCAACATCGTCCTGGTCCTGATGGATAATTTTGGTTACGGGGAACCTGGCGTATATGGCGGCGGCGAAACGGGCAGGATAGACGCTAGGGCTATTTGAGACCTATGCGCTGCGGGACCGTAGGACCAGCACACTCCGAGGCCGGCGCCGCCGGCCGACATAACTGAGCGGCGAAGCCGCGAGGGCAATCACGCCCCCGCTACCAAGAAACCGAATACCCGGCGATGTTCGGCGTTTTTGATGCCCGACATTCGCCGATTCTACTCCGGCAAATACACCTGACACCTTTCCCCTCGGGCCGCTGCTCGCATCACGCGTCGCATTGCGGTGGAAGACGAAGCACCTGCATGGGAGGAGGGCGACTTCATCGGTGAGAAGTTCGGAGGATTCTCCGCAAGCGATTAATTACGAACTGGTGGGTGCAAGCAAACTTCCCAGGCGCGACATGCCATCCCGTGCATACTCCTCGTAATGGCGCCATTGTCCTACGGAGGACGTGTACATCGGTTTCGATACCTGCCCGACGCTGGGTGTCATGACGACCCGTTTTTGATCATAAAATTCGAAACAAGCCGGCTCGCTTGCCAATCCACAGAAACTGAGCAAAGCCTCGATTTGCTCATCGGGTGAACTCACCAGCTCTTCGTAGTTGACGGTCTTGATTTGATTTGGATAAACGGATTGCCAATGATCAATCATCTCGAGATATCCCTTGTAGTACTCGTAAATACCCTCAAACGACGTCGCAAATTCGTTGGTGAAATTGAACAACTGGCGATAAGCGCTGATAGCGACATCCCTGGGATCTCGCCGCACATCAATAACGACAGTTTCCGGCATGATTCTTTTTGCCAGTCCGATGTGTAAGAAATTCTTAGGATTTTTATCGATGAAGAAGTCGCTGTCCTGCTTCAAATAAGCGCTGGCCCCGCTGACGTATTGTTGTCTCAGGTCCTTCTTTTCATCTTTCGTCATGGACGACAGGCGCTTGAGATAGCCACCACTTATATTCATCCGCAATGCCATATCGTCGAGCAATGTTAGTTCATCGGTTGCCTGGACTCGGGAATGAGAACTTAAGATTTGTTCGATTAATGTCGTGCCGGATCGTGGCAGGCCGACGACCAAAATCGCGACGGGCTTCTCATCACTTCGTGTTGGTTTTTCATCAGCGTACACGGTTTGAATGCCAGAAATAACCCGGCGGTATAGCTCTACATTGAACGGCTTGAGCCGGGCCTGTATGGCGTTGCCTTCGTCGTAGTATCGCATCGCGTCAGAGTAATTCTTGTTTTTCTCGGCGGCCCGGCCAAGGGCGAATTGCAGCGCGGACAGTTGCGGCAAATCTTCCTGCCGCGATTCCATTTCACGCCTAATTTCGGCGATGTCATCGTCATCAAGAGTATACGATTTGAGATCTGCCAAACACCAATAGCCCGTCCCTTTTCCATTCTGCGAAAATTGGATGTACTTTTTGTAGTTCTCAGCAGCGCCTTTGCTGTTTCCCATCGCCTTGTAAACATGACCCAGTTGCAAATAGGCAGCAGAGAAATCGGGTCTGGATTTCACGCATTCCATGAGACGCTGTTCGGCATCCTGCGTTTTGAGAAGTCGAAAGTGTGAAATGCCCAGTTGAAACAGGGACAAGTCATCCTGTATTTCCTCAAGCCCCGCCCATTCAAATAGCTGCGACGCTTTTGCATAAAGATCGTTTTCAAAACACACATGACCAAGCCGCTTTTGTAGCTCGCCGCCGAAATGTTCGGGCTCCATGTCAAACAGCTTGTTAATGAGATCCACGGACTCTGTCTGCTTGCGATCTCGGAAACGATGCTCGGCGCTGAGAACTAGAGCGTGGACATTGTCGGGATCTTTTCGCAGGATTTTCTTCAACGCAAAATGCGCCGACGGAAGGTGGCCCTGTTGCATCAGGGATTCTGCCTTTTCGATTCGGACTTTCAGATCTTCATTCACGGGTATCGTTCGATTCGTTGCTGGGGGATTCTGGTGCGCGATTATCGAGCTGTAGTATAGCCGACGCATGTTAGCGGCAAGAAAAGTGATCGCAGGTGGCCTGGAAAGATAAGACCCGACCTCGTGTCAGGTTTTTTGTGCCCACCACAGACATCACTCGATATTTGCATTTCTCACTAAATCCTACGATGGCCTGCTAGTGTAGTGACTGTCCCTTAATGACGCGAAATCAACGCCGTAGGAGGTCACAAATGTTCGAGTACATTCGAATCGTGAGAACCGCTGTTTACCTGTTCGTCTTTATTGTGTCTGTTCCATTGGCACTAGCGGCGCCTGGAAGTGAAGTCAAGCCCAACATCGTCCTGGTCCTGATGGATAATTTTGGTTACGGGGAACCTGGCGTATATGGCGGCGGCGAAATACGCGGGGCCCCTACGCCGAACATCGATAGCATTGCTCATGAAGGTTTTCAGCTGACGAATTACAACGTGGACGCGGAGTGCACACCGTCACGCGCATCGTTGATGACCGGCCGCTACGCGATACGCACACGGCTACGGAAAGATGCTCCACCGCAAGATCCATGGTACGGGTTGAATTTGTCGGAGTACACGCTGGCTGAACTCCTGTCGGATGCCGGTTACGCTACGGGATTATTCGGCAAATGGCATTTGGGCGACACTGAGGGCCGCTTTCCCACCGATCAGGGTTTCGATGAATGGTGGGGAATCCCCAGGTCATCGGATAGGTCGTTCTGGCCGGACAGTGCCTCGTATCAAAAAGACGCGGGAGCCAGGTTCATGCATGTCATGTCCTCCAAGCGCGGTGAGAAGCCCAAAGAACTGGAAGTCTTTGGCCGTCAGAAACGTGCGACGATGGATCGAGAGATTACCGATCACGCGCTCGACTTCATTCGACGCAAGGCCAGGGAAGACCAACCATTCTTCGTTTTCATTCCTTATACGCAGACACACACGCCCCATGACCCCCATCCAGACGCCAGGGGTAAAACTGGCAATGGCGATTTCGCTGACATCCTCGCACAGACGGATACCTATATCGGTGAACTCCTCAATGCAATCGAAGAGCTGGGGATCAAGGAAGACACCATTTTTATCTTTACATCTGACAACGGGGGCTATGGCGGAGTCGGAAGAGAGGGATTCAACGGCCCCTGGCGAGGAAGCCTTTTTACCAGTTACGAAGGATCCTTTCGTGTTCCATTTCTGATCCGCTGGCCCGGCAAAATACCGGCGCGACAAAAATCCAATGAAATTGTCCATGCGGTGGATGTGTACGCCACCTTAGCGGCTATGCTTGGTCTGGATATCCCCAGTGATCGCGTCATGGATAGTGTTGACCATTCCGAATTTCTGATGGGTAAATCAAAGACATCCGCTCGAGAGTCGATCGTGTATTACATTGGCAATGAAATCGTCGCGGTGAAATGGCGGAACTGGAAAATGATTTTCAAGGAAATTGAGAGAATCGGTGAGCCTGTCGTAACAAACATGGATCCTGCGATCTATAATCTATTGAAAGACCCACAAGAGCGAGAGCGTCTTCGCCACTACATCGAGGACACGTGGGTAGAGCGCCCGTTGTACAGAGTGCTAGCTGAGCACCAGGCGTCGATCGCGGAAGATCCGGGCATATCGGCTCCCTAGCACGAGGGCCGCGGGACGGGCATGAACTCAGACCAGCAGCTATTCTGGCTGAAACTCATCGTATTGCACAGAATTGTCAGTTATTTCGTGCCACGGCGCCTTTGAACCTACAAAAGTATGCTACGCCTCCGGATGACTTGGGTTTCCATCAACTGCCCCCATCTGTTAGGCGACAATTATCCTGTCCGGTCAGACGACAATTATCTTGACCGGTTGAGTGTAGATATCTGACAAGTACTTTCTGCCCGCAGCAGGAGAAAGTAGTTGTCAGGTCAGCGCATTACTCAGTTACAGGAGAAGCATTATGTGCGGAGGCGTCAGGCAGGTTTTACGCAATAATCGGCGCTCCAGCAGGGCTGGCATATCGCGATGACCATCAAGAATGCAATGCACGAAAACTTCCCTAGTTGATAATCTCATAATCCACACGATACGGCTTGAGGTGGACTTCTCGGTAGAATGTAATGGCTACCCGCTCCAACTCTGGCGGAACATGCCTCCTTTTCGGCAAGGACGACAGGTCGGTGCAGAGTATTTCCAACTCGTCGAGTAGAGAGTCCGCCGCTATTACGAATCGTGAGATGCGACGTATCGGTAGATATCGACGACGTTAACGCTATTGTTAGGGGTCGGTATTGACCGTTTGCACCGGCTCTAGCTTGATCACCTCGACTTACCCATCCACACGTTGTGACCGCATGGATCGGTGAAGACCCGGGGTGGGGGCCTTAGAAGTCGTACGGTATCACCTGATCCAGGTTCTGCTTCACCCCTCATTCGCGCTTTCTCCACTGCTCCAACCAGGTCGGAACAGTACAGTTTATTGACATAACTATAGTGTGAACTCAGTCAAGAATTGAGCTTGCTTCTCCAGGCACCGCCATTTTTCGTTCTGGCATACTCTGCGCTGCAGATTGGATGGCGCCCGAATTGGCGAATAGAAGGTAGAGGTTTCGTTTCCATGTCAGAAAACAAGGACAAGGCTTTTTTTTGCATCGACAACGACTGGTTCGTTGGTAATGGAGCTTCGAGAGGGCCGTGGACCGCAGATGCTTGTCATGCTGGGCCGGTGACTGCGATTATCGCCCGTGCGGTCGAGCAGAATGCGCCCGACAAGCAACTGGTCCGGTTGACGGTAAGTTTCTGTCGGCCGGTACCGATCACTGGATTTCGCGTGGACGCGGAAATCATACGCAACGGGCGATCCGCTACTTCGGCAATAGCCACTTTGCGGGACGCGGATGATCGAATATGCGCGACCGCTTCGAGCCTGCACCTGACCACGCACTCGTTCAAAGAAATACCCACTGCGTCGATTCCCCATCCATGCATTGAGGATGCCACGAGCGGCAAATTCGCCGTCGGACGACCATTGCACGGCTTGCCATTCTTTGGTTCGAGCGTAGACGTGGCGTATCCCCCCAATGAAACGAGAGAACCGGGTCCAACGACAATGTGGATGCGAGCTTTGCCAATTATCGAAGGGGAAGACCCGACTCCGTTTCAATCGCTGTGCCCGATTTCTGACTGTGGCAACGGCATCTCCCGCAATGCCGATTTTTCAGAGGTCAGCTTCGTCAATGCTGACATTACGGTCGCGGCATACCGGTTGCCGGAATCAGCGTGGCTTGCCTCACAGGCCATTTCGTTCTGGCAACCGAGCGGCATTGGGCTCTCCCAGGCAACCTTGTTTGACACACGCGGAAGCGTCGGCACTGCGCTGCAGATGCTCATCGTCAAACCGGTCGACTAAGCACAGAAGTCGTTGCAGCATGGACCGGTATTCGGTCATACCGCCCTTGATTGATCAGGAAGACGCGAAGGGTTAAGGGGGCATTGCAGAACCCCGGCTTGTTACCGTATAATCGCGCGCCTGCGAGGTGGTGAATTGCGGCCCGTTTGGGTCGGATACGCCCCCGCTACCAGAGTCTTGGTAGAAACGAAGCCCCGCGATGGGGTTTTTTGTTGTCTGGCGGATGTTGGCGTCAGCCGGCCCTCGCAAGGAGAGAATGGGCCGAAGGCCCATTTGTTGTTTTAGAACATAGTGTTACGGTGGTATCGTGCATGACCAGTGAAGAATTAGTGGCGTTGCTCGAGCCTGCCGTGGAAGGTCTGGGATACGAATTGTCCGATCTTGAGGTCAAGATCGGGAATCGCGATGGACTGTTGCGGGTGTTTATCGATAAGCCGGAAGGGATCGCACTGGAGGATTGTGAGATCGTCAATCGGCAGATCAGCACGCTGCTGGATGTCGAGGACCCGCTATCAGGCAATTATGTGCTGGAGGTTTCGTCGCCGGGTCTGGACAGGCGCCTGACCAAGGTAGAGCACTTCCAGCGCTTTATGGGAAGCGACGTACGCGTAAAGCTGCGGTTCCCACTTGAGGGAAGAAAGAATTTTCGCGGCGCATTGCGGGCAGCGGATGAGGAAAATATTGAAGTTGAGGTCGATGGAAAGTTGCACAGCTTGTCAATTGCAATGATCGAATCTGCCCGCCTGGTGCCAGCGGTTTAACCGGATATCACTGGGCTGTTTCGGAGTTATAAGGGTAATGAGCAAAGAAATTCTGATGGTTGTCGACGCAGTCTCAAATGAGAAGGGCGTTGAGAAAGAGATCATCTTCGAGGCGATTGAAGCGGCGCTGGCCTCTGCGACTCGCCGCCGTCGTGGCGAAGAAATCGATGTGCGTGTTGGTATCGATCGCGAAACCGGGGAATACGAAACCTTCCAGCGGTGGCTGGTTTTTGCCGATGATTCTACCGAGCTGGAGTTCCCGGATATTGAATTGCGCATGATCGATGCAGTGGAAATCGATGCAAATGCGGAGCCGGGTGGTTACGTCGAGATACCGATGGAATCCGTCGAATTCGGTCGCATTGCCGCACAGACGGCGAAGCAGGTCATTGTACAAAAGGTTCGCGAAGCTGAGCGTAAGCAGGTCATTGAGGAATACGAGGGCCGCGAAGGCGAGTTGCTGTCCGGCCTGGTGAAACGCGTTGATCGAAATGGCGTCTACATCGATCTCGGCGGCAATGCAGAAGGTTTTGTACCACGCGAAAACATGGTGCCACGTGAACCGGTACGGCCCCAGGATCGCATGAAGGCGGTATTGATGGAGGTTCGCTCGGAGCCGCGCGGACCGCAATTGTTCATGACGCGGACGTCGCCGGAGTTTTTGATTGAACTGTTCAAGATTGAAGTACCGGAAGTGGGACAGGGACTCATCGAGATTCTCGGCGCCGCTCGCGATCCCGGGCTGCGCGCAAAGATTGCGGTGAAAAGCAATGATTCGCGCATCGATCCGGTTGGCGCTTGTGTCGGTATGCGCGGCTCTCGCGTGCAGGCTGTGTCGAATGAGCTTGCCGGTGAACGCGTCGACATCATTCTCTGGGATGAGAATCCGGCGCAGTTTGCGATCAACGCGATGTCACCGGCTGAGGTGGTGTCCATTGTCGTTGAAGAAGATGCACACAGCATGGACATTGCGGTCGAAGAGGAAAAATTGTCACAAGCCATCGGTCGCGGTGGACAGAATATTCGACTTGCGAGTGAACTCACCGGTTGGGAACTCAATGTGATGAGTGAAACCGATGCCGAGCAAAAGACCGATTTGGAGATGCGCGAATTGCTCGAGCTGTTTTCGAAACAGCTGGATGTTGATGAAGAAGTTGCACTCATTCTCGTGCAGGAAGGCTTCTCGACCATTGAGGAAGTTGCGTACGTGCCGACCTCCGAACTGGTTGAGATTGAAGAGTTCGACGAGGATATCGTGAACGAGCTGAGAAATCGTGCCCGCGATGTGCTGCTGACTCAGGCGATTGTGCAGGAAGAGAAAATTGATGAGGCAGAACCGGCTGAGGATCTGTTGAGTCTTGAGGGCATGGACAAGGGTTTGGCCTTTACGCTCGCCAGTAAGGGAGTCGTGACCCGCGAGGATCTTGCGGACCTGGCGACAGACGATCTCCTTGAGTTGAATGAGATGGATCAGGAAGTGGCCGCCGCGCTGATCATGAAAGCACGTGCGCACTGGTTTGAAGCGGAAGAACAGGCCTGAAAATGGAAATCTTTGGAGTAGGTAATGGCTGACGTAACCGTCGCACAATTTGCAGATGTATTGAAAGTTCCGGTGGACAAGCTGCTCTCGCAACTTGATGACGCCGGAATAAAAGTCAGTGGATCTGGCGATACGATCAGCGAAGACGCGAAACTTGATTTGCTGACGCATCTTCGTCGCAGCCACGGTCTGGAGGGCGCCGCTGCAATGGGAGCGGCGCCGCGGCGCATTACGCTCAAGCGGAAGGAACGCTCTGAACTCAGATTGGCGGGCGCCCAGGGACGCTCGCGAACGGTCAATGTTGAGGTGCGCAGCAAGCATACGTACATCAAGCGAGACGTACTCGAGGAGCAAGCGCAGCAAGAACAGGACGCGCTCGACGAGAAGCGCAAGGAAGAACAGGATCGCCTGGACGCGGAAAAACACGAATTAGAACGCGTTGCCGCTGAGAAGGAAGAATCTGTAAAACGAGAGGCCGAAGAGAAGCTACGCGCGGTTGCGGCGCAAGAGCAAGCAGAAACGGCTGTACGTGAAGAGAAGGATCGAGAGATTGCGGTCGCAGCCGAAGAAAAAATACGTCAGGAGCGGGCCGAGGCGGATACACGGGAGCGCCGCAGCAAGGAGAAAGAGAAGAAGAAAAGCCGCGGTGCGTATACCCGTTATGGACGCAAGGAACTGCACGTCGCCGGCGACCGGGCTGGGCGTCGCAAACGCAGCAAGGTACGACCACGCCGTCGCCCGGTTGCAGTGGGTGGTGATGGACAGCATGGTTTTGAGAAGCCAACCGCCCCGGTCATCCGGGAGATTGAGATACCTGAAAACATTGCCGTATCGGAGTTGGCGCAACGCATGGCGGTCAAGGGCAATGACGTCGTCAAGGTACTGTTCAATATGGGTGCAATGGTGACCATTAACCAGAGCATCGATCAGGATACGGCGATTCTCGTCGTTGAAGAACTGGGCCACACCGCCAAGCCGGTGTCGGGAGAGGACGTCGACAAGAGTTTGCTCGCGGACGAACAACTCGAGGGAGAGCAGGTTGCACGAGCGCCGGTCGTTACCATCATGGGTCACGTTGACCACGGCAAGACCTCGTTGCTTGATTACATTCGAAAAACGCAGGTGGTTGCAAGCGAAGCCGGCGGCATCACGCAGCATATCGGCGCGTACCATGTCGAAACCGACAAAGGCCCCATAACATTCCTTGATACGCCGGGACATGCTGCGTTCACGGCAATGCGCGCTCGCGGAGCCCAGGCAACGGATATTGTAATCCTGGTCGTGGCAGCGGACGATGGCGTTAAACCGCAAACGATTGAAGCGATCAAGCATGCAAATGCTGCCGAAGTGCCGATCGTGGTTGCGATCAACAAGATTGATAAAGAGAACGCGGATCTGGAGCGTGTCAGGAATGAGTTGTCGGCGCAGGAGGTGATATCCGAGGAGTGGGGCGGCGATCACTTATTCGTCAATGTCTCTGCGCAGACCGGCGAAGGAATCGACACGCTGCTGGAAACCATCCTGTTGCAGGCCGATGTCATGGGCTTGACGGCGGTTGGCGAAGGTCCGGCTCAGGGGCTCGTTATCGAATCCAGTCTGGAAACAGGCCGTGGCACGGTAGCAACCCTGCTGGTACAAGCTGGAACGCTGAAGCAGGGCGATATGATCATCGCTGGCCAGGAATACGGCCGCATTCGTGGCATGTTTGACGAAGCCGATAACAAGATTTCAGCTGCAGGGCCATCAACACCCGTGGTTGTGCTGGGGTTGTCAAAGACGCCGAGTTCCGGAGACAGTTTTCTCGTGGTCAAGAACGAGCGTAAAGCGCGTGAAGTCGCCGAGTTCCGTCAGCACAAGGCCCGTGAGGCCAAACTTGCCCGGCAACAGTCGTCACGGATGGAAGATATGTTCACCCAGATGACTGCGGCAAATGGCAAGGTCGTACCGGTCGTGATCAAGGCGGATGTCCATGGTAGCGTGGAAGCACTGAGCGATGCGCTGACGAGCATTTCGAACGATGAGGTGAAGGTGAAGGTCATCAGCTCGGGTGTTGGAGGCATTACCGAATCGGATGCCGTACTCGCAGCAGCCTCGAATGCCGCTATCATTGGTTTCAACGTACGTGCTGATAACGCAGCGCGCGCGGCGATGAAGGAATCGGGCGTCGATGTCCGCTATTACAGCATCATCTATGAAGCAATCGATGATGTTAAAGCGGCGGTCAGCGGCCTGTTGGCGCCGGAGATTCGGGAGAATATACTCGGTTTGGCAGAGGTCAAAGAGGTCTTCACATCGCCGAAGCTTGGCGATATTGCAGGCTGCATCGTGTCCGAAGGTCTTGTGAAGCGAGCGAACCCGATTCGTGTACTGCGCGACAATGTCGTGATTTACGAAGGTGAACTCGAGTCACTGCGGCGCTTCAAAGATGACGTTAATGAAGTGCGATCCGGCACCGAATGCGGTATTGGCGTCAAGAATTACAATGACGTCAAAGTTGGCGACCAGATCGAGTGTTTTGAGCGCATCGAAGTTGCGCGAACACTTGATTAGGACAGCGGCTGAGAAATACACAGGTCACCCTACGATGCCTCGCGAGTTTTCACGCAACCAGAGACTGAGTTCACAAATGCTGCGCATTTTGAGCGAGTTGATTCGATTTGAAACCAAGGATCCGGCTGTGGACGGCGTATCGTTGACTGCGCTTGAATTGACTCGTGATCTGAGTATCGCCAAAGTTTATTTTAGTTTGCTGAAGCCGGAAGACGAACCTGCAGCAGCGTTGGCGGGGCTGCAGCGTGCCAGAGGTTTTTTGCGCAGCAAACTGGGTGCTTCGATCAAAATAAGACATACACCGGAACTGCGTTTCATTCACGACGACAGCGTTGCGCATAGCATCAGGATGAATCGTCTGATCGAAAGCGCGAATAAAACGCACGATACCGACGGCAGCAGGTAGTAACCGGTGAGCTCAAATTCTGGCCGGCGGCGGAAAGCGGAGCTGGTCAACGGTTTGTTGCTCCTGAACAAGCCGGCGGGCATCACGTCAAATCGGGCATTACAGAAAATAAAGAGACTTCTGAATGCCAGGAAAGCCGGTCATACCGGCAGCCTCGACCCGGCCGCGACCGGTATGTTGCCGTTGTGTTTTGGTGAGGCAACGAAGGTATGCGCGTACCTGCTTAACGCGGACAAGACCTATCGAGTGACGGCGCGCCTCGGTGAAGCGACTGACACTGGCGATGCCGATGGCCAGGTGATCGAGACTGCTCCGGTGCCGGTACTTGACGACCATGGCTGGAGAAAGATCATTGCTGGCTTTGTCGGCGATATTGAGCAGGTGCCACCGATGTATTCGGCACTTAAAAAGGACGGCAAGCGCCTGTATGAACTGGCTCGCCAGGGAATCACTGTCGAGCGGCAGGCACGGAAACTGCGTATTCATGATATCCAGCTGTTGGAAGCCCGTGGCAGCAGACTGGTCTTGCGCGTGCATTGTTCCAAGGGCACCTATATCCGGACGCTGGTGGAGGATATTGCGAAGGCAGCCGGCACCCTGGCTCATGCCGCAAGCTTGCATCGTGAGCAAGTGGGCGATTTCAGCGCCGCTGACATGCTTGATTTGCCAACTGCCGTTGCCACAGTAGACGCAGACGGCCCACAGGCCTTGCGCGAAAGGCTTATGCCGCCGGACGCAGCATTGGCGAGCTGGCCGGACGTTGCGATTGACTCGCTCGCCGCCGGGAAATTTTCCGGTGGCCAGAGTGTGCCTGTGGCCAATGCCGGGCTTGGGCTGGTACGTGTTTACGATGATCAAAAGATATTTTTGGGAGTTGGCGAGCTGTCGACGACCGGAAAGCTGGCTCCCAAGCGAATTTTCCACGCCGCGCCCTGATGGCGTATGGGGCAGTGTGAATAACAGGTGTTTTATGGCTATTTGGGTGAGATTCTCAGGATTGGGTGAATGCGCAAAAAGTCCTGATTTTTTCGTGTTTTAGGCTATTACTGGACCGATTGAGGCGCTAGAATGCGCGCTTCCAAAACGGGCCAAAAGATCAGAAAGAACTATTGGAGTTTTTTAGAAATGTCACTAACGAGTGAAATCAAGAGCAGCGTCATTAAAGAGTATGCTCGCGGCGAGATGGACACAGGATCCCCTGAAGTCCAGGTTGCATTGTTGTCAAAAAGAATTGCGGAGCTGACCGGTCATTTCGGTGAGCACAAGAAGGATCATCATTCCCGACAGGGTCTGCTCAAGATGGTTAACAAGCGTCGCAAGTTGCTTGATTACCTGAAAGAGAAAGATCAGGCTCGGTACCGCGAGCTGATTTCCAGGCTCGGTCTGCGCCGTTAATCCAGTCAACGGCTCATCCAGGATCAATGAAAAAAATTCGCAACCGGCCCTGTAACGGGTTCGTGATGGATTCCTTTTGGCATTTACAAATTCAAGAGTAATAACGTGAAATCAACTGAAAAGACGTTCCAGTATGGGGAACATAAAGTTACCATTCAATCGGGTGCAATCGCACGGCAGGCTGACGGCGCTGTTCTGGTCGAAATGGCCGATACGGTCGTTCTGGTTACGGCAGTAGGTAAGAAGAAGGCCGATCCGGGACGAGACTTCTTCCCGCTGACCGTCAACTATCAGGAAAAGACCTATGCCGCTGGCAAGATCCCCGGCGGGTTTTTCAAGCGGGAAGGGCGCCCGGCGGAAAAAGAAACGCTGACATGTCGCCTGATTGACCGGCCCGTTCGTCCGCTGTTCCCGAAGGGCTTCAAGAACGAAGTGCAGATTATCGCCACGGTTATTTCGCTGAATCCTGATGTGGATCCGGACATACCCGCCCTGATCGGCGCATCGGCCGCTCTGGCGATTTCGGGTATGCCGTTTGCGGGTCCGATCGGTGGAGCCCGGGTGGGTTATATTGATGGAGAGTATGTGCTGAATCCGGGTGCCGCGGCGCTGAAGAATTCGGATCTGGACCTCGTGGTTGCCGGTACGGCGGATGCTGTCCTGATGGTCGAGTCTGAGGCCGATCAGCTCTCCGAGGAAGTCATGTTAGGTGCCGTCATGTACGGTCATGAACAGATGCAGATTGCGATTAGCGCGATTAAAGAACTCGCAGCAGAGGTTGGCAAGCCGGCGTGGGATTGGACGGCACCCGAGACCGATGATGAGCTCGATGCGGCGGTTACCGCTGCCGCGGAAAGTGGCCTCGCTGCTGCATACAAGATTACGGACAAGATGGAACGGCAGGCGGCCGTGGGCGAGACGAAACAGGCCGCGGTTGACTCGCTGTCAGGAGCGGACGATGCCAGGTGGTCTGCTGACGACGTTAAAGGATCTCTGGGAAAACTGGAGAAAAGCATCGTTCGCGGTCGAGTGATTGCGGGTGAAGCACGGATTGACGGGCGAGACAGCACAACGGTGCGGCCGGTTGATGTGCAAGTGGGTGTATTGCCGCGAACACACGGTTCCGCCGTGTTTACACGTGGCGAGACCCAGGCCATCGTGGTAACGACCTTGGGTACGGGTCGTGATGCACAGATCATCGATGCCATTGAGGGCGAGCGCAAAGAAGCCTTTATGCTGCATTACAACTTCCCCCCTTATTGCGTCGGAGAGACAGGATTTGTCGGTTCGCCGAAGCGGCGTGAAATCGGTCATGGCAAGCTGGCGAAACGCGGTATCCAGGCAGTCATGCCGGACCAGGAAGATTTCCCCTACGTTATTCGTGTCGTTTCGGAAATCACGGAATCCAATGGATCCAGTTCGATGGCATCGGTGTGTGGCACAAGCCTCTCGCTGATGGATGCGGGCGTGCCGATCAAGGCACCGGTGGCTGGTGTTGCCATGGGCCTGGTCAAGGAAGGCGACGATTTCGCTATTTTAACCGACATTCTCGGTGATGAAGATCACCTCGGCGACATGGATTTCAAGGTAGCGGGTACGGACAGTGGCATCACCGCATTGCAAATGGATATCAAGATCCAGGGCATCACCGGCGAGATCATGAGCGCTGCTCTTGAACAGGCCAAGGTAGCCCGTTTGCATATTCTCGAAGAGATGAACAAAGTAATTTCGACGCCTCGCGCAGAGATGTCTGAGTGGGCGCCGACCATTATTACGCTAAAGATTGATCCGGAAAAGATACGCGATGTCATCGGCAAGGGCGGTTCAGTGATCCGCGCAATGACCGAGGAAACCGGGGCATCGATCGATATCGATCAGGATGGAACGGTTCGAATTGCTTCAGTGGATGGCGCATCCGGCCGAGAAGCGCAGCGACGTATCGAATTGATTACGGCGGACGTTGAAGTCGGCCAGATCTATGATGGCAAGGTTGTCCGCCTGATGGACTTCGGAGCCTTTGTGACGATTCTTCCGGGCAAGGACGGTTTGGTGCACATTTCTCAAATCTGCAACGAGCGCGTGGAAAAAGTCAGTGACAAACTGTCGGAAGGCGACAGCGTCAAGGTCAAGGTTCTTGAGGTGGATCGGCAAGGACGCGTTCGACTTAGCATGAAGGAAGTCGATCAGGGCTAAGCCCATCCGGTTGTGCCTGTGTAACCCGGTCATGAATGGCCGGATGCGAAGCGATGACCCCATTGATGGGGCGAACGGGAGGAGCGCGTTTTCTGCAGGATCAGATGTCCATTGGGACGCGATGGCTATTCCTTGCGCCACACCTCGGTCCGCTGTTCGCTCGCTGCCTCGATGATGATGTCACCGATCCTGCATGGAGCGGTGCCATTAACCTCTTCGCAAGCACGGAGATTTTCGAGTCGTTCCTGATGCGCTTGTTGAGTAAAATCCAACTGAGTTGCGGCATTGGTTGCCGGCGTGGTCCACGCTGTTGCGGATTGTTGTTTAACCTCTTCTTGTGTGTTGAAAATTGCTTGTTGGCGCGCGGATGCGGTGCAGCGCGTTTTCTCTTTATTCACGATGACGTCGTCCGCTCGGTCCAGGAGATAAACAAGCTGCTCTCTTGCCAGTTCGCAATCAGCCTGGGCGACGAATTGCAGCTGCAGTTCCTGTTCCTGGCAAATGGTCTTGCCGGCAGGTGCCAGGCATTGGCTTATGGTCAGGACGAATACTTGAATCCACGCTGTGTCCATTTGTCACCTCCGGAAAAGGCTCTCAAGCATACAAGGAATTGATGGCCCGGGCGGCAAATACGGCGTTGCAAGCATGCCGGACATGCTGATCGCAATGACAGTCCTTGCGCCAATCAGGCTCGTGGGCCGACCTGGAATGTCGAACCTGGTGATGTCACTCTGTTGCATGCATTGGCGGTGCACGCTGCTGCGGGTAATTTGACCTGCGCTCGACGGCGGCGCGGCTATACGGTTCGCCACACGGGTGATGATGTGGTCTACAATTCACGCTCAGGGAGCAACCAAAATTTACGCAAGCCAATACTTCATGATGGTGAGCCACTCGATTCGGAGCAATTTCCTGTCGTGATCCCGAACTCGTGTGCAGGGTATAAATAAATGACAAAAGGCTTGCTCCTCTCGGTTCTATTGGGCCTCTCGCTACTCGCGATTGCTGCTGATGATCAACCGACACGTTCCGGGTTCCTGACCGTTCCGGGCGGCCCCATCTGGTATCGCATCACAGGTGCCGGCTCCGGCATACCGTTGGTCGTTCTGCACGGGGGACCCGGCGGGACTTCTTGTGGTTTTGCGCTGCTCGATTCGCTGGGCCTTGATCGACCCGTTCTGCGTTACGACCAGCTGGGCACCGGTCGCTCCGGCCGACCGGATGATATGGATCTCTGGAAAGTGGATCGATTTGTTGAAGAACTGCATTCCATCAGACAGCAGTTGGGTCTGCAACGGATGCATTTGCTGGGGCATTCGTGGGGCGGTGCGCTGGCTGCCCAATATGTGCTTGATAAGGGCTCGAAAGGGATCGAATCGCTTATTCTGTCTTCGCCACTGCTGAGCACACGCGACTGGATCGCGGATGCCAATACGCTGCGCGGGCAACTGCCCGAGCATGTGCAGCAAACCCTGGCAGAGCATGAGGCGGCAGGCACGCTGGATTCCGATGAATACAAGCAGGCCACACAGTTCTTCTACGAACGGCATGTCTACGGTGGCAAGAGGCCGCAAACGCCGGATGCGTGCGCCGGCGCGCCCGGCAATGCAGCCATTTATGAGTATATGTGGGGTCCCACGGAATTCCTGTCGACGGGCAATTTGCTGGATTTCGACGTAACGGACCGCCTGGGTGAGTTCGATTTGCCGGTTCTGTTTATCGCCGGCGAGTTTGATGAGGCGATTCCGCAGCGAATCCGGGGCTTTCAGCAGCAGGTTGCTGGATCGCGATTCGCGATGATCGAGGATGCGGCGCACGCGTCACTGCAGCGTCAGCCCGAACGGTATCGAAAGATTCTGGGTGACTTCCTGCGACAGGTGGAAGCGGGTAAATTGGATTAGCGCGTGTCACATGCCGGGGAGGGCATGCGTCTCTGTTGCGGCCTTGAAAATCTCGGCTTGCAGGAAGTCGATAATCCGTGTGGGCAAATAAAACTGCGGGTTCCACGGCGTGCCCCCCGCGACGAAACCGACGTGGCCGCCTTGTTCACTGATTTCGAGCGTAACCTGCGCGGACAATTGATCCGCCGCCGGTAGCATCTTGGGCAGCATGAAGGGGTCGTCAAGAGAATTGATGATCAGCGTGGGGCGGTCAATGTCCTGCAGAAAGTGGATGGAACTGCACTTGGCGTAGTACTCGTCCTTGCCGGAGAAGCCGTGCAGCGGCGCCGTCACGGCATCATCGAATTCGGCAAAGGTCTTCGCCCCCATCGCTCGATCCCAGTCAAATGCGGCGGTGTGCAGATCAAATTTTCGTGCGACGGCGTTCTTCATTCTCTTTAGCAAAAGAGTCTGATAAATCCTTGAAAAACCGAAAGTTAATGCTTCAGAACAAATACCAAGATCCAGTGGCACGGAGACTGCGGCGGCCGCATGCAGCGGCGTTGTCGGGCCGTCTTCGCCCAGGTACTTGAGCAAGACATTGCCACCGAGCGAGTAACCCGCTGCCACAATAGGGCCTGCCTGACCTTCGGTTCGCAACTTGGTGATGAAATAACGCAAGTCATTCGTTTCGCCGGCGTGATAACGCCGGGGCAGGACGTTTCGATAGTCGCCGCAGTCTCTGAAATGCAGCACCGCTGCGTGCCAGCCGTGATCCGCCGCCGCCTGCAGCATATGGCGAGCGTAGGTGGATTCCGCCGAACCCTCAAGTCCGTGGAGAATGACGAGCAACGGCGTTGCGTCCGAAATTTCGGCAGAATCGGCCAGCCAGTCGACCACAGTGACGTCACCGTCAGGCAGGTCGAGCGTACGTCGGGTCAACTCGGGGCGGGGCGCCCGTGGCCAGAGGAACGAGGGATACAGCGTCTGCAGGTGGCGGTTTCTCAGCCAGGCCGCAGCGCGAAAATCACTGCGTATAATTTTGCCGTGTGCTGCCAAATCGGTCATGGGTGAACGCTCTTCGACCGCCGAAAAAAAGGCCCCCCGCGAACGCAGGGGGCCAGCCGTGGAGTAAAAACTCCTTCAGGCAATAACAGCAGGGGGCGGGGGAGCTTATCCCTGCTGCACTGCACAAAATAGGGCATTTGGTACCCTGATGTCAAGCCCAATATTCAATTCCCGTTGCCGGTCAAGCTTTCCGTTCCTGTTTCTCAATCGCCTTTGCAGCGGCCTCATCCGGCTTCCGCGCAGTTCCTTTGAAGCGCCGCAAGACCTCGTCCTGCAACGATTTCCAGCGATTAAAGTTCTTCTGTGCGATGTCGGTGACGGCCTCTACGGGGTCGATGCCCACGACGCGTTTTACCTGGCCGCGCAGATTTTGCTGCTGCGTAATGAAGAGATTCATGCTCTGTTCCAGGTAATGCTCCATGAAACTCGGCACCACCTTGCCGTAGGAGCGAATAACCTGTGACAGGAAATCCTCACTCATGATGGCTTCACCGTGCTGCTCATGCTCGCTGATGACCTGCAGCAATATGGGCCGCGTGATGTCGTCGCCTGTTCTCTTGTCAATAACCACAAACTCCGTCTTGCTCAGGACCAGCTCCCTGACGTCGGTAAGCGTGATGTAGCGGCTGTCTTCGGTGTCGTAGAGACGTCGATTCGGATATTTCTTGATGATTCGAGCTGTGCTCATTGCGGGTCTCTTCAAGTTCTGAACCGTCGCGGCCTGTTTGGGACCAGAGGCATTGCACGGGACGCTGGGGGGCCGGGGGGCCAGAATGGTTCCTACGATAGCCGAATTTCGATCTCAGCAATAGTGCTGCGGTGCAATATTTTCCTGTCGCTCCAAGGCGCTCAACTGCCAGTGTGCCAGCGCCCAGGCCCAGATTTCCTGAAGAGATTCCTTGCAAAGTTCTTTGTAAGTGGACTGTCCCAGCGCAGCGAGTGCCGCAACCAGTGTTGTGCCCGCACGGGTCGCTGAAATCGCGGCCGCTCCAGTCAGCTTGCTGAGCTTTTGCCCCTCGGCATTTTCAGCGACGGGTATGTGCACGTAAGACGGCGTTGGAATATCGAGCAGGCTTTGCAGGTGGATGTGGCGGGGAGTCGTGTTGAGCAGGTCGATGCCGCGTACGACCTCAGTGATTCCCTGCTCGGCATCGTCCTGCACAACGGCAAGGTGATAGGCCACCAGGCCGTCACGGCGTCGAATCACAAAGTCGCCGGATTCCGATTCCAGTCGCATGCTCTGAGGGCCCTGCAAGCGATCCGTGAATGTAACCGGGTCATTGTGAGTTCGAACCCGAATGGCCACGTTGCTGGATTCACAGCCGTTGCGGCACGTACCCGGATAGATCGCGCCGAGCGGGCCCCGAGCAACCCTCGCCAGATCGCGACGGGAGCAGCAACACCGGTAGGCGACGCCGCTGGCGATCAGTTTCGCGATGCTTGCTGCGTGGTGCTCATGAAAGTGAGACTGGTAGGTGACAGGGCCATCCCACTCGAAGCCGTAGGATTCCAGTGTATCGAGTATGAGTTTGTCAGCGCCCGCTTGTTCGCGGGGAGGATCGATATCCTCGATGCGCAGCAGCCATTGACCGTTCGCCGTTCGAGCTTGCAAATAGCTGGCAATTGCGGCCAGCAAAGAGCCGAAATGCAATGGGCCGGTTGGCGAGGGCGCGAACCGGCCGATGTATGCAGTGTCAAGCGATGTCGGCACGATCTGTTCGCAGGAGCGCCGCTGCTCAGCGAGCCCTCACGCACAGCCTGGCGATGCAGATCATTGGAACTCGAGCGCTAGCGGTAGCGATCATCCCTGTCACGGAACTGGCGTTCGGCAAGTTCCCTTCGTTCCTGAGCTTCGACACTGAGCGTGGCAACCGGTCGTGCTTCGAGTCGCTTGAGGCCGATTTCTTCACCGGTCTCTTCGCAGTACCCGTACGAGCCGTCATCGATGCGCGCCAGGGCCGATGCAATCTTGCGCAATAGCTTGCGTTCCCGATCGCGGGTACGCAGCTCAAGGCCGAATTCCGACTCCTGCGTCGCGCGGTCATTGGGATCGGGGAAGTTGGCGGCCTCATCCTGCATGTGGTGAACCGTGCGGTCGACCTCGTGCATGAGCTCGTCTTTCCACGCCGACAGAATGTCGTTGAAGTGAGTCAGTTGCTGGGTGCCCATGTAGTGTTCGCCGCGCTGTGTATTATAGGGCGCGACGCCATGAATGGGCCCGGTGAGCACATCAGAGCGCTTGCGAGTGGCTTTCTTCGCCACCGTCTTCTTCGCCGGCGCCTTCTTGAGCGGTGCCTTTTTGGCAGCAGCCTTGTTTTTTACCGCGACTTTTTTCTTGCTGGCTTTCTTCGCGGCTGGCTTTTTGCGGGTTGCTTTTTTCTTCGCGACGGTTTTTTTCTTGCTCGCTTTCCGGGTAGCGGGCTTTTTTCGCGCAATAACCTTCTTTTTCGACATTTTCTTCGCCGATGCCTTTTGCTTGCTCACTTTGCGTTTTTTACCTGCGGCTTTGGAGCGCGTTACTCGCTGACGAGATACCGCCTTGTTTCGCTTCTTGCTCGCGGTCTTCTTTGCGGGCATTTGTAACTCCTGCCGGTCTGAGAAAAGGGCGGCATTATACATGGCTTGACCCCACATGGAAGCCTATAAATCAGGCTTTTTTCAGGCTATTTTTTTATATTGCCGCCTGCCGGGCCCGGCAGGTCCGGTTAACTGATATCGCGCCTCGTCTGGATGCCGCTGAATGAGTGCAGGCCAACGCCTGACAGGTGTTGAGGGCCGACTGTCTTTTGCTTGCGACAATCGTTTTATAGGCAGAATTACTTTACACTACGCCGAATTGACGGGCTATTGGCAAATACCACGTAATGCGATTAAGCAAGATCAAGCTCGCCGGCTTTAAATCTTTTGTAGACCCAACCACCATTCCCTTTCCCAGCAATCTTGTCGGCGTTGTTGGGCCAAATGGATGCGGTAAATCGAATGTTATCGATGCCGTTCGCTGGGTCATGGGCGAAAGTTCCGCAAGTCGGCTCCGCGGTGACTCGATAACCGACGTTATTTTCAATGGCTCGAGTTCGCGCAAGCCCGTCGGCACGGCTTCGGTGGAATTGCTGTTCGATAACTCGGAAACCACCCTTGAAGGCCAATATGCAAAGTATGCGGAAATTTCGATTCGCCGCGAAGTCTCGCGCGACGGTATTTCCAATTATTATTTGAACGGTACGCGTTGCCGTCGCAAGGACATTACAGGAATCTTTCTTGGCACCGGTCTGGGGCCGCGCAGCTACTCCATCATTGAACAAGGCATGATTTCTCGTCTCATTGAGGCCAAGCCGGAAGAAATGCGCGGGTTCATGGAAGAGGCAGCCGGGATTTCCAAGTACAAAGAACAGCGCCGTGAAACATCCAACCGAATCAAGCATACGAGAGAAAACATCGATCGCTTGAAGGATATTCTCGATGAAGTCGAGAAACAAATCAAACACCTTGACCGGCAGGCCAAGAGGGCCGAACGCTACGGTCGTTTGAAAGACAAAGAACGCCGTACTGCCGCTGAGCTCCTGGCCCTTCGTTTGCGGGCGCTGGATGAGAGTGCCGGCCACTCGAATTCAGATCTGGCCGAGAAAGAAACGTCGCTGGAGATGTTTGTCGCCGAGCAACGCAAGGTCGAGGCAGGGACGGAGCGCGCAAGAGTCGATCAGACAGAACGGTCGGATGCGTTTAACGCGGTGCAGGCACGTTATTACAAGGCCGGTGCGGAAATCGCGCGCCTGGAGCAATCGATCGAGCACGCGCATGAACTGCGAGCGCGGCAGCAGAAAGATCTTGAGCAGGCGGTGCAGGGTGCCAGCGAGATTGCCGAGCATATCAACAAGGATCAGAGCGAGATCGCACAGCTTGAATTGTCCTTGAGCGAGCTCGTGCCCGGCCTGCAACAGGCGCAGGAAACAGAACGAGGTTCGTTGCAGTCGCTGGAACGAGCCGAACAGGCATTGGCGGAATGGCAGTCCCGGTGGGACAATTACACGCTGAGTTTCAGCACAGCGGAGCAGCTTCGTAACGTCGAGACAACCCGCGCCGAACAGCTTGAATCACGCATTAACAGCCTGGTACAACGACACAAGAAACTTGAGGATGAAGAACGCGTTGGCAATCCCGACGAACTTCGAGAAAAACACGAAAAACTGGTTGCCGATGAGCAACGCAAGCGACAGGCCAGGGACGAATTCGAGCGGGCATTGCAGGACATTGCCGACAAGATTCGCAAGCTCCGCGAGCACGATGCCAATTTAACGCGACTGGTGGACGAACGCCTGGCGACGCTGCGTGGCGCCGAATCGAGATACGCGTCGATCGAAGCCATTCAGAAAGCCGCGCTTGGGCAAAGCGATGCAAGCATTCAACGCTGGCTGGAGGCGGCGGGGATAGCAGACAACGAGCGGGTGGCCCAGTCACTTCACGTTGAACAAGGCTGGGAACGAGCCGTGGAAACAGTTCTTGGTGATTATCTTCAGGCGGTGTGCATGACGGATGTCGCCAGCGCAGTCGAAAGTCTTGCTCAATTGAAATCGGGCAATCTCACCTTGCTTGAAAACCGTGTGGATGACGTTGCACAAGCGAATAACTCCACATTGGCGGCCAAAGTGAAGAAGGCACCGGTTGCCATCATGGAAATCCTGCAATCGGTTCGCATTGCGGGGTCGCTGGAATCTGCACTGGCTGTTCGAGATCAAATTGGTTCGGCGGGTTCCGTGATTACCGCAGAGGGTGTCTGGATCAGTCAGGGCTGGCTCCGCGTGCGCCGTGATAAGGATCCAAAGGCCGGCGTTCTGGGGCGCGGGCATGATATGCGACGTCTCATGACAGAGATTCGCGAGCTGCGGGTTCGCAGTGATAGTGCGAAAAAGCTGGTGCAAGACGGCCGCAGTCGCCTGACGCAGCTCGAGGAACGCCGCGAGATATTGCAGCGCGATGCAGCGGCGCTGCTGCGTGAGTATGCAGAGACCAAGGCGAGCCTGGATTCGGCACGTTATCAGCTGGAGCAGGCGAATGCGCGCAGAATAGCCGTCGCAGAGGAAAATCGCGAAATCGAGCAAGAGAAACTCTCGGCCGAGGAACAAGTATCCGCTTCGCGGCGGCTCTTTCAGCAGGCCGTGGACAGTCTTGCCGGACTGGCGGGTCGGCGCGAGACGCTCGAGGGACAGCGGGAAGAATTGCGCGCTGAATTGCAGCGTGTCCGTGAGCAAGCAAGCGAAGATCGTCAAATGGCGCAGCAGATGGCCATTCAGTTTGAGAGCCGGCGGTCGAGTAAAGACTCCGCGGCCCAAAGTCTCGAGCGCATGGAGTCGCAGCTTGCGCATTTCAGCCGACGTGAGAAAGAAATTCGCGAGCAGCTGGATCACAGCGCAGAGCCGCTGGAAGAGAAGAATGAAGAGCTTGCCCGGCAGCTCGATGTGCGGGTTACGGTCGAGTCCGAAATGATGGACGCGCGCAGGCTGGTCGAAGCGGTTGAGGAGCAGATCAGGGAGCTGGACCAGGATCGTGTACAGATCGATCAGTCTGTCGAAGAAGCGCGAACTGCGGTTGGCGAAGCGAAGATGGCATTGCAGGAAATTCGTGTGCGGCGGGAAGGATTCGCGGAACAACTGACGCAAACAGATTTTGAATTTGACGACCTTCTGCAAGGACTGGACGGGGAAGCGTCGGCGGAGAATTGGGCAGAACAACTTGAGAAAATTCGTACCCGGATTGATCGACTTGGGCCAATCAACCTGGCGGCAATTGATGAGTTCAAAGAACAGTCAGAACGCAAAGATTATCTGGACTCGCAACTCGGCGATCTTGAGGACGCGCTGTCGACGCTCGACGGCGCCATTCGCAAGATTGATCGCGAAACACGGACCCGGTTCCGCAAGACGTTCGACCAGATCAATGCGGGATTCAAACTGCTGTTTCCGAAATTGTTCGGCGGTGGACATGCTTACCTTGAGCTTACAGGGGACGATTTGTTAACTGCGGGCGTGACCGTTATGGCGCGTCCACCCGGGAAGCGCAACAGTACGATTCACCTGTTGTCAGGCGGTGAGAAAGCATTGACCGCCGTGGCGCTGGTGTTCGCGATTTTTGAACTCAATCCAGCGCCCTTTTGCTTGCTCGACGAGGTCGATGCACCGCTGGACGACGCGAATGTCACTCGATTCTGTTCCATCGTTAAGGAAATGTCGGAAAAGGTGCAATTCGTTTTCATCACGCACAACAAAGTGACGATGGAGATGGCACGTCAGTTAACGGGCGTGACGATGCAGGAGCCAGGTGTATCGCGACTGGTTTCCGTCGATCTCGACGAAGCGGTTCACATGGCAGCAAGCTGAAGCGGGGATCAAGCGGAATTCGTTATGGACGGTCTGCGATGGTTGCTCTTGTTGTTCGGCCTGGCGGTTATAGCCGGTGTTTATCTGTATAGCCGTAAGGAACGTGAGAATACCAAAGAGCCTGCGCCAACTCCTGAGCGCAGGGAACCCACGCTTGAGGATGCGACGCAGACCCCGGCTATGGGCGATGAGCCAGGTGCAGCAAGTGTTGAGCATGACAGCAAAGAACAAAGGATCGTAACGCTGCGCATTGTTGCGAGCGGTAACGCCGCGTTTTGCGGCGAGGATCTGATTCTGAGCTTGCGCGGCATCGGCATGCGCCATGGAAAATTCGGCATCTTTCATCAATACGACGGCACGGATGAAAGTGCCATTATCTTCAGCGCGGCGAGCCTGATCGAGCCCGGCAGCTTCGACCTGGAGAATATCAAGGCGCAGCAAATTCCTGGCATCAGCCTGTTTATGGTTTTGCCAAGCGTTATCAGCGGGCCCGATGCATTCGATTTGATGATGGCGGCCGGCAGAGCGCTGTCGCGATCTTTGCAGGCAGAGTTACTCGATGAATCTGGCAGCACCCTTAGCATCCAGCGCGAGCATTATCTTCGCGAAGAAATAATTCAGTATGAGCATGGAATTGAAGTGACATGATTTCGGGTACCGCAATTCTCCGCCAATGACCGTGCCCGAGGCGACCAGAGAAAAGGTGACATCACTCCGCGAGGAGATTCGGTTCCATAACAATCTGTATCACGTACTCGATGCTCCCGAAATTCCAGACATCGAATACGATCGACTGATGCGGGAATTACAGGCGCTCGAGACCGAATACCCGCAACTGATTACCCCGGATTCCCCGACGCAACGGGTCGGTGCAGAACCGATCGCTGCCTTCGGAACCGTAGAACATTACCTGCCAATGTTGTCATTGAATAATGTGTTTTCGGAGCAGGAGTTCGTGGATTTCCATCGTCGGGTTGCGGCAAGACTCGAGTTATCTGCTGACGCAGATATCGCCTACATGGCGGACCCTAAATTTGATGGGGCAGCGGTCAGTTTGCAATTTGAGAATGGCAAGCTTGTGCGCGGTGCTACGCGAGGCGATGGGACGCGCGGTGAAGACATCACGCACAACGTCCGCACCATCGAAGCAGTACCGCTCAGGTTGCTGGGCAAGGGCTTCCCGTCGATGCTTGAAGTACGCGGAGAGGTGTTCATGCCGCGAGCGGGATTCGCAAAGCTCAACGAACGCGCTCGTGAAAAAGGCGAGAAAACTTTCGTCAATCCCCGCAATGCTGCCGCAGGTAGTCTCAGACAACTTGATCCACGCCTGACGGCTGAGCGGCCGCTGGATTTCTATGTGTACTCGGTCGGGATTGTGGAGGGTGGTCTGCTGCCGGATCGGCACAGTGAAATACTGCATCAACTCCAGGAGTGGGGGCTGAAAGTCTGTCCGGAACGACGGCTCGTCTCGGGTGTTGATGGATGCATGGAGTACTACGCGGATATTGGTAATCGTCGGGATTCACTGGACTACGATATCGACGGTGTCGTTTACAAAGTGGATCGACTCGAATATCAGCATGAACTCGGTTTCATCTCGCGAGCGCCACGCTGGGCTATCGCGTACAAATTTCCGGCGCAGGAAGAAATGACGCTGGTTGAGAATATAGAATTTCAGGTCGGTCGTACGGGCGCAGTAACTCCCGTTGCGCGGCTGAAACCGGTTTTTGTCGGTGGTGTGACTGTCAGCAACGCGACCCTGCATAACATGGATGAACTCCACCGCAAGGATGTCCGGATCGGGGATACAGTGATTGTGCGCAGGGCAGGGGACGTGATTCCCGAGGTGGTGCAGATTATTGCAGGCAAGCGCCCCAAGGGCACGAAGCCAGTCCGAATTCCCCGAAAATGCCCGGTTTGTGGCTCCCGGGTCGTACGTATCGACGGTGAGGCCGTGGCTCGATGCACAGGTGGCCTTTCGTGTGCGGCCCAACGCTCAGAATCTCTTAAGCATTTCGTGTCAAGGAAAGCGCTGGATATCGAGGGCCTCGGCAGCAAGCTGATCGAACAACTGGTTTTGCACGGACGAATCAAGACGCCGGACGATATTTACAAACTCTCCGCTACCGATATTGCTGCAATGGAACGTATGGCGGAAAAGTCGGCGGAGAATCTGATTGCATCAATAACGAAGAGCAAGCAAACGACGCTCTCACGCTTTCTCTATGGCCTCGGAATCCGCGATGTTGGTGAAGCTACGGCGGCATCGCTTGCGGCGTACTACGGCAAGCTGGCGAGCATTATGGAGGCAGACGTGGAGGATCTTCAGGAGGTTCCGGACGTTGGTCCTATTGTTGCGTCCAGAATCCAGGCCTTTTTCGCCGAAAAGCAGAACCGAAAGATTATCCGTGAGTTGATAAATGACGGGGTTACATGGGAGGAGGTTGCACCACAACGCACTGCCAATTCCGGACCACTTGCCGGCAAGATTTTCGTGCTGACTGGGACGATGCGAAGCATGAGCCGCG
This sequence comes from Pseudomonadota bacterium, assembly GCA_022563505.1. Classification (GTDB taxonomy): domain Bacteria; phylum Pseudomonadota; class Gammaproteobacteria; order Steroidobacterales; family Woeseiaceae; genus JAADHU01. The sequence goes on along the minus strand of JADFNG010000004.1, from coordinate 30,149 downwards.
ACGAATTGAAGGCCAGGATTCAGGCGTTGGGCGGCAAAGTGACCGGCAGCGTGTCCATGAAGACCGACTTCGTTGTTTACGGCGACAAAACTGGTTCAAAACTGACAAAAGCGCAAAACCTTGGAATTGCGGTAATTGATGAGGATGGCGTCAATAAGCTGTTGTTGATCAATAATTAACCGGCAAGCTGTGAAGTCGTACGATAATATCCAATGAAATCAACATCCGTAACTAGGCAAACTGGCCAGATATAAAGATCATTTCTCGACCAGATGAGGGGGAAACTTGGGCCATTTTTCCCAATCAGTCAATTTTATTGACCGATATCAGCAACCTACATATATTTCGCGCCCATGAAGGATTCCGTTCAACGTCAAGTTCTAAGCGCGCTGTTGGTAGCACTCAGACCGATAGCGAAGATGCTCCTGCGCAGTGGCATTGGCTATCGTGAGTTTAATGAAATTTCAAAATCTGCTTTTGTTGATGTAGCAACGAAAGACTATGGACTCAGAGGCCGGCCAACTAATATTTCTCGTGTAGCGGTAATGACGGGGCTTACCAGAAAAGAGATCAGAAGAATCCGGGATAAGATTGCCGGCGGCGAGGAATCTGTGGTGGCGAGATCGACGCCTCTAGGAGAGGTGTTGCACCGTTGGTACTCGGACAAGACATTTTTGAGTGAATTTGGGTATCCTTTAGACCTCCCTTTTGATTCAGATACGACTTCGACTTCATTCACATCATTAGTAAAACGCTCAGCGGGTGATATTCCCCCTGGTGCCTTGCGTACGGAACTGAAGCGGACCGGTGCGATCGAAGAAACGCCAGAAGGGTTGCTTCGCCCGTTAGCTCGTGGGGCGCTGGCAAAAGATTCTCATGACAAGCTAATTACTGGCTTGGTACGAGGTATCTATCCTCTTGCCACCGCAATTGCCCATAATGCCGAGTCAGAAAATGACGATGATTTATGGATACAACGTACAGTTTCGACTCGTTCTATTCGAAATGAAGATCTAACCAGAATTAGGCGAGTTAGTCGTGATCGATTAGAAGACCTTACCGAATCGATTGATGATTTGTTTGTGGCCTATGAAACATTGCATTCAGCGGATGTAGAAAATACCAAGAACGAATATTCCTCAGTTGGACTTGGCGTCTTTTATTACGAAATGAAATAACAGGCAATGCCAACGGATCATTTCAGTTCTTTGGGTCTGCCGCGCTGCATTCTGCAGCACATAATTTCCCAGTAACGCTATTCCGACCTGTTAGGCCCAGTAATCTACCCTGCCTATTGCATGAGTGCGCAATTCCTTGCGTTACTGCTTCCGAACTATTCATTTGTTCTGAGATTGACTTTTCATGTGATGCTCTATCCATGTTCCTCGTCCGCAAGTAATCTTTTTCCGCATCAGCACGATCAAGTGAGCAAGAATATTTAATAATCAACTTGAAATAAGCTCTGTAATTCGCTGTTTTTTAAGTAAAATTACCCTCTTCTATCGGTCGACAATCTTCGAACACTACAATCATTTTCAAGCCTTTCAGATAGATTTGTGGCTTGCTTTCGAGGTTTGGCTTGAAACCCCTTGAATTTAATATGACATATTGTCATTGGTGACTTAACTTAATGTTGACTGTGAGATAATTTGGGAATAAATTCCCTACTTATGGCTATTATGTTGAAATATGTCAGATTCTGTAAAACAAACGTTGCTTGCAGCATTTCGAGTACTTATGGGGCCATTGGTGCGGATTCTCTTACGTCAGGGAGTCTCATTTGCCGAGTTCTCGGAGGTGGCGAAAGCAGTATACATAGAAGTAGCCATTAAGGATTTCAAGGTGCTGGGCCGCAGGGCGACCCGAACAAGAATTGCGGTCATGACAGGGTTGACTCGGAAGGAAGTTAAGCGAGTCATCGACCATGCAATGAAGGAGGGGTATGAGCTTAAGACAAGTTATAACCGACTTGGACGAGTATTAGTTGGGTGGCATACGGATCCGGATTTTACAGGACCGTATGGAATGCCTCTTGAGCTTCAATATGAAGCTGAAAATCCTGGTGAATTGACATTTTCACTATTGGTCAAGCGGCACAGTGGCGATATGTCGCCGCGATCAATTTTGGATGAACTCGTTCGGGTTGGTGCGGTAAGGGAAATCGATGGTAGGTGGTTCCGGGTTCTTCGTCGTGACTACATACCTGAGGCCAAAGGTGTGCATAACTTCGAAAGAACAGGAAGCGTCATACGGAATTTTGTTAATACAATTGATTTCAATATGACGAAGTTGGCGCCGGGTAAAGGGAGATTTGAAAGAGAAGTAGTGGCTGATCACGGGATACGACTGGAGGACTTGCCAAAGTTTGACGAGTACTTAAGAGCTAGATGCCAAAGTTTACTAGAAGAAGTGGATAACTGGTTGACGAATTTGCCAAAGCCAAACATAAAAAAAGGTGAGCGGGTTGTTCGAACCGGACTCGGTATTTACCACTACCTGAGTCCGCCTGGAGAAGAAAGGTCATTTAAGAACCTACTGATCGATGAAGGACTGATTAAGGTAACTGCTTCACGGGAATCGGAGCAAGAAAAATAGAGCGAGCTATCGGATAAGGCAAGGCTGCCATTTTCGATAGCAAAATTGGTTGGAGAATTAAAGTAATGAGCGATAGAGAAATTGTGAAACGCATCGTAAGGATAGCGGGAGTAGGCTTGGTGATGGCGCTGAGCAGTTTTGCAAATGCTGCGATAACGAATGGTGTCAGTGCCAGCATAAATGGTAGTGACGGCATGAGCATCAACGGCAGCGATGCGTTCAGCATCAACGGCAGCGATGCGTTCAGCATCAACGGCAGCGATGCGTTCAGCATCAACGGCAGCGATGGATTCAGCATCAACGGCAGCGATGCGTTCAGCATCAACGGCAGCGATGCGTTCAGCATCAACGGCAGCGATGCGTTCAGCATCAACGGCAGCGATGGATTCAGCATCAATGAATCTGACCTACTAGCACGCGGCCAAATCGACTATATCGGCGACGGCTTCTTATCGGTCATGGGTCAGACAGTGTTCGACAATGGTGCTGGATTTGGTGGCCTGACGGCAGGCATGACGATTGCGATTTACGGGGCGATCGATTTGGGTACCGGCGGTTTTGTTGATACACAAATCATGAAGTTGGCGCCAGTCGGGGTTGATGCCGGCGTTCCTGATTTCCTCAGGGGGATCGTTGACGCAGTCGATACCAGGTTCGGTATGGCAGTGATTGGTGGCATGACAGTCGATTACAGCGCCATGTTGTCGAATGGCCGCGCACCGCAAATTGGTGATGAGATTGCTGTTACCGGCAGGAATTATCGGGATCTGAGACTGTTGATCGCTAGCCCGTAAGGCTGGTATTTATAGTCTGGATAACAGAGGCCATAAAAAAGTCGGCGTCCATGCCGACTTAGATCTCGTATCAACATAAAGGAGATGCGAGGGTTGGAGAAGCCGCCTCTGAGCGATTAGATGCGACTCCCGGGCAATATAGTCACAGTAGCCATTGAATGCTGTGACCGGCCTCACATATCTATTCGAACGAATGAAAAAGGGCGCCCTGGGGCGCCCTTCATCGTTACGGAATATGGATTGACGAAGTAGATTGGGAGCCAAGATACGAATAGATCAGAGGTTCCTTATGTTAAGTTCACCTTATTCCGTCACACTTGAGCGCAGGCTTTCCAGGTACTGCTTGAATTTATCTTGCTGTATGTTTTGGACGATGATCTCGCGGACACCATCCAAAGTAGGTGCTTCAGTCTGCCGTGATTCCTCTCGAAAGATGACATGCCAGCCGAATTCTGTTTGTACCGGGCTAGTGGTGTACTTGCCGTCTTCCAGCGCTTCAACGGCATCTGAAAAAGATTTGACCATCTGATTGGGCGAGAACCAGCCCAGGTCGCCACCGCTGGATCCGGAGGGGCCTGTTGAACGTTCTTTTGCGAGGTCTTCAAATTTGCCACCGATATCCAACTCGCCAATCACTGCAATCGCTTCGCCCTGACTCTCGAGCAGTATGTGACGTGCCTTAAATTGCAGCGGAGGAGCTTTGGCCGCCTGGACATCGTATGCCGCGAGAATCTCTTCTTCCGTGACGTTTACACCCTCAAAAAACTTGCTCGCTACTATCTGGGCGATGACACCACGACGTTGAAGCTCCAGTTGTGCCTTGACCTTCGGGTCTTTGGTGACCTCTGCGGCTTGCTCGTCGCTTGAGAGCAGATAAATGTTGGTCAGTTCCTCCAGCAAGCTTGTCCGCTCCGCGTCCGTGATTTGTACTACAGGTCGTTGCGTGCGCGATTGCAGATAGAAATCGACCACAGAACTGTCGATTGGGGTTCCATTGACGGTTTTTACTGTCTCGGCATTTACATTGGTCGCAACAAGCGCGATCAGAAACGCGGCCGTGAGGGACGGGAGTCGTGCTCCGACGCGAGTGGCACCGATCATGTAATGCATTGTGGATATTTCCTTAAAATTTGCCAAAAATCGGGATGCAGGCGGCGAGTTTACCGCTCGGAGGGCGTCAGCGCCTTAATGCGGAGTGCGTGGATATCGGACTCTAGCAAGTTGCCTAGCGCGCCGTAAACCATCCTGTGACGTTCGAGACGGCTCTTGCCGGTAAATTCTTCCGCAACGATGGTCACGTCAAAATGACCGCGACCATCTTTGGCGCCTGCATGTCCTGCATGCAAATGACTCTGGTCTTTAACAAGAAGTTCTTGCGGAGAGAAACGTGCTTCCAGGCATTGCCGAATCTGATTTTGTCGATCCGAACTCATGGCAGGACAAGTTTGAAGGGTTTGACGGTGACTTTTGCATAGACGCCGGCAGCGGTGTAAGGGTCAACGTCTGCCCAGGCTTGCGCTTCCTCCAGAGACGGGAAGTCAACGACCACAAGGCTGCCGGTGAAACCCTCCGGGCCGGCGTCATCGCGATCGCTTGCCGGGTGTGGGCCGGCGATCAACACACGTCCCTCGTCAGCCAGCGTCTTGAGTCGTGCCAGATGTGCAGCGCGCGAGCGAATTCGCAAGTCGAGGCTGTTTTCCACATCCTCACTGATGATGGCATACCACATGCTCAGTGCTCGGAATCTTCGGCGGCTGGCTCGCTGTCCTTCGTCGCCATCGTGAGCCAGATGCTTTGTACGATGACGAACAGCAGCGTCAGGCCCAACATGCCAAATAATTTGAACTTGACCCAGAATGCTTCGGAAAAGTTGTAGGCAATGTAGATATTGACGCCACCCACAAAGATGAAGAACCCGACCCACATCAGATTCAGGCGATTCCATTGAGTTCGGCTGAGTTCGGCAGCACTGCCGAGCATGCGCTGGACGAAGGGCTTATCTCCGATCCACTGACTGCCGAGAAATGCCATCGCAAACGCCCAGTTCAGGACGGTGGGTTTCCAGTACAGAAAAGTGGCATTCCGGTAGTACAGGGTCGCGCTTCCCAGTACCAGAACCAGTGCTGTCGATGCCAGGTAAATCTTGTTTATCTTGCGAGTCATGAGCCATTGCACGATCAGTACCACCGGCATTGCGGCCATGAGTACCGCTGTTGCAAAGAAAATGTCTTTGAAAAAATAGGCAATGATGAAGATGACTATGGGGATGTAGTCAATGAGTAGCTGCATGGAGATAAACCGGCCCGGCCAGAAAAGGGTGACGCATGATAACGCAAATTCGGCGGCTGTCGAATTGGCTCAAAAGTAGCTCGGCGCCGTGTCGAAGTCTATACAATCCGCGTATGGCAAGAATTGTCGAAATGCACCCAACGGATCCGCAGCCGCGCCGCATTGCTGAAGTAGTGGCCGCGATCCGCGCTGGTGGCCTGGTGGCTTATCCAACGGATTCCAGCGGTGCCTTTGGCTGCCATATCGGCGACAAGCGGGCGATGGATCGCATTCGACGCATCCGGCAAACAGACAAGCACCATAATTTCACGCTGGTCTGCAGCGATCTTTCAGAGATTAGTCTGTATGCCCGCGTGGACAATTGGGCATACCGTCTGCTCAAATCGCTGACGCCCGGGCCCTATACGTTTATATTGCAGGCAACTCGCGAAGTGCCAAATCGACTGCAACATCCAAAACGCCGGACTATTGGCCTGCGCGTGCCCGATAACGCGATTGTACATGCCATGCTGGAGGCGTTGGGTGAGCCCATCATGAGTTCCACACTATTGCTGCCTGGGGATGACGTGCCCGTTTCAGATATCATGGAAATCGAGGAGCGCATCGGCCATGCTATTGAGATCATTGTGGATGCCGGTCCGATGGGTATCGAACCGACGAGCGTCATCGACCTGTCGTCGGGTACGGTGGAAGTCTTGCGTGTTGGTCGGGGCGATGTCAGTGGCCTGCAATAGCAGGCCTGAGCATGTTGCAAACATCTTGCCGCCAAGCATTCGAATTACGCTAAAATACACCGACTCCATCCGGATTATCCATGAAACCTGAACTCACCGTACTCACGAGCGAAGACGTGCCCAAGCCGCCCTCGGAAAGGCAGCCGCTACCCGCGCAAGGCGAAATGCCGTTTGCGGTGGTTGATGGCGAGCCACTCACGCAACTGCCACAGGATTTGTACATTCCACCGCAGGCACTGCAGGTTTTTCTGGAGGCCTTCGAAGGCCCGCTCGATCTGTTGCTGTACCTGATTCGGCGTCAGAATCTCGATATTCTTGATATTCCGGTCGCGGAAATTACCCGCCAGTACGTCGAGTACATCGAGATGATGGATGAGATGCAGCTGGAGTTGGCCGGTGAGTATCTGCTCATGGCGGCAATGCTCGCAGAAATAAAATCACGCATGCTCCTGCCGCGACCCGAGACGGAACATGAGGAAGAGGAAGACCCACGCGCTGAACTGGTGCGGCGATTGCAGGAATACGAACGCTACAAGAAAGCAGCCGAAGATCTCAGCGATCTGCCACGCCTGGAACGGGACGTATATGTGGCCAACGTTGAGGCGCCCGAACGCAAAGTGTCGGTGAAATTGCCGGATGTTACATTAAAGGACTTGCTGCTCTCTTTTCACGATGTGCTAAAACGTGCAGCAATGTATTCGAACCTGCACATGCAGCGCGAGCCGCTGTCGGTGCGACAACGAATGTCTGAGATTCTCAGTCGCATCAAAGCGGGTGCTTTTTGCGAATTTGCCGATCTGTTCGATCCTGAGGAAGGCCGTATGGGTGTGGCTGTGACCTTTCTCGCGCTTCTTGAACTATTACGATTGACGACGATTGAGGTAGTGCAAGCAGAAGCGTATGCGCCACTTCATATACGTGCGGCTTCGTCAGTGCATCTGGTCACCGATGACGATATCGGAGCAACCGAAAATACCGACACCTGATTGTTGCGGTCAGGCATCCAGCCAAGAGTTAATTTGTAAATGGACGATACAGAAATAAAATATTTTGTTGAAGCGGCATTGCTGGCGGCAGGGCGGCCTCTCAATACGGATCAGCTGCAGTCGTTGTTTGATGAGGCGTCAATGCCGGAGAAAGCCGAGATCCGCAACGCCATCAAGGCTTTGCAGGATGACTATGAGGATCGTGGTCTGGCGATTGCAGAGGTTGCCTCCGGTTTTCGCATGCAACTGAAGGCCGGTATGTCAGAGCGGCTTGAGAAGCTCTGGGAAGACAAGCCACCACGCTACTCGCGCGCCTTGTTCGAGACTCTCGCTCTCATCGCCTATCGGCAACCCATGACGCGTGGAGAAATCGAGGAAATTCGCGGCGTCTCGGTGAGCAGTAATATCATTCGATCGTTGCTCGAACGTGAGTGGGTGCGGGTAGTGGGTCATCGCGATGTGCCCGGCCGGCCGGCCATGTTCGCAACAACGAAACAGTTTCTCGACTATTTCGGCTTGAAAAAACTGGATGAACTGCCACCGCTGGCCGACTTGTCGGATTGGGAGAGTCTGCGCGTGCAACTCGATCTACCGGCGGTCGATGAGGAAACGGAGTGGGCTGATGAATTCGATGTGCCGGAGATTCCCGTGCTTTATCCGGATGAGCTGGAGGTTGATGCTGGCGTCGAAAACGATCCTGATGAGGCCGCCGTTGCTGCCGCTGAAGCCCTGGTGGACGTAGATTTTGAGGAGATTGTCGCACCTGAATGGCCTGATTCCTCTGCACACGACGGTAGTCCCGCGGATACTGCTACAGAGCAGGAAGCCGAGATTGACACCGAAGATGCCGAGGCCTCGGCCAGCGGGGCATAAAGAGTGTGGCTGATCGCGTGCAGAAAGTACTCGCTGCCGCGGGGCATGGTTCGCGCCGTGAGATCGAAGGCTGGATCAGAGACCAACGTCTGAAGATCGACGGCAGCGTCGCGATGCTTGGCGCGACAGTCACGGGCGGTGAAAAATTTTCGCTGGACGGGCGTCGACTGTCTGTCAGGCCCAAACAAGCCGATCACCGTCACATCATCTATCACAAACCCGGGGACGAAATTACAGCCGTTCCGACCCGGAAGGGCGCCGGGTTGTTTTCGATTCTCTGCCGAAATTGAAGGGCTCGCGCTGGATTGCGGTCGGTCGCCTGGACTTGACGACCAGCGGCCTGCTTTTGTTCACGACCGACGGGAAACTCGCAAACGCCCTCATGCACCCGTCCTCGGAAGTCCTGCGACGGTACGCCGTGCGCGTGCATGGTAATCCTAAGAAGTCTGAGTTGGCGCTGCTGTGTTCTGGTATCGAGCTGGACGACGGCCGGGCAGCCTTCGATAGCGTTGCGGCGACCGGTGGAGACGGCACCAATCGCTGGTTCAAGGTTTCCCTGAAGGAAGGCCGCAATCGCGAGGTACGCCGCATGTGGAATGCGATCGGCTACCAGGTCAGTCGCCTGATGAGAATCTGTTATGGACCGATAGAATTGCCGCGATCACTTCGGCGTGGCAAGTTTGTTGCATTGAGTGCGGCACAGGTGCGCCTGTTGTACGCAGCGGCGGGCCTTGAAGCGCCGCTGTCAGGCGCGCGGCCGGCGCAAAAATACCGTAAAAAGAGATCCCATAAGATCCAAAAACATCGTTTTAAATCAAAAAGATAAAAAATGTTATTAATGTAAATTATTACTGAGCGTCGAGACTCTGCCCACTCACGTCCTCGCTATCGGGGCCCAGCAAATAGAGGTACGCGGTCAGGACATCCTCCGGCCCTTTGAGTGCCTCCCGATCTTCCGCCGGATATGCGGCCAGTCGCATCTTCGTTCGCACCGAACCTGGATTGATGCAATTAACCCGCATCCCGCTATGCATGTTCTCGTTGGAAAGAATCTGCGACAACGCTTCGGTGCCGAATTTGGAGACCGAGTACGCCCCCCAGAACGCTTTTCCTACCCGACCGACACCGCTGCTGGTAAAGATGATTGACGGGTGCTGTGTTTTCCTGAGGAGCGGCAACATCACCTGGGTCAGCGCGAACGGCGCGGTCAGATTGACGTGCATGACCTGCTGCCATTCAATGGCATCGTATTGTTCGATGGAGTGACGGCTGCCGAGGATACCGGCGTTGTGCACGAGGCCGTCGAGCCGTCCAAACTCTGCTTCGATGCTGCTTGCCAGAGACCTGTATGCGTCACCATCGGCGGTTGCCAGGTCAAGCATCGCAATCGAGGGGCGAAGGGCGTCGTCGATCCCTTCGATTTCATCGTACACTGCCTCAAGGCGCTTCACATTGCGGCCATGCAAGATGACGCGGGCGCCGAGTTGGCCCGCTCGCACAGCGAGTGCGCGGCCGATGCCGTCGGTGGCGCCGGTTATCATGATGATTCGGTCTTTTAAGAGTCCGGGCCCGAATTCATAGTCTTTAGCGAGAGTATCCATGTCTTATTGCAGCGTCTTGCTGTCGTCTTTTGGTGGCGGTTTCTTGCCTGCGATCTTGTCATCCTCGGTAATTTCCGGCAATTGTCGGGGCAGCGATTCCAGCGTCTCGAGCGGCTCGATTTCCTTCTTCGGCCGGATACCCAATTCAACGAATTTGCGTGCGCCAGGCAGGACTTTGCGCTCCAGTGAACCGATCGCCCGATTGTAGTGTTCGACGCTGCTCGACAATTGCCTGCCCAGCTTGTTCAAATGACCCACGAAAGCGGTCAGGCGTCCATACAGGTCCGCCGCCAGGCGCCGGATTTCTTCTGCGTTTTCAGTGAGAGCGATCTGGCTCCAGCCATAGGCAACCGCTTTCAGCAGCGCGACAAAACTGGTTGGCGTCGCAAGGATAATCTGTTGCGACAATGCAGAATCAATCAGGTTGGGATCTTCATTGAGTGCGGCACTCAGGAACTGATCGCCGGGGATGAACAAAATGACAAAATCCGGGCTGCGCGAGAATTGCTCCCAATACGTCTTGCTTGCCAGTTTGCGAATATGCTCACGTACATTGCGTGCATGCCGCTTAAGCGCAGCCTGCCGTTTTTGGTCGTCAGGAGCCTCTACCGCTTCGAGATAGGCATCGAGCGGTGTTTTTACGTCGACCACCAACTCGCGCTTGTTCGGCATACGTACAATCATGTCGGGGCGAATAATATTGTCGCCGTCGGTCGTATGTACCTGCTCATAAAAATCGCAGTGTTCCACCATGCCGGCTAACTCAACCAACCGCCGCAAGGTGATTTCACCCCAGCGGCCCCGCACTTCCGGACGACGCAATGCACTGACGAGGTTCTTGGTCTCTTGTGCCAGAGATTTCTGGCCGTCTTGCATGCTTTCAAGTTGAGCGCGAATACTTCCGTAAGCCTCGCTGCGGGACTTTTCGAGTGCGTTTATCTGTTGCTGCGATTGTTTCAGCGCCTCATGAATGGGTTTGACCAGGTTTGCCACGGCTTGCTCTCGTTCTCCGAGTGCGCGATTGGCTTTTTCTTGCTGGGCACCGAGATTCTGTTCCGCAAGTCGCAGGAAATTTTCACTATTGGCCTGCAGCGATTTATTGGCGAGCTCCGAAAATGCGGTGGTCAATCGGCTGTTTGCAGCTTCATAGGCGGCATCGCGCTCGTGCTGCAATGCCTCCTGGCTCTTGATGCGAGTCTCCAGTTGCAATATGGAATGGTCGAGGTGCTGCCGGCGACTTCTGCCCGTCAGCCAGGCGATCAGGCCACCCAGCAACAGGCCGATGGCCAGTGCGGGTCCGCCAATCTCGATTAAGACAGGGTCTATGACGATTGCTTCCATCAGATGGCCAGATTAACTGCTTTGAAAAGGATTTTCGCCAGTTCTTTGGTGTTTGCGGCCATATCATCCGCTGCCCAGTGATTCGGGTCGTCGTCGGGGGTGATATACCCATAAGCGGCCGCAATCGTGGCCATGCCGGCCGCTCGACCAGCCTCGATATCGCGGCGAGCGTCGCCGACATAAATCGTTTTTGCAGGTTTCGTGCCGATTTGTTCGCAGCCCAGCAGCAGTGGTGCGGGATGCGGCTTGCGTTCCGGAAGCGTATCACCACTGATTGCGCAGCCGGTACGCCCGGCCAGCCCCAGGTGTGCCAGTAAAGGATCCGTCATGCGCTGCGGCTTGTTGGTCACGATACCCCACGGTCGCTGGTGTTCGTCCAGTCGATCAATCAATTCCGGCAATCCCGGAAACAGCACGGATGAGACGGACGAGCCGCCCAGGATTTTTTCATATCGCTGCAGATATTCCTGTTGCAGCGCGGCCTGTTTCTGCTCATCGAAATCGGCAAATGCAAGCCGGATGAGTCCGAGCGAGCCATTGGAAACGCTGGCGCGGGCTACATCGTAAGGCAGCGGCGGGCGGTCGTAAGCGTGCAGCATGTCGAATAGCACGCGAACCATGTCGGGAGCAGTGTCAACGAGTGTGCCGTCAAGGTCGAACAGCACCGCCTCGAATTGCCGGGTCACAGGTCGACCGGTCGCTGGTAATGCATCAGGTAGTTGACGTCGACATTGGGACGCAGCGAGTACTCCTGGGTGAGCGGGTTGTAATGTATGCCTGTGCTGCTGCGCAATTCAAGGCCGGCGTGGCGAGCCCACGATTCGAGTTCCGATGGTCGAATGAACTTGTCGTAATGATGCGTTCCGGCCGGCAGCAACCGCAGCACGTATTCTGCGCCAATGATGGCAAACAGGAACGATTTCGGATTGCGGTTGATGGTCGAGAAAAATACGTCCCCGCCGGGTTTGACCAGGCGCGCGCAGGCCGCGATCACGGCCGTCGGGGAGGGCACGTGCTCCAGCATTTCCAGGCAAGTCACGACGTCGAATTCCTGTGACCGGTTTTCTGCAAGTCCCTCAGCGGTGGATTGCAAATAGGTCACATTTGTTCCGGATTCCGCCTGGTGCAATCGCGCGACCGTCAGTGGGCTTTCTGCCATATCGATGCCGGTTACGGAGGCACCTTGTTGTGACATCGACTCGGCCAGAATTCCACCGCCACAGCCAACATCCAGTACCTGTGCAGCGGACAGCGTGCATCTTTGACGAATGAAATCGAGACGCAGGGGATTAATCTGGTGCAGCGGGCGAAAGCTGCCAGCCGGGTCCCACCAGCGAGAGGCAAGGGCATCAAATTTGGCAATTTCTGCCACATCGACATTATTTTCCGTGGTTGTCACTGTTTGTCTATCGCTCCACTTGCTGTAAAATCTGTCGTCAACGGATTTCAGACCGCCGCAATTCGTTGCTGCCATTCTGCGCTGCGCTGCAGGATTTCGTCCAGGTCTACCTGCGTCAGTGCGCCCTTGTCGACCAGGTGGCGGCCCGCGACCCAGACGTCGCTGATTTGCTCCCGGTTGCAGGAGTAAACGAGTTGTGACAAAGGATCATAAACAGGCTGGCTATTGATGTAATTGAGGTCGACGCAGGTCAGGTCTGCCCATTTTCCCACTTCAATCGAACCCACCGCATCGGCAAGCCCCAGTGCTTTCGCCCCATTGAGGGTCGCCATGCGGAGTGCCGTGCTGGCCGGGATCGCGGCCGCATCTTCCGCCTTCACCTTGCCCAGCAGGGCGGCGGTGCGCATTTCACCGAGCATGTCGAGCACATTGTTGCTTGCTGCCCCATCCGTCCCCAGGGCTACGTTAATGCCTGCATCCAGCATCTGCTGGACTGGCGCGATACCGCTGGCCAATTTCAGATTCGAACGGGGGCAGTGGGCGACCGATACGCCTGCAGCAGAGATTTGTTGTAACTCTTCATCGGTCATGTGAATCGCATGCACCGCCATCAGGGACGCGTTGACGAGCCCCATCTCCGACAGGCGGGCTAACGGTCGTTTGCCTCGTTCTTCCAGTGTGGTCGCTATTTCCATGGCGGTTTCGTGCAAATGTATTTGTACCCGTCGGTCGAGTTGATCGGCGAGTACGCGAAGTTTTTGGCCGCTGTCTGCAGACAAGGCAGCCGTCGAATGGGGCGCGAAACAGGTACTGACCAATGGGTGGTCCGCATAAGGATCGTGGACAAGGTCGGTGGCTTTCGACAGGTACTCATCGACGTTTTTGGCCCAGGGTGTCGGGAAATCCATCACCGGCGTGCCAATCATTGCGCGCATATGCAGATCGACTGCGGATTCGGCGACGACCTCCGGAAAAAAGTACTGATCGCTGAAACAGGTTACTCCGCCCCTGAGCATCTCGACGATCGCGTGTTTGCTGCCATCGCGGACCATTTCTGCGCTGACCCATCGTTGTTCGTGGGGCCACACCCCCTCCCTGAGCCAGCGCTCCAGTGGCAGTCCATCGGCCAGGCCCCGAAAAAGCGTCATTGCCGCATGCGTGTGAGCATTAATCAGGCCGGGAATCACCACATGGTCCGGGCGATCGACCACCACGCCCGGGTTGAATTGCGCGCGCGCTTCAGGCAGCGGCAAGACGGCGACAATACGGCCATCGGTCACCGCAATGCCGTGGTGCTCGAGAACGAGTCGGTCGGGCTCGACCGGGATGCACCAGCGAGCCTGAATCAATGTGTCACATTGTTGCATAGGGACTGAGATCGCGATTCCCGATGAACCGCATTGAGTGGCTGGAAAAGGGCACAGTATAAACACATGTAATCGCCCTGCTAAGGCCCGCTGACATTGCCGTAAATCGTCCCTGAATCGATGCGGATACTGGCCTCGGTGTGGTATGATTGCGCTCCGGATGCGGCGTGTTTATTGATGCCGGATCGAGCCAGGCAAAAGCAATAAAATTTCTGCCTAACACCCAAACAAGATAGGACGCAGTTTCGTTTTTTAGAGCGGGAATGCTGCGAATTTGTGAGTCACGATGTCTGAAGTTGCACAGGAAATTCTGTCTGTAAGTCTCGAAGAGGAGATGAAACAGTCGTACCTGGAATACGCGATGAGCGTGATTGTCGGGCGCGCGCTTCCGGATATCCGTGATGGCCTGAAGCCCGTGCACCGGCGGGTGCTGTACGCAATGCGTGAACTGGGCAACGACTACAACAAGGCGTACAAGAAATCGGCGCGTGTCGTCGGTGACGTCATTGGTAAATACCATCCGCACGGTGATACTGCTGTCTACGACACGATCGTACGTATGGCACAGCCGTTCTCGATGCGTTACATGCTCGTAGACGGCCAGGGCAACTTCGGCTCGGTGGACGGCGATTCGCCCGCTGCCATGCGTTACACCGAAGTGCGAATGGCCCGTATCGCGCATGAAATACTGGCAGACCTCGACAAGGAAACAGTCGATTTCATCGAGAATTACGATGGCAGCGAATCTGAGCCGACGGTCATGCCGACGCGCTATCCAAACCTGCTCATCAACGGGTCTTCCGGTATCGCCGTGGGTATGGCGACCAACATTCCACCGCATAACCTGACAGAAATAGTGAATGCCTGTCTGGCATTGATTGATGATCCTGCGATCGATGTAAAGGGATTGATGGAGCACATTCCGGGTCCTGATTTTCCGACTGCGGGCATCATCAACGGAACGCAGGGCATCTATGCCGCCTACCAAACCGGTCGCGGGCGCGTTCATATGCGGGCTCGCACCAATTTCGAGGAAATAGGCAAGGCGGGGGGTCGCGAAGCAATTATTGTGACCGAGCTGCCGTATCAGGTGAACAAGGCACGACTCATCGAGAAGATTGCCGAACTGGTGCGTCACAAGAAGATTGAGGGCATCACTGAATTGCGTGATGAGTCGGACAAGGATGGTATGCGCATTGTTATCGAACTGCGGAAAGGGGAAATCAGCGAGGTCGTGCTGAACAACCTGTTCAAGCAGACGGCACTGCAAAGTGTTTTCGGCATCAATATGGTCGCGGTGCAGGACGGGCAGCCCAAGCTTCTGAACCTGAAGCAAATGCTCGAGGCATTTTTATCGCACCGGCGTGAAGTGGTGACCCGGCGCACGATTCATGATCTCCGCAAGGCTCGCGATCGCATCCATGTGCTGGAAGGGCAGTCGGTCGCACTTGCCAATATCGACGAGGTCATCGCTCTCATCAAGGCTTCACCCGCACCTGCCGCAGCCAGGGAAGCGCTGATGGCGCAACTGTGGCCGCCGGGTGCGGTGTCGGGCATGCTCGACAAAGCCGGTGAAACGGATACGCGTCCGGACGCTTTGGAAGAGGGTTTTGGTCTTGTCGAGGATGGCTATCGACTCTCACAAGTTCAGGCACAGGCCATTCTGGACCTCCGCCTGCATCGATTGACCGGTCTTGAGCAAGAAAAATTATATAAAGAATACAAAGAATTACTGGATAAAATTAATCAATTATCTATGATTCTGGCTTTGCCGGATGAGTTGCTTCGCGTGATTCGCGAAGAACTGATTGAGATTCGGCAAGCCTACGGCGATGAACGTCGCACCGAAATCAATCAGGATCACACGGACCTGATGGCGGAGGATTTAATTCCCCAGGAAGAGGTGGTTATCACGCTGTCCCACGGTGGCTACGCGAAAGCGCAACCGATTGATGCCTACCAGGCGCAGCGTCGTGGTGGACGGGGTCGATCGGCTGCGAAGGTCAAAGATGAAGACTTTATCGATCAGCTTTTTGTTGCTAATACGCACGACACCATCCTGTGTTTTTCCAGTCGCGGCAAGCTTTACTGGCTCAAGGTTTATCAAGTGCCGCAAGCCGGGCATGGCGCCCGCGGCAGGCCGATCGTAAATTTGTTGCCGCTGGAAGAGGGAGAACGTATCAACGCCATCCTTCCCATCAGCGAGTTTAAGGATGACAGTTATGTACTCATGGCAACCAGCGGCGGTACGGTCAAGAAAACACCACTG
Source organism: Pseudomonadota bacterium (assembly GCA_022563505.1). Lineage (GTDB taxonomy): Bacteria > Pseudomonadota > Gammaproteobacteria > Steroidobacterales > Woeseiaceae > JAADHU01. The sequence goes on along the minus strand of JADFNG010000004.1, from coordinate 13,901 downwards.
AGCCAGTTTTCCCGACCTCGCGCCAGCGGCATCATTGCCATCGACTTGCGCGGCGACCGCCTGGTCGGTGTGGCCATTACCGATGGGCATCAGGAGTTGTTGCTGGTTGCGAGCAGCGGTAAGGCGATTCGCTTCAGGGAAGAGGATGTTCGATCGATGGGTCGTGGTGCTGCAGGCGTGCGCGGAATGCGCCTTCGCGGAGGCCACGAAGTTATTGCGCTTTGTATTCTCGATGGCGGAATGATCCTTTCCGCCACAGAAAACGGCTACGGCAAACGCACGGCTGCCACAGAGTTCCCGTTGCAGGGCCGTGGTGGCCAGGGTGTTATTGCGATCCAGACCACCAAACGTAACGGCAGGACGGTTGGTGCAGTCCAGGTTAACGATGACGATGAGATCATGTTGATCAGCTCGAATGGCACGCTCGTACGCACGCCAGTGAGCGATATTTCGATTATCGGTCGCAACACGCAGGGTGTGCGCCTGATTCGGGTCGCGGCTAATCAGCGGCTGGTGGGCCTGGCTCGCATTGAATCGATGGAGGGTGAAGATTCATCGGCAGGCGAGGAAGAGTAAGCAACAACCAGCCATCTTAGACTCATCTATTTCAATGTTAACTTATTAATCAGGATCTATTGCGACATGTCTCGGGTTCATAATTTCAGTGCCGGTCCGGCAGCGTTACCCGAGGAAGTTCTGCAGCAAATCAGAGACGACATTCCGGATTGGAATCACACCGGCATGTCGGTGATGGAAGTGAGTCATCGCAGCAAGGGCTTTGTTGAACTGGCGGCCCGCGCCGAAAGCAACGCACGTGACTTGCTCAAGATACCCGACGACTATCACGTCCTGTTCCTGCAAGGCGGTGCGACACTCCAGTTTGCGATGTCCGTACTCAATCTGTCGGCAGCCGACGATACCGTCGATTATGTGATTACTGGAACCTGGGGCAAGAAGGCGGCCAAGGAGGCGGCACGATTCTGCAACGTCAATATTGCCGCCGATGCTGCCGACAGCAGCTACTCAAACATCCCGGATGAAACGACGTGGCAGAAGACGGCAAATGCCGCCTATCTGCATTACACCCCCAACGAAACGATCGGCGGTGTTGAATTTCATTTCGTGCCACAGACTGAAGACATTCCGCTGGTCGCTGACATGTCCAGCAATATCCTGTCACGCCCGATTGATGTGAGTCAATTTGGCGTCATTTACGCGGGCGCACAAAAAAATATGGGTCCCGCCGGAATCACGCTGCTGATCGTGCGCAATGACCTGGTCGATCGTGGCAGGGCAGATACGCCGACATTATTGACGTACAAGGCGTTTGCGGAGTCCGCTTCAATGATCAATACGCCGCCGACCTTCGCCTGGTATGTCACCGGTCTGGTTTTTGAATATCTGCAACGCCAGGGCGGTCTTGCTGCCATGGAGGAAATCAACGAACGTAAATCGAAAAAACTCTACGCGGCGATCGATAACTCCGGTTTTTACAGCAACCCTGTCAGCCTCGATTGTCGTTCACGGATGAACGTGCCATTCACTCTCGGCAACGCTGAACTGGACGGAAAATTCCTTGCGGAGGCCAACGATGCACGCTTGACCAACCTCAAGGGTCATCGCTCCGTGGGTGGCATGCGCGCATCAATCTACAATGCTACCGGCGAAGACGCAGTCGATGCGCTTATCCTTTTCATGCAGGATTTTGAGCAGCGAAATGGCTGACACCCTGGCCAAAATCACCACGCAGACGCTAAATTGAACTCGAAGATGAAGAAAGTACTGACACTGAATAATATCGCTGCGGTCGGATTAAGCCGGTTTCCAGCGGCACAATATGAGGTTTCGTCTGCAATAACGGATCCGAACGCCATCATTCTGCGTTCTTACAATATGCACGCTATGGAAATTCCAGCCAGCGTTGAGGCGATCGGTCGTGCCGGTGCGGGCGTCAATAACATCCCGATCGATGTGCTGAGCCGGCGCGGCGTGCCGGTGTTTAATGCGCCAGGGGCGAATGCCAATGCGGTCAAGGAACTCGTGATTGCAGGGCTGTTGATTGCAGCGCGCAATATTTGTGATGCACGTGATTACGTGAGGGGTCTGGGACTGGCTGGCGACGAACTGAACAAGGCGGTGGAAGCCGGCAAGAAGCAATTCGTGGGCTTCGAGTTGCCCGGTCGTACGCTGGGTGTCATCGGTCTGGGTGCGGTCGGCGTGCATGTTGCGAACGCTGCGTTGTCGCTGGGCATGAAGGTCGTCGGCTTCGACCCGGGCATCACCGTTCGGAGTGCCTGGCAGCTGTCGTCCGGCGTAGAGCAATTAGAAACCATTGAGCAGCTGTTCAAGGACGTCGATGCCGTGTCCGTGCATGTGCCCCTTATCGGGCAAACGAAAAACCTGATCAAGAAAGATCAATTGGCCATGATGCGCAAGGGCGGTGTCCTGATCAATTTCTCTCGCGGTGGTGTGGTCGATGCTGCTGCCGTGATTGCCGCGCTCGACTCGGGCGCACTGCATGCTTATGTATGCGACTTTCCGACACCGGAACTCATCGCCAACGACAAGGTGATTGCGTTACCGCACCTGGGCGCGTCCACCGCCGAGGCCGAAGATAATTGCGCGATTATGGTGGTCGACAACGTCAGAGACTATCTCGAAAACGGCAATGTACGTTTTTCCGTCAATTTTCCTCAGACAGTGATGCCGCGAACGGATGCCTTCCGAATTACGCTCGCCAATGCGAACGTACCGAATATGGTGGGACAGATTTCGACTTGCCTGGCCGATGCCGGTCTCAACATCGAAGACTTGCTGAATAAATCGATGGGTGAGTTGGCGTATACGCTGGTTGACCTGGACGGCGAGGTTCCCGATGCTACGCTTGATGCCTTGCGGGGCATTGACGGTGTTCTGGCTTTGCGATACCTCGGCAAATTTTTATCCTGAACGAATATCGGCTGAGTGTGCAGCGTGATTCCGAAGATAGTATGTCTAATCTGTTGAATAGGTAGAAAGATGGCCAAGGCGCCAAAAGACGATGGGAGCTCAATCGACCTTGCGGCAATGCGCAAGCGCATTGATGATGTTGACCGTCAAATACAGTCATTGATCAACGAGCGGGCGCGCTACGCGCAGCAAGTGGGTATCTCGAAAGGCAAACTCGCCTCGGCAGTCGACTATTACAGGCCCGAACGCGAAGCGGAGGTGCTGCGTGCAGTACTCGCGCGCAATGAGGGTCCGTTGCGTGACGAAGAAATGCTGCGCCTGTTTCGGGAAATCATGTCGGCTTGCCTGGCGCAACAGGAACCGCTCAAGGTGGGTTTTCTTGGGCCGGAGGGTACCTTTACCCAGACGGCCGTTTACAAACATTTTGGACACTCGGTGCGGGCTTTGCCGTTTGGCACTATTGATGAAGTATTTCAGGAGGTCGAATCGGGTGCTGCCGATTTTGGCGTCGTACCGATCGAGAACTCAACGGAAGGCACGGTCAACAATACGCTGGATATGTTTCTGACATCGCCACTCAAGATAAGCGGTGAAATTGAAATGCGAATTGAACAGCATTTGCTGGGCAAGATGGAGTCTTTGCAGAAAATCAAGCGCGTCTGCGCCCACGAACAGGCGCTGGCTCAATGCCGCGGCTGGTTGCGGGAGTATTTGCCGGATGTCGAATTGATCGGTGTGAGCAGCAATGCGGTGGGCGCCCGCCGGGCACGTGACGAAGCGGACACGGCGGCGATAGGCAGCGATACGGCAGCCGAAGTCTACGCTCTGAAAACCCTCGTCAACAACATTGAGGATCGCGCGGACAATGCCACCCGGTTTCTGGTCATTGGACGAAAACTCCTTGCAGCCAGCGGTGAAGACAAGACGACGATCCTGGTCTCAACGAGCGACACAGGGGCAGGGGCCGGTGTGTTGCACACGCTGCTACAACCGTTTGCCACCACAGGCATCAACATAACCCGCATTGAATCCCGACCGTCACGCAAACAGAACTGGGATTACGTGTTCTTTCTTGACCTCGATGGCCATGCGGAAGAAATGCCGTTGTCGGGCGCCCTGGCTGAGCTTGAGGAAATGAGTTCCCTGTTTCGTGTCCTGGGTGCTTATCCAAAAGCGGTTAGTTAGCTGTGAATTTTCTGGTACTGCCCTCGGCCCTGGCAAGCGGCACAGCGGCTGTGCCGGGCGACAAGTCGATTTCACACCGAGCCTTGATGCTGGGTTCGATCGCTGCAGGACAAACCGACGTCACGGGTTTTCTTGCCGGTGAGGATTGTCGTGCGACGCTGCAGGCGTTGCGCGATATGGGCGTCGAAATCGAAGCAGTGGATGCAACAACGCTGCGCATCAGCGGCGTCGGCATGCATGGGCTGCAGCAACCGGAGGGTGCGCTGGAGCTTGGAAATTCGGGCACGGCGATGCGCCTTTTTGCCGGTCTGCTATCGGCCCAGTCGTTTGATACCACGCTGACCGGCGACGACTCGTTGTCCGGTCGGCCCATGAACAGGGTGATCAAGCCCTTGTCCGCCATGGGTGCGATCATTGGCAGCGACGAAGGGACGCCTCCGTTGATGGTGCAAGGGGGCAAGACCCTGGTCGGGATCAATTATCGGTTACCGGTGGCGAGCGCGCAGGTGAAATCCGCCATCCTTCTCGCCGGGCTGTATGCGAAAGGTGAAACCTTCATTACGGAGCCAGGCATCACTCGGGATCATACCGAGCGCATGCTGCGCTCGATGGGTGTGAGGCTCGATGCCGAGGATGGCCGAATTCGCTTACCGGGAGAACAGAGCCTGCGAGCGACCCGTGTGCAAGTGCCCGCCGATCTGTCATCGGCGGCTTTTCTCATGGTTGCTGCCCTGATCGCGCCTGATTGCGAGCTTCTGATGCAAAACGTTGGCGTCAACCCGACGCGAAACGGCGTCATAGCGATTCTCCGGCAGATGGGAGGGGAGATTATTCTGGAGGATGCCCGCATGCTCGGAGAGGAACCAGTTGCGGATATCCGTGTGCGGTCCTCGGAATTGCATGGAATTGACGTCGACCCGGCCCTGGTGCCACTTGCCATCGATGAGTTTCCGATATTGTTCATTGCGGCGGCGGCGGCCAGTGGCACGACCCGCTTCACCGGCATCGGTGAATTGCGGGTCAAGGAAAGTGATCGCATTGATGCCATGGTGCGGGGATTGAGAGCGCTCGGCATGACCGTTGAAGAGCGGCCCGACGATGTCGCGATCCAGGGGGGGGATTTCTCCGCGACGACAATTGACAGTCGAGGTGATCACCGCATCGCCATGTCGTTCGCCATTGCCGCGACCCGGGCGGATGCGGCCGTTCAAATCAAGGACGTGGCCACCGTTGATACTTCCTTTCCGGGGTTCAGAGCCTGCCTGCAGTCGCTTGGAATTAACATAACGCAACGGGAAGGATCGATCTCGTGATGGCAACAGCCGAGGCGCCCGTTCTGACGATCGATGGACCCAGTGGCTCCGGAAAAGGCACGATCGCGCGCCGCGTAGCGCAGACATTAGGCTGGCACCTGCTCGATAGCGGTGCACTGTATCGACTGGTCGCGCTGTCGGCCGTTCGGCAGGGGATTCCAGACGATGCGAATTCAGCCCTCGGTGAACTTGCCGGTAACATGCCGGTGCGTTTTGATGCGAATGAAGACGGGGAGGAGCAAATTTGGCTGGGCTCGGAGGACGTGACCCGCGAGATTCGTACGGAAGATTGTGGGCGCGGAGCCTCACGAGTGGCCGTATTGCCGGCCGTTCGCCAGGGACTCGTTGGCCTGCAGGAAAGTTTCCGCCAAATGCCTGGGCTTGTGGCTGACGGACGAGATATGGGCACGCGAATTTTTCCGCAGGCGCAGGTCAAAGTGTTCCTGACTGCGACGCCCGTGGAGCGGGCTAAAAGGCGGTTTAAGCAGTTGAAGGACAAGGGTATTGATGTTAGCCTTCCGGCCCTCTCGCGGGACATAGCGGCTCGCGACAGGCGAGATTCTGAACGTTTGATCGACCCGCTGCGGCCTGCCGACGATGCCAGGGTGCTGGATTCCAGTAAGCTGACGATCGAGGAAGTGACCCAAATTGTGCTGGAGTGGGTTCGCGGGCGTTGCAAAGAGAGTCAATAGTTTTTAGTTGGAGCAGCCACGGATGGTGCTGCTCTGTTCTTGAGGTAACCGTCTGCCAAATGAATTGGCGCGACGATTTACATGGGTGAGAATCGCAAATACGATTCTCTGGTTTAATCTTATGTCTGAGAGTTTTGCTGAGTTATTTGAACAAACATTTGCCAGTCAACAAATAAAGCCGGGTGCCATCATCATGGGCACCATTGTTGCTATTAATGACGACGTAGTTATCGTCACTGCCGGTCTCAAATCCGAGGCTGTCATCCCCATCGAACAATTTCGCAACGACAAGGGCGAAGCCGAAATTGCTGTCGGCGACGAGATTGAAGTTGCACTCGATGCCGTCGAAGACGGATTTGGCGAGACGAAACTGTCCCGCGAAAAAGCAATTCGTGCACGCACCTGGATCGATCTTGAGAAAGCCTACGAAGACAGCGAAATTGTCATCGGCGTTATCAATGGTCGGGTGAAGGGTGGCTTTACGGTCGAAATCGACAACGTTCGAGCATTCCTGCCCGGGTCCCTGGTTGATGTTCGTCCGGTACGTGATCCTTCGTACCTCGAAGGCAAGACCCTTGAATTCAAAGTCATCAAGCTGGACCAGCGACGCAACAACGTTGTGGTTTCTCGTCGGGCCGTGGTTGAGAAAGAATACAGTAAAGAACGCGAAGCGCTGCTTGAATCGTTGCAGGAGGGCAAGACCATTAAGGGTATTGTCAAGAACCTGACCGATTACGGCGCCTTTGTGGATCTCGGCGGTATTGATGGTCTGCTTCACATTACGGATATGGCGTGGAAGCGTGTCAAGCACCCTTCCGACGTCGTCAATGTTGGCGATGAAATTGATGTCAAGATCCTGAAGTTTGACCGCGAACGCCAACGCGTTTCACTCGGTATCAAGCAGTTGGGCGATGATCCCTGGCATGATCTTGCGCGTCGCTACCCACCCGATACCCGTCTCTTTGGCAAGATTACGAATATTGCCGACTACGGTTGCTTCGTTGAGATTGAAGAGGGTGTTGAAGGCCTGGTTCACGTATCCGAGATGGACTGGACCAACAAGAACGTAAACCCGTCGAAGGTTGTTCAGGTTGGTGAAGATGTTGAGGTTCTGGTACTCGAAATCGATGAAGAGCGTCGACGTATTTCACTCGGCATCAAACAGTGTAAGGCAAATCCGTGGGCACAGTTCTCCGCAGAGGTGAATCGTGGCGACAAGGTTACTGGACAGATCAAGTCTATTACGGACTTCGGTATCTTCATCGGTCTTGACGGCGGCATCGACGGCCTGGTGCATTTGTCGGATATTTCCTGGGATATTCCCGGGGAAGAAGCGGTTCACAACTATAAGAAGGGTCAGGAAATCGAAGCGGCTGTTTTGGCCATCGATTCTGATCGTGAACGCATTTCACTGGGCATCAAGCAACTGGACAAAGATCCGTTCTCAGGATGGTTGGCGAAGAATCCGAAGAATTCGGTCGTCAAAGGCAAGGTTATCGAGGTCGATGCTCGTGCCGCTATCGTCGATTTAGGCGACGGTGTTACTGGTACGCTGCGCGCTTCTGAACTGGGGACGGATCAAGTTGAAGATGCTCGCACGATGATCAAGGTCGGCGATGAGGTTGAAGCGCGGTTCACGAATGTGGATCGCAAGAACCGCAGCGTTTCGTTATCGATCAAAGCCAAGGAAGTCCACGAGGAACAAGAAGCACTGAAGAGTTATAAATCAGAAGCGGGCGCGGTCTCAACGGGTACGACGTTGGGTGAACTGCTCAAGGAAAAGATGGGCGGCGGATCAAAATAGGAAAATAAAGTGGCCCGGACCTCCGGTCCGGGTTATATTTCCTTTATAATCGACAGCTTACGCGACAAGAACTCAGAGGAATTAAGCGAAACGGATCATGACGAAATCTGAACTCATTGAATTGATCGCCCGAAAGCAAAAGCATTTGCCGGCGAAAGATGTTGAGCTGGCGGTGAAGCACCTTCTGGATTTAATGAGTGATGCGCTGGGCCGTGGCGAGCGCATTGAGATTCGTGGTTTTGGCAGCTTTTCGCTGCATTTTCGGCCGCCACGCATTGGTCGCAATCCCAAGACCGGTGAGGCGGTGGCGCTCTCTGGAAAATATGTGCCACATTTCAAGCCGGGAAAGGATCTCCGTGAGCGCGTCAATGCGAGCCGGGGCTTTCCGATAAAGAGCTGAGACCGCAGGCCGGATGGGTCTGCAATTGGAATCCATTGTTGGCCACGTCTTACCATAAGTTGCCGAAACCCATAAACTGTCAGTCAACGGGACGATTCTTCGTCCGCAAATCGGTTGGAGCGTGCGCATGCTCATGCGAATTGGTGTGATCGGGCTGGTCCTGGTTATTTTTGTCTTGATGGCCTGGTTTACGAGCATTAATCCCGGGGATATGAACATTGACCTGGCGTTCGGCACGATTCAGCCGTCGATCCCGCTGGCCCTTGCCGTCACCTTTGTCCTGGGCTGGGCCTTCGGTCTCCTGAGCATGACTTTTTATTCATTCAAACAGGCCAACGAGCAACGGCGCCTGCGTGCGGCACTCCGAAAATCAGCAGCCGAAGTTACCAGTTTGCGCAGTCTGCCGATCGACAATGCCGACTGAATCGACCTTTTTTCTTGCGGGACTGTTCCTGCTGCTTGCTGCGGCGGGTTGGGCACTGGGTCATTTCGGCGAGCGCGACGATGTGGACGGTGTGCCGCCACCGCTGAATATCGATTACCTCAAAGGTCTCAATTTTCTGCTCAATGAGCAAACCGACCAGGCGCTGGAGCATTTCATGAAAATGGTCCGGGTCGATGACAGTACGATCGAAACTCACTTTGCCCTTGGCAACCTGTTTCGGCGGCGGGGCGAAGTGGATCGCGCCATCCGCATTCACCAGAATATTATTGCGCGTCCGGATCTTGCGGCAGAGCAACGCGATCAGGCCTGGTCCTCGCTTGCGAAGGATTATCTGAAAGCCGGGCTGCTCGATCGAGCCGAGAACATGTTCATTCGACTTGCCGCGGGATCGCGCTACCAGGTAGAGGCTCTGCAGCAATTGTGCCGCATCTATGAACAGGAGCACGAGTGGCAAAAGGCGATCGACGCAAGCCAGAGGCTCGACGTGCTCAGCGGAAAGTCAACTGCACTGCAAATCGCACATTATTATTGTGAACTCGCGGAGCAAGCGGTCGATGAAAAAGATTATGCGGCGGCGCGAGGATTCGTAAAAAAAGCGCAGCGCGGTCGACCACGGACGTTCCGGGGGGCGCTGGCGCGGGGGGATATTGCTCGTGCCACCAATGATACGAAAACAGCATTGCGCTTGTATCATCGAATTATCGAGGAGAACAGCTATCTGATATCGGAGGCATTGCCGCGCTTGGTGGCGACCTACCAGAGTGACGGCTCGACCGCGAAACTCGACAAGAGTTTGCGCTCCTTGTTCAAGAAGAATCCGGCACTGAAAAAAGACATTGCCTATGCAGCGATTGTGAATGACATCGGTGGAATCGATGTGATCGACGAATGCGTCGAAGAATACATGTTGAACGAGCCCACACTGGTCGAATTTATTGACATGCAGGTCATGGCCGGAGAGGAGGAAGAAAGTCGCCGCAAGGCGATGGTGAGAGTGCGGGCTGGATTGAGCAAACTTGCGGCTGCCACGCCGCGCTATCAATGCAGGGAATGCGGTTTTTCGAGTCAGCGACTGCTGTGGCAATGCCCGAGTTGCAAAGACTGGGAAACGCAACGTCCTTTTGCCAGTGTTCAGTTCGATACGCTACTGCAACGCAGTGGCATCGCCCGCTAGCGCTCGCCTGAGGCGCGAGAGTGGTTTGGCTAACGTCAATGGAGAAGAAACTCAATCCCTCGATTCCAACCGCATCCCGACTCATTTCATACCGAAGCCAGCAATTTCACTGCATGCCAACTTCGCTCACCCGCACTAAGCTCTTCGTCGTGACATCGCTGTAAATGACTGCAGCGGTAATTTGAAATGCACGATCAAGGGAGCAAACCATGAATCGATCAAAACAGGTCCTCTTATCCATCGCCTGCGCATGTCTTTTTCCCCTGGCTTCATTTGCCGGGCCCGTGGATGTCAATACGGCAACTGCCGAGACGATCTCCGCTGAGTTAAAAGGTGTGGGCATGACAAAGGCGCAAGCGATTGTCGAGTATCGCAAGGCTCACGGCCCGTTCAAGACGCCTGCAGACCTGATGCAAGTGAAGGGAATCGGCGTGAGAACGATTGAAATAAATGCCGAGAACATATTGGTAAAAACAGCCGCAAAATAGGCTTTCCTCGCGCAATAAAATCCTCGTGTTTGTGATGTCTGCGTCGGCTTGCCCGGCGTAGACACATTGCATGGCGGGGTTGCACTAGCGACTGTGACCGGTTGCCTGCAAACGGCAGGTTGAATTGGCTATGATGCAGACTTATCTGCCTTGATTTGGAGAGAGTTCTTGCCAGCACCCATTCGATCTGCCGTCTTTCCCGTTGCCGGACGCGGCACACGCTTCTTGCCTGCCACGAAAGCCAGCCCGAAAGAAATGATGCCTGTTGTGGACAAGCCACTCATTCAGTATGCCGTGGAGGAGGCCGTTGCCGCCGGCGCGACCAAGCTCATTTTTGTTACGGGCAGTTCGAAACGAGCAATCGAGGACCATTTCGATACGGATGCTGAACTCGAGCGGGCATTGACTGAATCCGGCAAGACAGATCTTCTTGAATCGATACGCAACATCGTGCCGCAAGGGGTGTCCTGTATCTACATTCGCCAGGGTGAACCTTTGGGCTTGGGCCATGCCGTACTTTGTGCGCGTCCCGCTGTGGGCGACGAACCGTTTTTTGTACACCTTGCAGATGACTTGATTGCGGGAGAACCGCCCTGCCTCAAACAAATGGCGGACGATTACCAGAAGCACGGTGGCAGCATCGTCGCGGTCGAGAAGGTGCCGCACGAGAACACATCAAGTTATGGCATTGTCGGACTTGACGACGATGGCAGTCAGTCACAACGCATTGTGAGCATTGTCGAGAAACCTCAGCCAGAGGACGCACCGTCGGATCAGGCCGTCGTTGGCCGCTATCTGCTGGCACCGGAGATTTTCAACAAACTGGAAACGACGGGTCGCGGGGCCGGCGGAGAGATACAGCTTACCGATGCCATTGCCGATTTGCTGCTGGATCATCCAGTGTACGCATTTGCGTTTAAAGGCGATCGTTACGACTGTGGCAGCAAGTTGGGCTACCTGCAGGCCACGGTCGCCTATGGCCTTGCCCACAGTGAAATTGGGCCTGCATTCCGTGACTATCTGAGTAAGTTGACGAATACTTGATGATAGGCAGGATCGGGCTCAAGCCTCGATTCGTCCCTCCCAATTGTTGACCTGTGAGCATTTCCTTGCGGAGAGTCCGGGAATCGTGTCCGCGCCAGTTTCCGGCGACAGTATAAGGTCGATGTTCGTGCCAGCAATTCAGATCCGAGCCTTGAATCCTGGGCGGCCGCGAAATCGGCACTTGATGATACAAAAGAAGGCGAAGCGATTCAGGTGGCGCTTAATGAGGTAGCAGAGTGCGCCGATAATCGTTTCTATGCTTCGGCAGCGAGTTAACCGGTCTGGCGGGTTCCTGCGGGTTGCTTGCTCGTTGGCGGGGTTGAATGGGATCCTGAAAGCCCCCGATAGCGGGGGCTTTTTTGCATTTTTGCGCTTCGACCTGGATAGAAGCAATTTTGTATTTTCGTTGTTGTGCAGTAAGCATGCTGGCTTGGACGCGACCGTTTCATCCACAGCAATTTCATTAAAGTCATGCCGGGATTGTTCGAAATGAATAAAAAAACTCATTGGGAAGGAGTCTACTCAAGCAAACCGGCCGACGCTTTGGGCTGGTACAAGCCTCATTTGCAAACATCTATTGCCTGGATAAAGGAGCTCGGCCTGGAAGCGGAGGCGCCGATCATTGATGTTGGCGGTGGCGTATCCACATTAGTCGACGATCTACTCAACGCAGGCCACCGATCGATCTCGGTGCTGGATATATCGGAAGAGGCGCTGGAAGTGGCAAGGGCAAGATTGGGCGCAACGGGAGAGGCGATCACCTGGTTGAATGGCGACATCACTTCAATTGATTTGCCAAGCCATCATTACGAACTGTGGCATGACCGAGCCGCCTTCCATTTTCTGACCGAGCTCGACCAGCAACAATCGTATCGAGACAACCTTCTCAATGCATTGAAGCCGGGCGGACATCTCATTATCGGTACGTTCGCTCCGGAAGCACCGCCGAAGTGCAGTGGGCTGCCCATACAGCGATATACTCATGAGAAGCTAAACAACGTGCTGGGTGGGGAATTCGAGTTGCAGCGCCACGACAAAGAACTGCATGTCACGCCGGGTGGCGTTGAGCAAATGTATCTCTATTGCTACTTTCGTAGAAAGAATTAACTGACTCTCGCTGCACATTGTCAGTTATTAACCATAGTTTTTTGCGGAGAATAATAATGAAAACACAAAATGTCTGGCTCCCGTTGCTCGTCGTCGCTGTAGGTCTTTCGGCTAGTGAGTCTGGCCCCTGAAAGCCGGAAGTGTCTGTCCTCAAACACCACGTCGTCTCTCTCGCTCTCTCGAAACAGCCCGAACTCGGTGTCCTCTATCTTGCCGATTTCCTTGGTAGTAAAGAACGATTCGAAAGCACGTTTACAGACTTCAGGGCTCATTCCAATTCCTGTATCACTGACTCTAATCTCGACCATCCCACCTTCAAGGCCTGTCGTTATCTCAAGAAAGTGCTCCTGCTCTGTTTGCTTAGCATTGATCGCATCTAATGCGTTTATAAAAATGTTCAAAAGTACCTGATTCATATCTAAATCAAGCTCAAAACCAAGAGAAATTTATCAAAAAAACAGTAAATGAATGTTGACGAAGAGGCCATTTATATGCGATTTAATACTAATACGTATAGATATTTAGGTACTGTTGGGTCTATGTCTAATATTAAATATAGTACAAGTCGTGTTTTAAAAACCATTCCTGCTTCAAAATCGGCTGAGCAAAAAGAAAAGCGTCAAATCTTGGAGGATCAACTTAGCGATATCCTTCATGAAGACCAAGTAGAAGGCTCTGTTTCCAAAGCAGGAGAGAATCAACGCTCAACTCTCAATTTTAATGAAAAATCGAAACCTGATCACGTCTTTCCGACATTCCCAGCTCCGAACAAATATGATGGAGGCATATTTTGATTGAATGGTACGAACCAGACCGTAAGCCGTATTTACGTATAGTTGCTCTTGTTGTAGCAGAGGTTTTTCTTGTTACACAAGTGCTGAGTATGCCTCAGCTTTACGCTCAGGTCCAATACGATGATTCTCTCTATAAATCGGAATTCTTAATACAGTGGGAGCAGATATGGGGTGTCGAAGCAGATCAGTCGGCCGCGGATGAGTGGGTGGAGCAAAAGGAAAAACTACAGCATATAATTAAAACCTCCAAAGAATATTATCGAACCATTCCTCTCGCTTTCCTTAAATTCTCAGATTCACATGTAGCTGATACAGTCGGTTTACCATCTACATGGGTTAAACTTGAAAAAATATCATTCGAGTCTCTGAAGACCGCTTTTTCAAATGCTTCTGAGTTGGTATCAACGGAAGAACCACACGTTATGAAAATTCTTGATGACCTAATAAAATCACCTAACTCGTTTGGTATACCAGATGTTCTTATTAAATAACAAAGTCTTATCAAG
>JADFNG010000122.1 GCA_022563505.1 Pseudomonadota bacterium | reverse complement strand
GCGCGACCGGAGCGGATGGCGCATCACTGCTGCTGCCATCCAAACCACCCATCGCGAACAGGAATGAAACTGAAATTGACAGCAATCGAAACGTCATCGGGGTACTCGCTTAAGCTTCCAAAGGGTCGGCAACCTTAGCACACGCGACTTGATCGCAGGTGCAGCCCGCAATGACCGGCAGACCTAAGTTACTCCATCAATGTGATATTTTCGAGTTGAAGGGAGTACTAGTTGAATACCTCGTTCAGGAATACCCACATGGCATCCCAGGAACGACGATCCGCCGTCGGATCGTATTGCATGCCATTTTCCGGCGCTTCAGCCTCGGGATTGGTAAATGCATGCATGCAATTGCCATAAACCTGCAGTTGCCAGTCTGCACCATGACTCGCCATTTCATCGGCAAACGACAATACCTGTTCCGGGGGTGCGAGCGGATCGCGCCAGCCATGCAAAACCAGGACTTTGCTGGATATCTCCATGCCCTCAGTGTTGCCGGGTGCGCCCAGCAAACCGTGAAAACTCACCACACCGCGCAGATCCGCACCGGTGCGCGCCAGGTCGAGAACACACAGACCACCAAAACAAAACCCGATTGCCGCAGTACGGTCGCTATCGACCTCTTTTTGAGACGACAATTGTTCGAGTGAAAGCAACATACGCCGTTGCAACAAAGCGCGGTCATCCAGAAACGGCTGCATTAATGCTGCGTTTTCATCGGGACTTCTGCCGGTCACGCCCTGGCCGTACAAATCCAGAGAAAATCCGACGTAGCCAAGTTCGGCGAGACGTTCCGCCTTTCTGTCTTCGAATTCGGAGCGCCCAGCCCAGGCATGCGATACCAGCACCCCGGGGCGAGGGTCAGACACGGTCTCGTCCCATGCCATGTGTGCTGCGAGCACAATATCGCAATCTTTGTACTCAATGGTTCGCGTCTGAATGCTCAAAACCTTGCCTCCCCAATCGCCTGGCAACCAATGTCACTGCCATGAAACACTGTGCCGATAATGCCAAAAAATGCGATCTTTTGCGCCTTTCCGCCCAAAAATGTCCGCATTGATGACTTTCGCGACACATCAGGCCCAAACGACCGAATCGCTGCCAATGGCCGTCTAACGGTGCAGTTTGGGACACGATTTCGGCGATTTTGTCCTGCTGCATACTTTTTTCACTCGCAGGACTTGAGATTCTCAGTCGCAACAACGACAATAGCGCTGCAATTAAGCCCTAGAAACTTCTGCACTTACAATAAGTTGGGCGTCCATAATAATCCGAATTGAGCCGCTGCGTGGCCGAATCTTATAAGTGGGGCGAAGGGGACATAAGTTTTGAAGATCGAGATAACACCATCGCGGAACAATATTGAGTTCCAGGCGGGAGGGTTTGCCACGTTGGTGGACGCGCTGGATTACGCTGCGACGGGTGCCACGGGCGCCAATTTCTTTACCGGCAGGGGCGAACAATCCGCCCGCCTGCCCTACCACGAATTACGCCAGCAAGCGCGCATACTGGCGCGAAAGCTGACGGGGCTGGGTCTCAGGAAAGGCGATCGAATGGGACTGGTTGCAGAAACCAACCCGGACTTCCTGGTGTTTTTCTTTGCCTGCCAATACGCGGGCCTGGTGCCGGTTGCATTCCCGGCAACGCTGACCCTGGGTGGTCATGAAGCGTATGTGCAACAACTGGCCCGACTCATCAGGGGCGCCGGGGTCTCGGTCGCCATGGCCTCCAGCGGCTACATTGCGTTTTTGCTGGAAGCGGTCGATGACTACGAAATCAAGTTTGTAGGGGCTCCCGCCGATTTCGACAAACTTCCCGCAGGCAGCAACGAACTGCCGACGATTGAAGCGAACGACATCGCCTATATCCAGTTCACCTCCGGCAGCACGCGTTTTCCACGCGGCGTAGTCATCAAGCAAGAAACGTTGATGAACAATTTGACCGGCATTATCCGCCACGGCATCAAGCTCAGGGCCGACGATCGATTTTTCTCGTGGCTGCCGTTCTATCACGATATGGGCTTGATTGGCCTGTTGCTGGTTCCCGTCGCATCGCAACGGTCGGTCGACTACCTCGATACACGGGAGTTTGCCGTCAGGCCCAGGCAATGGCTCAACCTGATGACCATTACCAAAGCGACCATTTCCTTTGGTCCGTCTTTTGGCTATGACCTGTGCGCCCGACGCCTGCGCCCCAACGAGGCAAGCAAGTATGACTTGAGCAACTGGCGCATGGCGGGCATCGGGGCAGAGATGATTCGCCCGGAAACACTCGAAGAGTTTGCCCGTGTGCTCGAACCCGCCGGCTTCAAGGACAGCGCATTCCTGGCTTGCTACGGCATGGCAGAATGCTCGCTGGCCATCAGCTTCGCGCCCTTGTCTCAAGGCATGGAAACGGATTGCATCGATGCGAATCACCTTTCACTGCATCAACAGGCGCTACCCATTGACCCGGCTCATCCCGACCACGCCAGGGCGAAGCGATTTGTCAAATGTGGCTACTTGCTGCCCGATTTTGAGATCGAAATCCGTGATGCGGCGGGAAACAATCTCCCGAATCGTCACAGCGGCACAATTTTCCTGCGCGGTCCGAGCGTCATGACCGGCTATTTTAATGATCCCGAAAGCACCCGGGCGGTCTTGTCCGAAGACGGCTGGCTTAACACCGGCGACCTCGGCTACCAGGTCGAATCGAATATTGTGATCACCGGTCGAGAGAAAGACCTGATCATTATCAACGGCAAAAACGTCTGGCCACAGGATCTCGAATTTCTGGCGGAGCAACAACCTGAAGTACGCGTTGGCGGTTCACTGGCATTTTCTGTGCCGAATCCAAGCGGTGGCGAAATCTGTGTGCTCAAGATTCAGTGCCGACAGGCCGATCCCGTGAAACGGTCAGAACTTATTTCTCGCCTGACGGGCATTATTCGCAATGAACTCGGCATTGATTGTTACATTACCCTCGTATCGAAACGGCAGCTGCCGCGAACATCGTCCGGCAAACTGTCACGATCCAAAGCCCGTCTGAATTTCATGGCAGCACACGATCTTGATCGACTTATCGAAATTGCGGATGAGAACGAATTGAGAAAATCGATCGCCTGAAGCCGGCACACGATGGTGACCTTCCTTTGAAGCAGATAATTGCTGTCACGGGTGCAACCGGGTTTATCGGCCAGTCAATCTGCAAGCGGTTAAACGCCCAGAATTTTTCTGTTCGAGCACTGGTTCGCAGTACCCGGAAAGCTTCGTTGCCTGCATTGACGGGCAGCGAAATTATTGCCGGCGATCTGGCGAATCATGACAGTCTGCAGCGCCTGGTGACGGGCGCCGACGCAGTCATACATTGTGCCGGCAATGTTCGGGGCGCCACCCAGGCTCAGTTTGATGACGTTAATGTCGTCGGCACAAGAAGCCTTTTGCAGGCAATCAAGAGCACGGCAATCACGCCACGGTTGCTTGCTATCTCATCGCTGGCGGCGCGCGAGCCACAGCTCTCCTTCTACGCTTCGAGCAAACTTCGGGCGGAGCAAGTGCTGCAGGAGGAAGGTTCGGATATCCCCTGTACAATACTCCGGCCGCCCGCCGTCTACGGTCCGGGCGATCGTGAACTGCTGCCTGTTTTTCGGCTAATGGCGCGCGGCATTGCACTCACTGCTGGCTCGCCCAGCGCCCGTTTTTCCATGCTGTTTGTTGAAGACCTGAGTGCCGCCGTCATTGCATGGCTGCGCGGTGATCTCAATGTGGAGGGAATCTTCACACTGGATGACGGCAAGCCCCACGGCTATGACTGGCACGACGTCAGCAAGATCGTAAGCCGCCTGTGCAAACGAAAAATTCGGGTCGTCAGGACACCGTCCTGGCTGCTCGACGTTCCCGCCTGGGTGAACGCCAGACTCGGCATCGCTTTTGGCACCTCACCCATGCTGACCCCGCAAAAACTGCGCGAATTGCGCCACAATGACTGGGTCTGTGACGGCACTGAGTTCCAGCGAGCCTGCGACTGGATGCCTGCGGTTCAGCTGGAGAAAGGCCTGCAGTCAACGCCCGACTGGCCGGGTTGCCTGGATTCTGCGGCAGAAAAAAAATAATTCGAGACGAACGGGACTCACTGTATTATATGCAAGCACGCTTTATACTGCGAGCAGGCATCAATCAGGACCATCTGCCATGAAACAGAAGTCGGTACGGCTTTTCAACAACAAATTTATGGAGTCGCTGACCCACGTACACCCGATCATTCCCTTGTTGTTCTGGTCGCCCGTGATCATCTTTTTACTGTGGCGCGCCGTGGCGGTGCACCATCTGCCCGTCGGCCAGCTCGTCGCGCTGATTTTGCCTGCCCTGGTGATATGGACACTGATGGAATATTTGCTGCACCGGTTCCTGTTCCACTTTCCAGCCAACAGCGAGGCCAGCAAGTGGCTGGTCTACCTGTTTCATGGCGTGCATCACGATGTACCGGCCGACAAGACCCGACTGGTGATGCCACCGAGCGGCGCTATCATTGTGATGGCGTTTATATGGTTAATATTTTCGGCAATAATTCCGGCACCCTGGGCTGAACCTTTTTGCGCATTTTTTATGGCCGGTTATTTGATCTACGACTACATTCACTACGCGACCCATCATTTCAAAATGCGACACCCGATCCTGCAGGCCTTGAAGCACCACCATATGCGCCATCATTTTTCGACAAAGAATGCGAAATACGGCGTTAGCTCACCATTGTGGGACTGGGTGTTCGGCACGCTGCACTAACCAAGCCCCATTCAATGGCGCAACAACACTTTCTCTTTTCTGCGCGCATGGTTGAGAAATTACCCTCGCTGCGCAACCTGAGCTGGCGGCTTGAGGCTTTCATTGTCCGCTTTCTGCTGAGATTAATGCAAACCATGACGCCGGAGCGCGCGGCGAAATTCGCCAACTTCATTTTTCGAAACCTTCGCTTCATTCTGCCATTTACGAAGAAGATTCAGCGCAATTTAAGCGTCGCTTTTCCACAAAAAAACGCGCAGGAAATTCGACAGCTCACCCGGGATGTCTGCGGCAACCTGGGCAATGCCGCCGCCGAACTCGTATTCGCAGAACGTATCTGGCTTGAGCGTGACGAGCGCATTGAATTTATCGTCGATGACAGGGTCAACCTGGCGGACTACCAGGAAAACGCTGCCGTCATGGTAACCGGTCATATCGGCGCCTGGCAGATATCCACTTTTGTCGCCTCGCAATACGAACTGCGCGTTACGTCTATTTTTGCCCCTGAAAAAAATCCCTTCCTGGCCGATGTTTTTCTGCGCTTGCGAACCGCACTGCCCTGCCACTGGATTTCACGTGACGGCTGCATGCGCGGCCTGACACAGGAACTCAAACAAAAGCACATCGTCGGACTGGTCACTGATACGCGCCTCGACAGCGGCGACCCACTGGATTTTTTCGGCGTACCCGCACCAACCAATACAACCGCTGCTCGCCTGGCGCTGCGACACCACTGCGACCTGTTGCCGGTTCGAGCCGAGCGACTGGCGGACATGCGATTTCGTATCACGGTTTTCCCGCCCATCAAGCCCGACAACCCTGCAGCGACCGCCAGCGAACAAGCACACCAGATGACGCAGCAACTCCTGGCCTACTTTGAAAGCTGGGTTCGCGAGACCCCTGATCAATGGATGTGCTTTGGCCGCCGTTGGCCTCACGACGCCTATGCCGACGCCACCAATTAGCCGGCTATTTCATGCCTCGCTTTCGTCCGCTTCCAGCGGCGTATCGCGAATGCTTTTCGCTACCAGCAGGCTGATTCCAGCCAGCGTCACTGTCGCCGCAACGCAGGCTGCAATGCCCGGACCGATCAAGCCCAAACGCGGAGTAAGCACCGAAAAAGCGAGCAGGTAAATAACCGCACTG
>JADFNG010000037.1 GCA_022563505.1 Pseudomonadota bacterium | reverse complement strand
TTCCGAAATCGACTCAAGGGTATACTGCGCCTGTCGCTTGCTTCGACTCAATGAAGCCTCAAGGCTCTTGCGGTAACTCACGTCACGGGCAATGGTGAGAATAGCCGGCGTGCCCCGATACTCAATCATCGAGCTCTGTGCCTCGACCCACAAGCCCTGATCGTTGCCGTTGATCAGCTGGATTTCCAGCCGCCGCGGAACATTCTCGCCCGCCAGCCTGTTGGCCACAGACTTTCTGAAGAGTGCACGGTAGGCCGGCTTGATCAGATCGGCAACATCACGACCCGCCAGTTGGTCGGGGGCCATTCCGAGCAACCCGGCAGCACGTTCATTCGCCAGAATTATGCGCTCGTCGTGAATAAGCACGACCTCCGGCAAGGTTTGGACAAATTCAGTGAACAGCCTGTCCCGATCCTGGATTTCCTCATCACGTTCACCGAGTGCATCGAAAAGGCGATTTATGGTACTGGCCAGATCCGCTATGTCACCACGATCAGATACCGATAACCGACGCCCGACTGAGGCATCCGCGGATGCCGCAATCAACTCTTCGCGGAAAGCCTGCAGGCGCTTCCCGAAGCGCCGCTTCCAGCGCTGCACGATTGCAATCGCGATCAGGGCGATCGTGAACAATGCGGCGAAAATTATGATTAACATGTTTACTGACATGTGGCATCCGTCGTCAGGCCGTATCGGTGCATCTTTGGTACCAACATCTTGTCAGGGCAGTTTCTGTGGCAACGCAAGAGTCGTCTTTCCCTTTTCGAGCATCGAGTTGGCAATGCCGTGCATCGATCATTTGTTTTTATTGGACGCTCACTGTGGTTGCCCGACTCGGCAATCCCGTCATGCTTTGGAGCGAACGGGTGTTCATGAGCAAGCATATATCAGCAGCCGCTGCCGACCGTGGCAATTCACCATAATTCCGTTTCCTATCGACAAATACGCCCCTCTATTTGGAGGCTGCCGCAGATGCGAAGTTCCCCCTTGAGCTTAGCTTGTATTTCACCTGAAACCCGATTCGCATTTGCGGCATCTAATAGATATCAGGTAGGCTCAACATGGCGCGGCCTGGCCTGATATTATCGGCGCGAACAGCCATCTTGACGCAACACTCCAGCGCGACAAGAGGCGCTCTTTGATGCGTATTTGTCCGAACTAACTGAGTCTGTAAACGTCCGAGAAAGCTATAGAGAATAAGCATAAGAATTGCCGGGATGAACGATCGGGTCGATATCGATGACCTCGATGTGACCATCAAACTTGACTGATTTAGTGTTATAGTGAACTATAACACTTAGTACCAATAAAGCACTCGCTTGGGTGGATTCGAAAAAATGAAAAAAACCATATCTTTTAGAAACATAGCGTTCTTACTGCTGTCTTTGGGCAGCCCGGCACTGGTACAGGGTGCTTCGCTGCTGGAGGTGTACCAGCAGGCGCTGCAGAGCGATCCCCTGATTCATGAAGCGGAATCGCGGCGCCAGGCGGCACTTGAGGCGTCGCCGCAGGCAAGAGCATTGCTGTTTCCGCAGATCACCGCGGGCGCGCAGTTTTCATCGTCAAACTTCGATGGATCGACTGTTGCGGGTGGTGCGGGTGGTACGATCGCGACGGTAACCACCGAGTCGTCGACGGAAACGACAGGTTGGACTGTCGATCTGCGACAAACCCTTTTTCGCTGGGATCAGTGGGTAGGCTTGAGAAGGGCGGAAAAACAGGTAGCCAAGGCGCAAGTCAATTATGAGGCAGCACAACAAGATTTGATTGTGAGGGTCGTTACGCGCTATTTCGACGTACTCGCGGCAGAAGACCAGCTTACCTCGATTCATGCCGATCGCACGGCCATCGCACGCCAGCTTGAGCAGGCGAAGCAACGCTTCGAAGTCGGTTTGATCGCCATCACGGACGTGCAGGAGTCTCAGGCTGCCTACGATCAGGCGGTAGCCAACGAGATTGGTTCAAAGCGATCGCTGGCAACAGCCCGCGAATTCCTGCGTGAAATAACCGGTGAGTACATACGCGTACTGTCCGCACCGGATGACGACTTTCCGTTAACACCGCCCAACCCTGCCAGCGAGGCAAGCTGGAATGAAATCGCCATGGCACAGAATCTTGCCCTGGTATCGAGTCGTTTCGACGAACAAATTGCGAGAGATGAAATCGCGTTTCGACGCACCGGCCACTATCCCACGCTCGACCTGGTCGCGAATATCAGCTCGTCAGACTCGGATATATCGGGTCAGATTAGAAATGATGTGCCATTTCCTGATTTCGATACGGACTCCAACAGGGACTCGATTTCCATTCAGTTATCCATTCCAATATTTAGCGGTGGCCGCACGTCATCGCGAGTAAAGGAAGCCGTCTATCTGCACCGTGCGACGAGACAGCAGTTGCAGCGCGTTGCTCGTGAAACGGAGCGGCAGACGCGCGATGCTTATCTTGGAGTAATATCCGAAATCAGTCGTGTGCAAGCCCTGAAGCAAGCAGTGGCTTCAAGTCGAACAGCACTCGAAGCAACGCAGGCAGGCTTTGAGGTCGGTACGCGAACCATTGTCGATGTACTGAATTCTCAATTCTCTTTGTATGCTGCCATCACCAACTTTTACCAGAGCCGCTACGCCTACATCGGCAACGTGCTGCGACTCAAACTGGCGGCCGGGACGCTGCAGGTGCAGGATCTTGAAGAAATTGATCAGTGGCTGAAAGAACGGCGTCCGCCGGAAGATATCATTGCTGACGAAGAGGCAGCCAGCTCCAGCTAGTAGTAGTCCAACAAGAGTGCACTGGCTGCGACCGATCAAGAAGCGCGTTTGTTTACCTGCTCGACCAGCGGCGCAAGCAAGACCAGGAGCCGCTGCAAGGCACCCTTGTTGGATGCAACGACTTGCTTGCCTTTCTGGCCCATCTCCTGCGCCATATCATCATCCTCAAGAAGCGGCAATACAGCTCCGGCAAGTTCCTCCGCATTCTGAACGGTTATGGACGCGCCGACATCCGTAAATAAAGCAGCAATATCCTGAGTATGGAATAAATGGGGCCCGGTGATGACGGGCAACCCGAGCGAACCGGGTTCGAGCAGGTTGTGCCCCCCCACTGGCACCAGTGTGCCGCCAACGAAGGCAACATCACTCGCAGCGTAGAAAAGTGGCAGTTCACCCATCGTGTCCCCCAGCAACACTTCCGCGGCCGATGGGACCGGTTTGTGGCTGGTTCGGGTAACAAATTTCCACTGCTTCTTTTTCAGCAGCGACTGTACAACGGGAAATCGTTCCGGATGCCGCGGCACCAGGATCAATACCGCGTCCGGCAGTGATTGCAAAACGATCTTGTGCGCGGCAAGCACCTGCTCTTCCTCGCCGTCATGCGTGCTGGCCGCGATCCAAACGGGCCGGTTGCCGATGATGTCATGGCGGAGTTTGGCACCGCGAATGCCCAAATCCGGCGGCAACTCAATATCAAATTTGATGTTACCGGTTATCCAGGTTCGTGCTGGACTGGCACCCAGCATCAGGAAACGCTTCGCATCCGCTTCTCCCTGTGCCGCGATCAAAATCCCGTGCGACAGCGTTTCGCGAAACAGGGGCAGCAATCGACGGTAGTTTTTAAGGGACTTGGGCGAAATCCTGGCACTGACCAGCACCAACGGGATTTTGCGCGACCCACAGGCGTGATAAAGATTCGGCCAGATCTCTGTCTCCATAATCAGGGCGAGGACCGGTTTGACTGCGTCGAAAAATTTGCCGACGGCGGAGGGTGTTTCAAACGGGATATAGCTGTGGCAAACATCTTCGCCGAACAGGCTGCGGACATGCGCCGCGCCGGTTGGCGTGACCGTAGTGATCAGGATCTGTCGATCAGGAAAGCGGCTTTGCAACGCCCGCACCAACGGCACAGCCGCCTGCACTTCCCCCACAGAGACAGCGTGCACCCAAATACTGCCATCCTCCAGGCGCGGAAAACCCAGACCGAAACGCTGACCCATCCGGTCCCAGTAGGTGTGATTTCCGACACCGCGCATTATCCAGTAAAGCGCGAAGACGGGCAATAGCAGGTAGGACAGGATTACATAGATAATTCGCATCATCTAGAATTGCTCTGAAGCCATCAAATTCGCCTTGCACGAGTCGATCCGGCCGGGTCCACGCGCACTCCCGGCGTGCCTTTCATGAGGAAAGTTCTTCAATCAACCGACTGGATGAGTGGCCGTCCCGCAATGAAAGTATCCTGACTTCACCGCCATTTGACAGGACCTTTTTCGCTCCGGCAATTTCTTCCACTTTGTAGTCCCCGCCCTTAACCAGGACATCCGGCACCAGGGCCGCAATGAGCCTTTCCGGAGTGTCTTCCGAAAACGCAACCACCCAATCCACCGCCGCCAGGCCAGCGAGAACGGACATCCGGTCCGCCAGCGTATTGAGTGGTCGTTTAGCCCCTTTGAGCCGGCGGACCGAATCATCATCGTTCACTGCGACGACCAGTCGATCCCCAAGGCCCTTGGCCTCTTCAAGGTAGGACACGTGCCCGACATGCAATATGTCGAAACAGCCATTGGTCATGACAATCCTCTCCGCTCGTCCACGCGCCTCTGCAAGCATTGGCAAAAGATCGGCTTCGGCAACAAGGCCGCGCCCACCCTGGCCCCGCTGGTGCAACGCAATCTGCAGTTCGGAAGGTGTCACTGTCGCGACACCGATT
Organism: Pseudomonadota bacterium; assembly: GCA_022563505.1. Taxonomy (GTDB): domain Bacteria; phylum Pseudomonadota; class Gammaproteobacteria; order Steroidobacterales; family Woeseiaceae; genus JAADHU01. The sequence goes on along the minus strand of JADFNG010000037.1, from coordinate 17,798 downwards.
TTCCTGACGACCAGACTGGCCGCAAGATTCGCGATGCCAGCGGCACTGTGCAGGCTGCCGCCCGCCGCAAGCACTGCCGCAATCGCAGCAATGACCGTGTCCCCGGCACCGGTTACATCGTAGACCTCGCGTACCTGAGTCGACAAAAATACCGGCTCTTGTCCGGCTTCGACCAACAACATGCCCTTATCACTGCGTGTAATCAGTAACGCACCAAGGTCCAGGCGGTCGATCATCGTGGCAGCTCGTTCAACCAGAATGCCATCCGTTGCACAAAGCCCTGCGACGGCTTCGAACTCGCTCTGGTTCGGCGTCAACACTGTAGCGCCCCGATACTTGTCGAAATCCTTTCCCTTGGGATCGACCAGTACCGGTATTTCCTCTTGGCGACATTCCGCTATCAGCGAGACCACATCGCGAAGGGCGCCTTTCCCATAGTCGGACAATACGACGACATCCTGGCCGTCAATATTGCTTTGCAAAGAGCTCGCTAAAGACGCGCCCTTGCCGGCGGCTATCTCCTCCTGATCGAGTCGAATGAGTTGCTGTCCACGGCTTTGAACACGAGTCTTCGTAATCGTGCGTTGACCGGACGTGCGCGTGAAGTCGCACTGAATGGTGTGTTGCTCAAGTATCGATGCAAGTGTGTTTCCCGCCTCGTCATCACCGACCAATCCCAGAAGCGTCGTGCCTACGCCAAGTGAGGCCAGGTTGACTGCAACGTTGGCGGCTCCACCGGGACGATCGTCAGTATCGTGTATATGCACCACCGGAACCGGTGCCTCCGGCGAAATCCGCCCGGTCGTGCCGAACAAATACCGGTCCAGCATTACATCGCCGGCGACCAGCACTCTGGCCGCAGAAAAATCAGGAATTAAAAGGGTCACAACGTGATGTTACTACAACGCGTTGTATTCCACCCTCCCGGACGGTTCTAACCGCACCTGGAATCACCGCAAGAAAGACAGGTCATGCAGCCATCCATCATGACCCGCGCAGCCGTATTGCACTTGCTACACAACTGCGCACCCTCCGGGTAGCTACTTTTCGCGAAGGCATCCTGTTGCCTCGACCTCGCTTCGAACTCTGCTCGCTTCTCTGCGATCAGCCGACGTTGCGCTTCATCCGGTTCGGGCTTCGCTAACATGCCGATCATTATCAAATGTTTCTCAACGACATAACCAAGCTCTGCAATGATGGAGGGCATGAATATGCCGCCTTTCTTCCAGTAGCCACCGCGAGGGTCAAACACGGCCTTCATTTCATCCACCAGGAAAGTGACGTCGCCGCCCTTTCTGAACACGGCAGACATGATTCGCGTCAGCGCCACGATCCATTGATAGTGGTCCAGATTCTTGGTGTTGATGAAAATTTCAAACGGGCGACGCTTCTCATACTCCGTGCCTTCATTGAGCACAATATCGTTAATCGTCACGTACATTGCGTGATCCGATATCGGTGTCTTGACCTTGTAAGTCGAGCCGACCAGCACCTCGGGCCGTTCGAGCTTCTCGTGCATGCGGATGATTTCCGCCTTACCGCCCTTACCTGATTCCTTGGTGTACTTCGGCTTGGCCTCCTGCTCTCCGGATCGCTTCACGGCGTAGCCAACAATTTTCTGATCTATTTTGGTCATCTTTCTCGGTATTCCATCGGCCTGCTTCTCATTCATCAGAACTTGCCGTAATAGCCCTCTTTCAATGCGTCGAAGAGATTTGCTGCCGTGTGCATTTCACCGTCGTATTCAATATCTTCGTCACCCTTCACGTCTATTTTGCTGCCATCTTCGAGCGTAAACGTGTAAGTCGTATTCTTAAGATCCCGATCCTTCACCAACACACCCTGGAACACCTCCGGGTTAAAACGGAACGTTGTACAACCCTTTAAACCCTGATCGTAGGCATACATGTAAATGTCTTTAAAATCATCGTAGTCATAATCCGTCGGCACATTGGCCGTCTTGGATATCGACGAATCAATCCAGCGCTGCGCCGCCGCCTGGATGTCCACATGCTCTTTCGGGGTAATATCCTCTGCAGTGATGAAGTATTCCGGCAGCCTGTTTTCCGCCTCAACACCGTCGTCACCACTATCGGGCATCGATGACTGGTTGATCAACTCGCGATACGCCAGCAACTCAAAGGAAAATACATTCACTTTGTCTTTCGTCTTCTTTCCCTGCCGAATAATATTGCGACAATAGTGATGCGCAAAACTGGGCTCAATGCCGTTGCTGGCATTGTTGGCCAGTGACAACGAAATCGTACCGGTGGGCGCGATCGAAGTGTGATGAGTGAAACGCGCGCCAACCTCTATCAGTTTTTCAACCAGTGTCGGATTCTCTCGAGCAATCCGTTGCATATAGCGACTGTAGCGACTGTGCAGAACTCGACCTAGTACCTTGTCGCCCACCTTGTAGCCGTCTTCGACCATCTCCGGACGTTTTGCGAGCATTGCCCGAGTGACCTCGAACTCTTCGCTCATGATGGGCGCCGGACCCTTTTCCACGGCAAGATCCAACGCTGACTGCCAACCCGCAAGGGCCATCTGCTTGGCAACCTCTTCCGTAAAATCCAGCGAAGCCAACGAACCGTACTTCATTCGGAGCATGGTGATCGCCGAACCGAGACCCAGGAATCCCATGCCGTGGCGACGCTTATGGACAATTTCCTCGCGCTGCTTGGCCAGCGGCAACCCATTGATTTCCACGACATTATCCAGCATGCGCGTAAATACTTTGACCACCTTGCGGAATTCATCCCAGTCAAACCGTGCACCATCGGTGAAAGGATCCGTCACAAATTTCGTCAGATTGATCGAACCCAGGAGACACGATCCATAGGGCGGCAACGGCTGCTCACCGCAGGGATTCGTCGCACGGACGTTCTCGGTAAACCAGTTGTTGTTCATTTCGTTGACTCTATCGATCAGAACAAATCCCGGCTCAGCAAAGTCGTAGGTGGATGCCATAATGACATCCCAGACACGCTTGGCCGGCAAGCGACGATAAATCTTGCAGGCAACGAGTCCGTCTGCATTGCAGACGTAGCTCTTTGCTTCCGGCCACGCTCGCCATACGAACTGAGCCGTATCGTCAAGGTTGAGACTTTCTTCCTCCACTTCTTTCTGTGTCACCGGAAAAGCCAGCTTCCATTCGTTGCCCTGCTTAACGGCCTGCATGAATTCATCCGTGATCAGCAATGACAAATTGAACTGGCGCAAGCGGCCGTTCTCTCGTTTTACCTTGATGAATTCGATCGCATCCGGGTGGCCCACATCGAAGGTACCCATTTGCGCACCGCGACGACCACCCGCCGAGGAGACGGTGAAACACATCTTGTCGTAGATATCCATGAACGACAGCGGACCCGACGTGTATGCGCCGGCGCCGGTCACGTAGGCCCCTTTCGGTCGCAGCGTCGAAAACTCGTAGCCAATACCGCATCCGGCCTTGAGCGTCAGACCCGCCTCGTGCACCTTGTCCAAAATGTTGTCCATGGAATCGGCGACGGTCCCTGACACCGTGCAATTGATGGTCGAGGTTGCGGGTTTGTGCTGCAGCGCGCCCGCATTCGAAATAATGCGACCCGCTGGTATGGCACCATTGCGTAATGCCCACAAAAACTCGTCGAAGTATTTCTCTCGGAGACCGTGTTCTTCGACATCCGCCAGCGCACGGGCAACGCGCTCGTAGGTTTCATCGACGGACTTGTCGATAACGGTTCCGTCTTTCGCCACCAGCCGGTACTTCGTTTCCCAGATATCCAGCGAAGCTGGCTGGAAGGGAATGTCACCCAAATTGTTTGTTGCAAAATTCACTGCGGACTTCATGTGTCCCATTACTCCCTCAATCTCCGTTAAGGAGTCCCCGAAATTCATTGATAATTCACTCTTTTCAGAGCGAATAGCTCCCTGCTCACCGCTGTCCCAATTTTCAGCGGAAAGTACCCAAATGGCTGAATATTTTCGTTATTACAGACACAAGATGTTGTGTCTGGGCAAGCACAAGATTATGCCCGTAGGCAGCGCCTGTCAAGCGCTGACTGGAAATTTATATCGGGTCATTAATAACGAAAAAACAATGACTTATAGGGTATTTCGAAAAAACTTCTTTAAAAACAATGTGCAAACAGGAGCGCTTTTTCGCAAACATGTTTCCACTATATCTTGTAGCTGTGGTCACAGCGCAACCAGGCCCTGTTCCAACACCATAGTTGTGCGTATTTACTCATGTTGTTGCCCTTGAAAACGATTTTGACGGCCTTATCTATGCGACAAGGGAAGTGTCACCGGCGCCGCAAAATGCAGCCCCGATGCTGGCACGTACATTATCAGAGGAAACAGAAATGAACATAACGACAATTGAACCGTATGGCCTGTTTGGTCTGCTCAACCGCCATCCAGTCTCCCTGGCGCAGCGCCGCTTCAGGCCGGCTGGCGGCAGCGAACAGCCGGTTGCCGACTGGATACCGGCAGTGGATATCGTGGAAGAAAAGGAGCGCTTTGTACTGCGCGCGGACTTGCCGGGCGTTGCGGCCGACGCCATCGACATTCACACGGACAAAGGCGTCCTGAGCATTTCCGGTGAGCGCCACAGTGAAAGTGACCGGCAGGAGAACGGATCGCATCGTCTGGAGCGCGTCACCGGCCGGTTCAATCGACGCTTCTCGCTGCCGGAAACGGCGGATGCCGATAACATCTCCGCACGCTGCAGCAATGGCACACTGGAAGTCGCCATTCCCAAGTTGCCTGAAATTCAGCATCGCCGCATTACTGTGGAGGCCGCCTGACGCGATCCGGCCTGTCACCACGTACCTTAAGTGGATGGAGACTGCAGCTGCTGCGACCAAACGTGCATGACCGGCATCCTCTATCGGATGCCGGTCTGTTAATATTGGCTTTGAGACATCAATGCAACATGCTGCCAGCAGAGGAACTTTTAGCCTAAGGCGGGGGTCTCCTGCATCAGGCAGCTACAAAACTCACTTTCCCGGGAAGCCGTCAATGCATGGCGGCGATTGAGGATTTTTCACCTATGAGAACCAGATACCAAGCCGTTTTAGCAATACTCTTCCTGTCAGTGATCACGCTCAGCGTTGCCGCGTTACCCGGCAGTGTTGACGGTGAACGGTTACCCAGCCTTGCACCGCTGGTCAAACGCGTAGCGCCCGCAGTGGTCAATATTCGGGTCAGCCAGACCATCCAGATGCGCTCCCAGTATGGCGATGAGATGTTCCGCCGCTTTTTCGGTCTGCCCAACAGCCGCGGTGGTTCGCGCGAAGTGAACAGCGCCGGGTCTGGCGTGATCATTGATGCCGAAAACGGCTATATCCTGACCAACCACCACGTTGTTGTGGGTGCCGACAAGATTCAGATTTCCCTGATCAACAACCAATTGCTCGATGCTGTCGTCGTTGGCACCGATCCGGCCACGGATATCGCGGTCATCAAGGTGGATCCAATCGGCCTGGTGGACATACCCATCGGCGATTCCGACGCTCTTGAGGTAGGCGATTTTGTCATTGCGATAGGTAACCCGTTTGGACTGGGTAACACGGTGACCTCGGGAATCATCAGCGCCCTGGGCCGTACCGGGATCAACCGCAATGGTTATGAAGATTTCATTCAGACCGATGCATCGATCAATCCCGGCAATTCCGGCGGCGCACTGGTGAACATGCGCGGGGAACTGATTGGCATAAACTCGATGATTCTCAGCAGTACGGGCGGCAATGTCGGCATTGGCTTCGCGGTGCCCTCAGCCATTGCGCAGTCGATCATGCGACAAATCATCGATTTTGGCGAAGTCCGTCGGGGTCTTTTAGGTGTATCCATTGATACGATCGATGCCGAAAGCGCAAAGGCACTCGGTGCAGAAGTGGCAAGCGGCGCGCTCGTAACATCGATCACGCCAGATTCCGCCGCGGAAAAAGCAGGTCTCCAGGTTGATGACATCATCGTCAAAGTCGACAACGCGAAAATTGACAGCAGCCGCGAACTGGCCAACGCGATCGGGCTCAAGGCATCCGGCGAAGACGTCAACATAGAGTTTGTTCGCGACGGCCGGCCCCACTCAGTAAGAGCCAGACTCGGGCGTCAAATCACGCGTAGTGGCGGCATCGACATACACCCCGGCCTTGAAGGCGCCCAATTCTCGTCGGCGACAACGTCGGCGACCAGCGGCGTCGAGGTGACCGACGTCGAACCAGGTTCCCCTGCAGCGCAACGCGGGCTGCGCGCCGGCGACCTTATTACGGCCGTGAACCGGCAACCGATTCGAAACCTGCAACAGCTGCAGGAAATCGCACAACAGGGAAGTATTCTGTTCTTGCTGGTGCAACGAGGCGATCGCACCCTGATGTTGCGAATTCGCTAATGCGAACAATCGTTACTGATCGTTAATGTGCTCTGGCCTGTGCCAGCTCTTCAGCGGCCCGGTAGAAGCAGGTCAATTCACGGTTGCAGCGCTCGAACAGATCACGGAATGTGTCGAGTTGACCTCGATATAAAACGAGTGAGGCCAGGCGGGCATTGTTGATGGGTGGCCGCAGCCAGTTCGTCGCTGCAAAGGATTGCTGCTGCACCACCTGCTCGGCATCGCTGGACAGGCGAGCGAGAATAGCGTGTTTTTTCTCACGTTTTCGATCATTGTCGTCCGCTGCCGCGTACAGGGCATCGAGTTCAGTCTTGGCGGCATCGACCAGTAGCATCAGTGTCTGGCGCAGGTTGCCGCGGCCTTGATATGCTTCGATCTCCGCCTGCTTGCCGTGGCTGCGAAGCCAGTGCTCGACACCGATTTCTGCGACTGCCGTTGCGAACGATTCATTGAAGCCCGTCTCACCCTTTATGAACAACCGCTGATGTGCGAGTTCGTGGAACAATACGGAGACCAGTTCGGTGTCCGACCAGCGCATCATCGTATTCAGCACGGGATCTGCGAAGCGGCCCAATGTCGAATAGGCGATCACACCGCCCACGAAAACATCGTAGTCTTTCGCGCGTAATTTCTCGGCGTGTTTTTTTGCGGCCTTCTCCGAGAAATAGCCGCGATAGGCAACACATCCGACAATCGGGTAACACCAGGTCTTGGCGCGCAGCGAAAACTCGGGCGCGGCGATCACATTCCAGACGACGTAATCACGTTCCAGATCGACGAAGGTCCGATAGCTCTCGTTGTCGGGCAAGAGCAGCTCTGCAACGGCAAACTGGCGCGCCTCCTGCACCATCGCAAGACGCTGCCTGAGTTGTGCCGACGACCCGGCATCTTCGATGACCTCGGAGATTGGCGTGCGCTTGCGCAATATTTCCATTTGGCCGCTGGCAGCCTGGAAGTAATAACACCCGCCTATTTGCAGCACGCCGACAGTGGCAACCGCAAGCAGCGCAAGCCTTGGGCCCCGGACGCGTACTTGACTGCGAATAATCGTGAGTAATCGATGGTGGGGCAATTTGCTCGATCCGAATCAGCACAAAACGATAGAATGACGGCATGGAAGTGTACCTTGTTGGTGGCGCTGTTCGTGATGAACAGCTCGGATTGCCCGTTAAGGAACGGGACTGGTGTGTGGTCGGTAGCACGCCGGAGGAGCTGCGCGCGGCACAATATCGCCAGGTAGGGAAGGATTTTCCCGTATTCCTGCATCCCGAAACCGGCGAGGAATACGCGCTTGCTCGCAGCGAAAGAAAAACGGCTCCGGGCTATCACGGTTTCTCGTTTTGCACTTCACCGGATGTGACCATCGAAGAAGATCTGGGCCGCCGTGACCTGACCGTCAATGCAATGGCGAGGGACAGCAACGGTACGCTGATCGATCCCTTCAATGGTCTTGCAGATATTCAGGCAAGAGTACTGCGCCACGTTTCCGTAGCCTTTCAGGAAGACCCTGTTCGCATCCTTCGCACGGCCAAATTTGCAGCCCGTTTTGCGGCACTTGGTTTCACGGTCGCCGCGGATACGATGCAGCTGATGTCCCAAATGGTGACCGGCGGGGAGGTCAATGCGTTGATCCCTGATCGCGTTTGGAAAGAAACCGAGGCCGCGCTCGCAGGGCCTGATCCGCGCGTATTCTTCGAGGTATTGCGCGACTGCGGGGCTCTCGCGATTGTTTACCCTGAAATCAACGCGTTATTTGGCGTCCCGCAACCACCCAAGTGGCATCCTGAGATCGACTGTGGCCTGCATACCTTGATGGTCATCGAACAGGCCGCGAAACTCAGCGACTCAGTGGACGTGCGCTTTGCGGCACTGGCACACGATCTGGGGAAGGCCACAACCTCCAGACATTTGCTACCCAGTCATCATGGGCATGAACAGCGCAGTGTCAAAATTATTCGCGCGATGGCGAAGCGCTTGCCCATACCGGTCGCCTGCCGGGAACTCGCTGTGGTCGTTGCCGATCTGCACGGTCACTGTCACAGAGCCCTGGAGCTGCGACCTGCAACGGTACTGAAAGTACTCGAGAGAACGGACGCCTTCCGCCGTCCTGAGCGCTTTGAGAAATTTCTCCTCGCCTGCGAAGCCGATGCTCGCGGGCGGACGGGCTTTGAGGACAAGCCTTACCCGCAGGCCGACTATTTCAAGGGCGCATTGATTGCAGCCAACACGGTGACAGCCAGGGAGGTGATGGCAGAGGGCGCAGACGGGCCTGAGATTTCGACCGCGTTGCGCGCCAGGCGCGTCGATGCAATCGCTGACTATCGCGAGTCAGTCGCCTAGTCAGGGGTTCACTCGTCGTAAAGATACAGGAACACCGAGAATACCGTGGCCTGACCAAACTCATCGGAATCATCCAGCGCCAGTCTGAATTCAATATCCGCCGCATTGCCCACCGGCGTCAGCCAGCCAACGCCAAGAGAATCAACCTTGCCCCGAAAAACCGCGGTTTTCCAGTGTGAATAGCGAAAGTCCAGGCGTCGCTCACCGAATTCGATTTCGATGCCGCCGCTTACCCGGTAGTCGATCAGGCTGTTCATCAAACTGATGCGTGATACGGCCAGATATCTCAACCGGTCTGTTTCCGGCTGCAGTCCGATACGACGAGAATAGTCGTACGTCATGCCCCCCAGGTAGACGCTGGTGCGATTACTTGTTTTGAGTCGACCGGTCAGGCCATAACCCTTCGCACTGAAGTCGATGCTGCGCGCCTCGGCCAAGGTATCAAGTCGAATGGTCAAATCAAAATTGCGGCGCTCAAAGTCCGCGGACAGCGTGCCTTTCTCGCCACGCAGATAAAGCGACGCATGAACATCTTTTGATTCGAGAAAACTCTCGTCCCCCCAATACGAACCACCCAGGCGAATTCCGAACGGATCAAAAAAATGGTCGAGTGAGATATCGGCGAATTTCGTTTCCAGCTCAAAGACCTCATTCGTGGTCTCATTAAGAGCGACCGCGCCGGAAATCCAGGTACTGTCCGTCAGGCTGACGTCAGCAAAAAAAGTATAGGCGCGCCCGTCGACGGTATCGCCCTCCGCACCCATGCCGATGACGACGCCGTCCGCAAACGCAATCTCCAGCGCCACCGTTGACAGGAGAGTGATCGACAGCGCGACTCTGATGCGTTCAGGCAAATGCATAGATGATTACGCCTGCCAGTAACACGCGATAAACGGCGAAGGGTACGAGACCCATTTTGGTCACAAAGCGCATAAAGACCTCAATGCTCAGGTAGGCAACCACGGCGGAGATTGCTGCGGCGACAGCAAGCTGCCCCCAGGCCACGCTTTGATCCGACAGCATCACCACTAGAAATTCATATCCTGTCGCCAGCAGAATGACCGGCACTGACAGCACGAACGAAAACCGGGCTGCATCCTGGCGGGTCAGTCCGAGCGCTAGGCCAGCGGTGATCGTGATCCCCGAGCGGGATGTGCCGGGAATCAATGCAAGTGCCTGCGCCAGACCGATCAGCAGCGCATCACGTATGGTGATATCAGTAATGTTTCGCTGTTTGCGGCCCAGACGGTCCGCGAGTCCCATGATCACGCCATAACCCGCAAGCGTCGCGGCGACAATCATCGGATTGCGCAGGTTTTCTGCGATCCATCCGGCGAACAGCAGTCCGGCAAGCGCCGCCGGAAGGGTTCCCAGCCCGATACCAAGCGCCATTTTCGCCTCCATGGAATCGGCCCGGCCACTCAGCAAGCTTACGCCGCCGCGTATCAAGCCGGCCAGATCGTGGCGGAAGAAGATGCTCACGGCGGCGAGTGAGCCGAAATGGACGGCCACATCAAAAACCAGCCCCTGATCTGTCCAGCCAACAACGTTAGGCACGAGAATAAGATGCCCGGAACTGGAAATCGGCAGGAATTCCGTCAGCCCCTGAACAATGGCAAGAACGATTATTTGCAGCCAGCTCATGGTTGCATTTTCTGTTTCATAAATTGTGCGCCCTGTCGCCGAACCCGAATGCATCGGGTACCGCCACGGCCCCTTTGCACAATCCCATACACTTGAAGTTCTCGCCCATTTCGCTGGGCAGCGTAAGCAGTTTGATCTGTCGCGACAACTCGAGTTGCTCGACATCGGTCAGCGAGTCGAAGGCCGCCAGCTCATTTTCCAGCCCGCCGTTCATCAGGAACAGAGCCTGAGTCACAAAACCCGCAATTTCTGCACCCTGCTCAAAGGCGGCTTCCGCCACGGCCGAGAAATCCACCCAGGCGGTTATATCCTGGATGCCCGCATAAATCAGCGGCTCATTGTGTGCGTGGTGGCGAAAGTGACAGCGTAGCCACCCCTGATCACGTTCCAGCGCATAATATTCCTGCCGTGTGACCCCGTAGTCAAAAAGAAACACGATGCCCGTGTCGATCGCGGACAACAATTCAGCTAGCCAGCCTTGCAGCCCCAGGGACACCTCTGACGCATATCCGTCGGCGAGACGATGCCCGATTCGAGCCTCAATTTCGAGCACCTGCTGCAGTAGCCGCTCGCCCGCAATACGCGTCCGGTAGACAAATTGTCCATCACGATATCCCACGCACAGTTGCAGCACCTCGTCGGCGGTGCGCACAAACCGCTCCACCGGAAGCGCATCCAGTACTTCATTGGCGATCACAACGCCCCTGAATTTGACGGGCAAGGCGTCAATCCAACTCACAACGGACGCAAACTCGGGGATTTCCGTCATGATTTTCCGTTGTTGCCGCTCGCACAATTCCGGCGACACTTCTAGAATCCGGTAACTCGCCGGCAATGCATCAAGCTCAGCCAGCTTCTTGAGCATCGTGACCGCGAGCGCACCACTGCCCGCACCAAACTCGATAATCCCGCCGTTCAGGGTCGAGATGGTCGCTGCCGACTGCTGCGCCAGGACACGGCCAAACACAGGTGAAATCTCAGGTGCCGTAACAAAATCGCCGCTCTCGCCAAATTTCACACTCCCGGCGGTGTAGTAACCCAGACCTGGCGCATACAGGGCATGCTGCATGAACTCGGCCATACTGATCAGGTCACCCGCAGCGTCGATGCGCGCTCGTATGAAAGCCGCTACGCGGTCGCTGTGCTCAAGGCTCGTCGCATCCGGGACGGGCAGCCCCTCAGGTATGTGTGGTTCCGGTTGCATAGCCCCGATCTGTAGCCAACAATGTCGACAATGTATTTTGCTTTTGCCCGAATTGCTATGGACTGCCAGATATTTCGCATGAATTTGCCGGGAGATACTGACTGTGGTCTCTGAAGACAGCCTGGCCGGAAAATGCGCCCTGGTCACCGGTGCCTCGCGCCGCATCGGTGCGGAAATCGTGCGACAGTTGCATGCAGCCGGTGCCAGAGTCGGTATTCATTACGGCAAATCGGCGGCCGCAGCGCGGGCTTTGTGCGACGAACTTAATGCCTTGCGCAGCGATTCGGCAACCATCTTTTCTGCCGACCTGGCCAATGTGGCCGCGCTAGCAACGCTGGTGGATGCTTGCGTCGAGTGGAGCGGCACGCTCGATGTGCTGGTCAACAATGCCTCCGGCTTTTACCCGACCGAGATGGGTACCATCACGGAATCGCAGTGGGATGAGCTCTTCGCCAGCAATCTGAAAGCGCCGTTGTTTCTGGCCCAAAGCGCAATGCCCTATCTGCAAAAGTCTCGCGGCGCGATCATCAATATTGTCGATATACATGCAAGACGTCCGCTCAGGAATCACTCGGTCTACGGAGCAGCCAAAGCAGGCCTGGAAATGCTGACGCGCTCGCTGGCCAAGGATCTCGCGCCAGACATTCGCGTGAACGGTATTGCGCCGGGAGCGATTCTCTGGCCCGAGCAAGGAATCACCGCCACGGAAAAGCAGAAAATACTGGCTCAGGTTCCGTTACATCGACTCGGCCAGCCGAGCGACATCGCTGAATGCGTCGTCTATCTGGCCGGCAGTGCCGGTTACATCACCGGACAGATTATTGCGGTTGATGGTGGCCGCAGTCTGGGTTGGTAAAATCAACCTTAACCCGCTCCAGCGGGTGCTCAACCTGATCCATCGCCGACCAGTGCTCGGCAAAGGTCTTGCCTGTTTCGGGATGGGTTTGATGCGGCGCAATATCCGCCAGCGGTTTCAGCGCAAACGAGTATTTAAGGACGTCGACACGCGGCAGGTGCAACGGTGGACCGTCAGTGATGATTTGCCCGTACAGGAGCAAATCGATATCCAGGCTGCGCGAGACGAACTTGCTGTCGTTTCGCGTCCGGTTTGCCAGCGCGTGAATAGCCTTAATGTGCGTGCAAATCTTATCGATGCTCAACCCGGTATCGACCCCGACCACGAGATTCAGAAAATCGGCGCCAGCGAAACCCATTGCCTTGTTGCGGTAAACCGGTGAAATATCGACAGGGCCGAAGCAATGTCCAAGTTCACGCACCGCAAGATTGATATATTTCAGCGGCTCGACGTTGCTGCCAATGCTGAAATAGACTCGTGTCACCGCATTACTCGTCACGACTGCGACGAATCAAAACACCAACGTCTTTTGCATTGCGGATCGCGCCGGGCTTGTTGACCCTGACTTGCACCCAGGGCACATCGAACTCGCCGAGGATAATTTCCGCAATGCTTCCGGCCAACGCCTCGACCAGCTGAAAGCTGGAATCAGCAACAAATTGCTGTACTCGCTTGGCAATCAATTTGTAGTTCAGCGCATCCTCGATATTGTCCGACTCAACAGCCGCCCGGATATCGGTGCCCATCTCGAGATCGATGACAACGGTCTGCTTTATTTTTCGTTCCCAGTCCCAAATACCGATGGTTGTTTCCACTTTCAGTGCTGTCAGGAAAATCGTATCCATAGGAAAATCGTTCCGTTGGTTGTTTGTCAGGCAGCAACCGGCGGTCGCAATGCATCCAGAGACCATCGCGCCCGCGCCTGGATGGCACCCGCTTGCTCCGCAGAAGCAAGGCGTAACGCACCGGCAAGCGCGATCATTGCGCCATTGTCGGTACACAGTTCGGGTCGCGGATAATAGACACGCCCGTCAAACTTCGCTACAAGCTCTTCCCGCAACAGCTTGTTTGCCCCTACGCCGCCAGCCACGACGAGCCGCTCCGCGCACTCGATCTTCGCCACTTTCAGCGTTCTCGCAATCAAAGTATCAACCGCGGCACGTTGAAAAGATGCCGCGATATTCGCTTTCTCCTGCGCAAGCTCGCCGTTCTCACGCGCCTTGCGTGCCACAAGCATCACCGCAGTTTTCAAGCCACTGAAGCTGAAATCAGCCCCTGGTCGGTTGACCATCGGCCGCGGCAACGCATAGGCCGTGTCATCGCCCTCCTCGGCGAGGCGCGCCAGCGCCGGCCCTCCCGGATAACCCAGTCCCAGCAGTTTTGCCGTTTTGTCAAAAGCCTCGCCGACGGCATCGTCGAGCGTACTTCCCAGGATTCGATACTCACCGAGCGCACGCACGGACACGAGCATCGTATGGCCTCCCGAGACCAGCAATGCCAGGAATGGAAATGCGGGTGGTTCCGGCTCCAGCAGCGGCGCCAGCAAGTGGCCCTCAAGGTGGTGGATTGGAATCAGGGGGCGCTTCCAGGCCAGCGCCAGCCCGTTTGCCAGTCCGCCGCCGACCATTAACGCCCCGACAAGTCCCGGCCCCGCCGTATACGCGATGGCATCCGGAACCTCCGTGCCGGCGTCATTGAGCACCTGCTGAATCAACGGCAACAGGCAGCGAATGTGGTCTCGCGATGCGATTTCGGGCACCACGCCCCCGTACACAGCGTGCAGGTCCACCTGCGAGTACAGCGCCTCAGCGACAAGCCCTTGTTCCGTATCGAACAGGGCCACCCCCGTTTCATCACAACTCGTTTCGATTCCCAGTACGCGCATAGGCGCTGCATCATACAGGACGGTCGCTGCCTGAAAAGTCGCCGCCACTAAAAAAACCGCCTCAGGCTTTGCAAATCGATGCTTATGCCGATATCATGGTGGGTCTTGCCCCGGCCCTTGTGCCGGGTTTCTTTGTAGTTGATTGGAATTTATACAGTCCCATGCCGAGTGTTCGCATTAAAGAAAACGAGTATTTTGACGCCGCCATGCGTCGTTTCAAACGCGCCTGCGAGAAGGCCGGCGTGCTGACAGAACTTCGCCGTCGAGAGTTCTATGAGAAACCGACCCAGGAGCGAAAACGCAAGAAAGCCGCTGCGGTGAAACGTCACCTGAAGCGCATGTCCCGTGATATCTCGAAGCGTAAACGGCTCTTTTGAGCCCTGTCCATTGTTTATCGGCCGCCATGCATTAGCGTCGCGGCATCGCTGTAATCCATCCATGCCCCCTCCGTCATGACGCTGAAAACGCAAATCCGTGAAGATATGATCGCCGCCATGAAGTCCGGTGATAAAGACCGGCTCAAGGTGGTTCGCCTGATCATGGCCGCAATCAAGCAAATCGAGATTGACAAGCGTATCGAACTGGATGATGCGGCAACGCTCGACGTTCTGAATAAAATGGTGAAACAGCGTCACGACTCCGTCACCCAGTTCCGGGATGGCGGGCGCGAAGACCTGGCCAAAATTGAAATCGAAGAAATCTCGGTGCTGGAAGCTTACCTGCCGGAGCAACTTACGGCAGCAGAATTGGACGAACTCATTGACCGGGCCATTGCCGACACCGGCGCCAACAGCATGCGCGACATGGGCAAGGTAATGGCGTTCATCAAACAAAAGGCCGCGGGCCGGGCCGACATCGGCGCCGCCAGCAGCAAGGTCAAGGCTCGCCTGGCTTAGCTCGCCAGCAGGATTTGTCAGCAAAAAGCTGGCAGCGGTGCCGCAATTCGCTATCCTAATGGCTCCCGAACCCGCCAATCCGGGACGGGCTACTACGGCAAGATGACAATAATGACACCGGAAAAGCATTACAGCCGGGAGACCTCAACAGGCGTCTGATAAGGCATGAGCGGCCGAATACCCCAACACTTCATTGATGACCTGATCGCACGAGCCGACATTGTCGAAGTGCTTGGCAGGCGTATTCAGTTGAAGAAGGCGGGCCGGGAATTCAAGGCAGTTTGTCCGTTTCACGACGAGAAAACACCCTCGTTCACCGTAAGCCCCGCGAAAGGCTTTTACCATTGCTTCGGTTGCGGCGCCCACGGCACCGCCTTGGGCTTTTTGATGGACTACGACCACATGAGTTTCGTCGATGCCGTGGAAAGCCTGGCGGGAATGATTGGCATCGAAGTTCCGCATGAGGAAGGACAACGACCGGCACAACGATTCGACGAACTGTTCGAGCTGACACAGAAAGTCGAACGGCACTTCCAGCACGAACTCAGAGACAATGACAAGGCCGTTGCCTATCTCAAACAACGCGGTATTGACGGGGCGACGGCGCAGCGCTTCGGCATCGGCTACGCAGCGGCAGGATGGAGCCGCGTTCTCGACAAGTTCGGCACATCAGCCGAAATGATCGAACGACTCCTTGCCGTCGGCCTGATCATTCGCAAGGACAACGGCAAACACTACGACCGCTTTCGTGACCGCATTATGTTCCCCATTCGCGACAGTCGGGGCCGCTGTATCGGCTTTGGCGGACGCGTGCTCGGCAATGATGAGCCGAAATACCTGAATTCGCCGGAAACCGTTCTGTTCCACAAAGGCCGTGAACTTTACGGTCTGTACGAGGCACGACAGGCGCTTCGCCACATAGACCGACTGGTGGTTGTTGAGGGATACATGGATGTCGTCGGTCTGGCGAGGAATGGCATTGATTTCGCCGTTGCCACGCTGGGCACGGCCACCACCAACGACCATCTCCAGCGCTTGTTCCGTTTGACCGATTATGTGATTTTCTGTTTCGACGGTGACCGCGCTGGCCGTGACGCGGCCTGGCGTGCGCTGCAAAACACACTGCCCCTCATTGAGGAAGGGCGACAAGTACGATTTGTGTTTCTCCCGGACAAACAGGATCCGGACTCCTTCGTGCGGGAGAATGGTACCGCCGCATTTGAACAAGCGCTGCAGGAAGGTGTGGCTCTGTCGGATTACCTGGTTCGGGAATTGTCCAGCGGGGTCGATCTCGCATCGGTCGACGGACGTGCAAGACTCGCTGAACTGGCTCGCCCGCTATTGCGGCTGGTACCTGCCGGCGTTTACCGGGAATTGTTGCTGCAGACGTTGGCGGAGTCCGTCGGCCTCTCTGCTTTCAAGCTTGAAGCACTGCTGACCGCCGGCAGTGAAGGCAAAGACAACAAAATGCGCGGCAAGGCGGCAAGGCACACTCACAGGGCAACCCGTATGACCGGAGTTGGCAAGCCGTCGGTCTTGCGCAGAGCCATCACACTCCTTCTGCACTACCCACAAGCGGCGCAGGACCTGGACGTCGAAAAGCTTGCCGATTTGCAGAGGCCCGGTGCCGGTTTATTGCGTGATCTTATTGAGAACGTGCAGGCCGAACCCGGCATTACGACCGCGGGCATTCTTGAGCGTTGGCGGCACCATGCCGACGGTCAGCACCTCAGCAAGCTGGCAACGATTGAGGTGCCGTTTGACGAAGAATTCGATGCCGCCGCCGAACTGGCCGAGTGCCTGCAGCAACTGGCTCGCGTCGCTGCCCGAGAGAGAATTGATTTTCTCATTGGAAAAGAAAGACTTGATAACCTTTCCGTGGATGAAAAAGCGGAACTCAGGGCACTTGGAAATAACCCGGTCAAACCCCATATAGCTATGGATTGAACGCTAACAAGAGCGTATATTTATTCGTTTGCATTTTTTACTTAACGAGGTTCAATTGTCTTGAGCGAGAAACGTGCAGCATCAGATGACGATACCAAGCAGCCGGCCCGGCAACTGAAAGACCTGATTGCCCGTGGCAAGGAGCAAGGTTACCTGACCTATGCGGAGGTCAACGACCACCTTCCGAGCGGTATCGTCGACCCCGAGCAGATCGAGGACATCGTCAACATGATCAACGACATGGGTATCGCTGTGCATGAAAAAGCGCCCGATGCCGAGTCCATCCTGCTGTCCGATGCCGCCGTTTCCAACGATGACGATGCCGCCGAGGAGGCGGAAGCCGCTCTCGCGAGCGTGGACGCAGAATTTGGTCGAACGACCGACCCGGTTCGCATGTACATGCGCGAGATGGGCACTGTCGAACTACTGACCCGACAGGGCGAAATTGAAATCGCCAAACGCATCGAGGACGGCCTCAACCAGGTCAAATATCAAATGGCGCACTTCCCGCCGACCATCGAAATGCTACTCGGGGTGTACGATGCAGTGGCTGCCGGCGATACGCGCATGCAGGATTTCGTCGTTGGCTTCATCGATCCCAATGCGCCGGACGTCATCAATTCACCGGTCAACAAAGCCAATCAGAAGGC
>JADFNG010000036.1 GCA_022563505.1 Pseudomonadota bacterium | reverse complement strand
GTTCCATCCCCTGTTGCTAGTGCTAAAGAACAAGCATGGTCTGGGATTACACGCTGAAAAAACACAGGCGACCGCACAATCATCGCAACACGGGCACTCCGTGCTGTCCGCTCGCTTTTCGGTCGCGCTGCCATGATGGTGAGCGGACGAATCCTGCATTATCGATGCAGCGGCGCCTGACGCTGCGTCAGACTCTCCACAGGAATCCGCGGCGCCGGCGACGGACGAACAGACAATCGCCGCCATGAGCAGATACATTCTGATAGTCCGCCTGAATCCCATGAGGATGAGCGTAGACGGGTTGCAGATTGAATTCAAGGTTCGCAGCTGGCGGACAGGTACGCGGTCGTTATTTTCGTTGCTCCCACGGCAAGGGTATGCGGTGTTTGACGATGATCAGGACGAAGAACAGCAGGCACTCGTCAATGACGAAAAAAAGACCGTCAATACCGCCGAATATCCAAATGATAGTCTGCACCAGGCTGACCCAGACAAAGTCGTACAGTTGGTCCCGGCAAACAGGACATAGCGGGATTCCCAGCCATTTTAACGGGTCGCGCATGCGGCAGAACCAGCAGCGCAGGTTTCCAGCGTTCATCTTCGAGCCTCCTCAGATCAGGGCGCACAGTTTTTTGCGGCCGACGACAGCGATATTGTGCCAAGCGGCGGCGCCCATTCAGCCGTCTTCTTCACCGCCTGCAAGCCGGCCTCCCCTATTAACGCCGGCAACCGGCCCAGCACGTTGCCGGCGGTCGTTTCAAAGCCATCAAGAAGTTGCACCAGAAAAAACACGCTGCGTGATAATTACCGACCGTATCCGGGTACTAGCCCGCACAGCAGGACAGTTGCTTGACGTCTTTGAAAAACGTCTGTGCGCACAGTTTCAATCCTTCGACCATCGTGAGATACGGAAAGAGCTGATCGGCAAGGTCCTGGACGGTCATCTTGTTGTGAATGGCGAGCGCCGCCGTTTGAATCATCTCACCCGCCGCCGGTGCGAGAATCTGCGCGCCGAGGAGACGGTTTGTCTCCCGGTCCGCAACCAGTTTAACGAAACCGTTCATCTCGAAATTGGCGAGCGCACGCGGCACGTTCTCGAGATCCAGCGTGCGGCTTTCCGCGCTGATGCCCGCCGCGCGAGCTGCATCTTCCGACAGGCCCACGGTGGCAACCTGTGGATCCGTGAATATGACGGCCGGCATGGTTGCAAGATCCAGTGCTGCGTCACCGCCGGTCATATTGATCGCCGCCCTCGTGCCCGCGGCGGCGGCGACATAGACGAACTGCGGTTGCGCGGTGCAATCTCCAGCGGCGTATATGTTCGGCGCTGACGTTCGCATATGATCGTCAACGACGATGGCCCCGCTGCTGTTCGTTTTCACGCCCGCGGCGGCAAGATTCAGACCGCGGGTATTCGGCGGCCGGCCACAAGCGACCAGGAGTGCATCCGCGCTCAGCTGCTCGCCGTCGATGGTTATGCTGAATACACCTTTTTCGTGGCTGACCTGCGACACACTCGTGCCCGGCAGAACGCGAATCCCCTCGGCTTCGAAAGCAGCATTCAGGCCGGCACCCAGCATTGGATCCTCCTGAGACAACAGTCTCGTTCGTACCAGCATCGCGACCTGGGCGCCCAGGCGACGATACGCCTGTGCGATTTCCACCGCGACCACCGAGGATCCGATGATGACCAGATGAGCCGGTATCGAATCTGCGAACAGCGCCTCTGTCGAGGTCCAGAATGGAACGTCTGTAAGGCCCGCCAGCGGGGGAATGAACGCAGCGGAGCCCGTTGCAATTAATATTCTATCGGCGCTCAGGCGTTGCTCGCTGCCATCAGGCCGGGTAACGAGCAGCGTATTGGCATTCTTGAACGACGCATCGCCCTGCACCAGATTGATCGAGTCGTTGGCCGCGAGAATACTCTCGTATTTAGCGCCGCGAAGCTCGTCTACGCGAGCGCTTTGCTGCGCCAGCAAAGCTTTGCGATCAATAGCCGGCTCGCTGTCCGCCAAGCCATCGAAAGGATTGTGACGTTGGTGCTGGGCCAGCTGCGCGCTGCGAATCATGATTTTCGAGGGCACGCAACCAACATTGACACAAGTGCCACCAATAACCCCGGCGCGCTCGATAAGAGTCACGGTTGCCCCACCCTCCACCGCTTTGGTTGCCGCCGCGAACGCGCCGGAGCCGGTACCGATAATAACGACATGCTGCCCGGTGCCGTTGCCCCTGCTTGTGGCAGGGCACGCAGATTGACTCATCGCGGTATTTAATTCTGCACGAGTGTTGCGGGATACCCGATCTCAGTGGAAGCCTGGGCAACTGCGGCGGCCGTCGTTTTGCTGTCGTCAAACGTTACGGTTGCGATCTTGCTGTCAAAATCCACGCCGACATCCTGCACTCCGTCAACACGCTCCATGGCTTTGCGTACGGTCAGCGGGCACAACGCGCAGGTCATTTTTTGGATGTCCATGGTCACTGTCTGTTCCGCCGCGACAACGGGAAATGTCGCTCCAAAACAGACTGCCAGAACGCCTGTTAACAATATTTTTTTCATTGCCGTGCTCCTAAATAAAATAAGGAAGAATAAAATTGACGCCCAGTGACAGTGCGACCAATGCGGTCGCAAACCACAAGGCTATTTTGACGATGCGATCGGATGCCGGCGACGCACAGTACGCACCCTCATCGCAGGCTTGCTTCGGCTTCCAGTACACATACCAGTGTCCCGCACCGATAAACAGCAGGGTCGCGGTAATGAAATAGTATTGGTACGGGGCCAGTGCGGTCAGACCGCCCATCCAGGCGCCGCCTACACCGAGCGTCAACAGCAGCAACGGCGCGATGCAGCAGGAAGATGCAAGGAGCGCACCAATGACGCCCCCTGCAGCGATCAGGCCCTTGCGAGCATTATCCGCATTTTGTGTCGACTCCATTGCTCGCCTTGAAATTCGCATTCGGAAAACACCACTATAAAGCCTATAGTCGCTACAGGCTCAAGCTTTTTTTGGAGAAAAAAGGTGAACGACTTCACAATTGGCGCCTTATCGAGGCTCACCGAAGTCAATGTCGAGACAATTCGGTACTACGAGAAGATCGGCATCATGCCAAATCCACCGAGGAACAGTTCCGGATACCGAGTTTATTCGACGCTGCATCTTGAGCGTTTATCATTTGTGCGCCGCAGTCGGCAGCTTGGATTCAGCCAGCCGGAAGTCCGCAAATTATTGACTCTGGTCGACGACCACGAATATACGTGTGCTGAAGTCCGGAAGATGACGGCCCGGCAACTCCAGACGGTGCAACAGAAAATCAAAGACCTGAAAAAGTTGGCACAAGCCCTCACGAAAATGATCGATCAATGCGAAGGTGGTGACGTACCGGAGTGTCCTATCATTAACACGCTCCTCACGCCTGGCACGCATTAGGCAGGCACGCAAAACTCGCGTTACAACTTGCCGCTAAAAATGCCTGTATGCATGCAAGAAATGCGCTGCTGCAAACACAGCGACTCGCCGCAAGCGCGATTTTCCTTTGTTTTGCACCTCTATTCGCCCAACGCGGTGGGAAATGGCGGTGCCTCGGCGGGTATCGGGTGGGTGAACTCAGCAAGCTGATGCATGATTTCCGAGATTGCCGCCTCAAGCTGAGTATCCCGGCCTTTGTTGGTCGCGATCGGGTCGAGAGCAACTTCAATATCCGGTGCCACACCCGTATTTTCTATGCTCCAGTGGTGGTCCGCATCGTAAAAGCGAAAAAACGGCACGGTCAGTCGGGCACCGTCAACGAGTTGCGGGTTGGCCGATATGCCGATCAGGCCGCCCCAGGTCCGGGTGCCTATCAACTTGCCAATGCCCAGTTGACGGAAAGAGTACGGCAGAAAATCCCCGCCGGAGCCTGCGTCCTGATCGATCAGCATGACTTTTGGACCGTGCATGACACCGGCCGGTGTGGTGTAGACCCGGCCATCCCGATCCTTCCAGCCTGACAGGTGCTGTCGACTCAGCACGTCCGTAATGTAATTCGCAGCCTGGCCTCCGCCATTCGCTCGTTCGTCGATGATCATTGCTTCTTTGTCGACCTGGGCGAAGAACATGCGGTTAAAGTAGGTATAGCCTGCGCCTCCCGTGTTCGGTAGATAGATGTACCCTACGCGTCCATCCGTTGCCTCGCCGACTTTACGGCGATTGTCTTCAATCCAGGCCCACAAACGCATGCTGCGCTCGGAGGATACCGGCTCAATCGTGATATCGCGTGCATCGCGGCCATTGGGCGTCGGGCCAATGCGCAAGGTCACCTGTGTGTTCGCTGTGCCCTGCAAATACTCGAAAATATTGTCAGCGGAAGTGAGTTCACGGCCATTGATCGCAAGAATGTAGTCACCAACACGTGCCTCATTACCGGGCGTCGCCAGCGGTGCTTTGACGAACGGATTCCACGCCTCGCCCGTGTAAACGCGAACAATTTGATAACGGTCTTTGTTGATGCGCAGGTTTGCTCCAAGCAGGCCCGTATTCGTCCCCTCACCCCGATAGGTATCACCGCCACCGGTTCGATTGTGACCGACCTGCATTTCAGCAATCATTTCCACCATCAATGCCGACAGATCCTCGCGGCGCCCGACATGCTCAACAAATGGACGATAACGATCGTAAATCGCCTGCCAGTCCAGACCGTGCATGTTCGGATCGTAAAAGTATTCCTTCTCCATGCGCCAGGTCTCGTCGAATATCTGTGCCCACTCCTCGCGCGGATTGATGCGCACACGTACTCCCGCCAGGTCCAGTGGTTCCGGTTCCATTTCATCCGCGATTTCGGCCACGACAAGCGCCCCATCCACTTGGGCGATAATCATCTGCTTGCCATCTGCGCTGATCGAGAAGCCCACGACACCCTTCAGGACAGATTTCGATTCCTTGTCTTCGAAATCGAAACGCATTAACGCATTTTCGTCGGCCGCGTCATCGCCCGGCAATTCATTCGAAGCACCTGGCTGCACTCGCTGCAGGTAGTAGAGGTTGCCATCGTCGGCCACTGCAAGATTGCCGTAGTTTCGTTCTGCCAACGGCAGCGCCACTATCCGGGCAGACAAACCCTCCAGGTCAATCCGCGTTACCTTGACCGTTTCGCCCTTCTCGTCATCCTTTTCGTCGTCATCCTTTTCATCGTCATCCGAGTCCGCTGTATCGTCATCGCCCTCATCGGCACTCTCGGGTAACAGTGGAGACTTGCCATCCTTCGCAAGCACCAGCGCGTACAGTGCCGCGCGATACGGCCGTTCCTGACTCGTCATATTCAGGCCGATCTGCAAGGGTCCGGAGTTCGTCGATGCGGCAAAGTAGAGATAGTTACCGTCTCGACTGAAGGCCGGCGAGGCTACGTCCGCGGCACCATTGCTCAACGTCACGCTTTTCCCGGAGGCAAAACTGAACAGCATCAGATCGCGGTGAAAATTCGCTTTTTCCTGTGTGTATGCGAGCCATTGCCCGTCCGCTGAAAGCGACGTCTCGATCTCATCGCGTCGCACACCGGTCGCGATCCTCCTGATCGCTCCGCTGGACAACTCAATCGCATAGAGACTCAGGTGATTGTCCGTAAATACGATGCGTGCATTGTCCCCGTTGCTCCAGCCCACGAGGTCATAGAAATACGCACCGAGCTTGTAGGTGCGGTTGTCGCCGGTGCCAATCTGATCGCTGACAACCAGACTCTGCCCGTCCAGCGAATCGGTAATGTAGGCGACCTGGTCACCTTGCGGAGACCAGATGGCAGAGTACTCACGAACGGAGCCGGAGTGGGTCACGTTGCGGGTTGGTCCTTCTTCGACAGCAATCGTAAATACTTCGCCGCGCGCAGTAACAATGGCCCGTTTTCCGGTTGACGATATGTCGGCAGAAGCGATCATTCCAGCGGCGTTTTTCCACTGCGTCCGTAACTGCGGCAGATCCGGGTGGATACTGATAACGATCTCCCGAAGCTCGCCGTTTGCCGTATTCAGCAACTTCAGTCGGCCGCCGGATTCGTAGACGATATCGCTGCCGTACCCACCCGCGGCGCGAACATCCCAGACGTCTTCGTTCGAGACTCTTTCAACGCCCCCGCCCGCGTCGTCATATCGGTAAAGATTGAACAGCTCATCTTCGCGGTCGGAGAGGAAATAAAGCACTCCGTCCAGCCAGATCGGATTGAAGTTCGTTGCCCCGGCACCCGCTATGGTTGTCACGGTTTCATTGGCGATATCCATGACTTGCACGGCCGGGGTCGAGCCGCCACGATAGCCCTTCCATCCGGATGAGCCGCCAAACAAGCCATTGTAGGCAGCACGGAACGGGATAAATGCAAGCTGCTCATCGGTACTGTCGTAAACGCCACTCACGATGCGAGCATCCATTTGCTTTTGCGGCAGCCCACCGTCGAGGGCGGCGTGATAAAGCTGTCCGGATCTGCCGTGATCAGTCTCACGAGCAGATACAACAGTGACCGCAGCACCGTCCGCCGTCCAGCCAGTGGGTACATCAGCACCCGGGTGCCAGGTTAATCGACTCGGTTGGCCACCGCTGACGGGTATAACGTATACATCACGGTTGTTTTCGTAGCTCGCGGCAAAGGCAATCCAGGAACCATCGGGCGAAAATATCGGGCTGTTTTCCTCGGCCGGATTCGACGTCAGCCGCTGCGGATCGGAACCGTCACGATTGGCGACCCAGATATCGCCGGCATAGACAAACGTCAGCTTGTCAGCCGAGATATCCGGCTGTCGAAGCAGCAGTGTCTGTTGTGCCATGGTGGCATTAGCAAGCAGCACAAGCACGCCGCTGGCCACTATTGATAAGTATTTCATTCATTTTCCCCGTGGCAGAAGTTCAGCAATAACGGTGGGTCGCGGACTCCCATTGTTATACGTCGATTCGCAGTATAGGCTGGAGAACCAATGAAATCCCTTTCTCATTGCAGGCGACACCTCGAATCACTTACGATGTCAACTCTTCCGCCAGCCTCGGCCAGCGTTGTTGTTTGCATTTCACCCTGACAAGACGGTAATTCGAATGATGAAGAATGTAAGAAACTGTATTTGCATGGTGTCTCTTCTGATCGCGGGCATCGCGCAAGCAGACATGATCGCGGACCTGGCACGCAACGCTGAGATTCTGAGTGCCAAAATTTCACCGCGGGGCGACTATCTTGGCGTATTGAGGATTTCTGAAGACCAACAGTCGTTGGTCATCTTTACGTTTCCGGGCATGAAGTTTTCCAGCATGCTGACCTTCCCCGGCAATGATCAGGTTGGTAACTTTTGGTGGGCAAACGACGAAAGGATTCTGGCGTCGCTTATTCGGCAGTCCGATCGTTATGAATCTGCCCGCACAACCGGTGAATTAATCGGCATGAACGCCGATGGCAGCAGAAAAAAATACGTGTTTGGATACCGGGCGGGAGGTAATGCAGGATCCGGTCGCATCAAACGGAAACTGCAGACGCAATATGCCAGTGCTTCCATCATGGATCGGCTGCCCGACCATCCCTCGAAAGTGTTAATTAGCGTGAACAAATGGTCGAGCGGTTTTAGTAACTACGTAGAATCTGTCTGGTTGGATATCTACACGGGCAAGCAATCGAAGCGGGTTCGGGCCCCCGCCCCAAACGCGTTTCTCATCGCCGATAACAAAGGTGAGATCAAATTCAGCTTTTTTACAGATTCCAGCCAGAATTTTGTTATTCACATTCGCAACCCGAAAAGCGGGCGTTGGACAGAGTATTCAAAAACTCCCTACGGCGATGCACAAACCACACCGATCGCCGTGCTCGAAGATGGCAAACTGTACGTAAGCCATTCACCGGATGAAGGACCCTATGGGATTTACACGGTAGATCCGGCAGATGGATCATTTGAGATGGTTTATCGTCATGCATACGTCGATGCCGACGTTGCAGAAGATAGCGATGGCATCCCATACGGTGTCTATACAATGCCTGGCAAGATTGAATTCACGACACTGAACGAAAATCATCCGTGGTCGAGAGCAGTGATGGGGTTACAAAGAGTATTTCCCGACGGGTCAGTGCGCATCACCAGTGCCACAGACGACAGTCACATGATGATCGTCACGGTCATTCAGGATACAAAAACACCAGAGTTTTTCGTGTTTGATACGCAGAAAAGCCGGCTGAACCCGTTGTTTGATTCGCGCCCGTGGGTGGATGACTCAAAGCTGGCCGCAATGGAGCCGATCAGGGTGACGGCAAGAGACGGCCTGGAGCTGCACGGCTATCTGACATTGCCTGTCGGCAGTGACGGCAAGAATGAAGCACTGGTCATTGTGCCCCATGGCGGTCCACACGGGCCCCGTGATACCTGGGGATTTCAGCGTTTTGAAGGCTTCATTCCAAGCGGTGGCTACGCAATGTTGCAAATCAACTATCGCGGATCGGGCGGCTACGGGCCTGAATTCGAGCGCCTGGGCCACGGCGAGTGGGCAAAAAAAATGCAGGATGACCTGACGGACTCGGTCAGATGGGCCATCGACCAGGGCATAGCCGATCCCGAGCGAATCTGTATTTTCGGCTGGAGCTACGGTGGTTACGCCGCGGTTATGAGCATCACCCGGGAACCCGACCTGTACAAATGCGCTGTGTCGGGTGCAGGCGTTTATGACCAGGACGTCCAATACACCGGATCGGACTTCGCCAAGGGTACGCTCTGGGGCAGAAAGTACATTGACAAGGTGATCGGCCCGACCCGGGAAGACCGACGGCAGGCATCACCGACCACGTTTGTCGACAGAATTCAGACACCGTTGCTGTTGATTCACGGTGAAAAAGATTCGCGCGTGCCCATAAGGCATGCTCGGGCCCTGCAAAAGGCGATGACCGCGGCGGGCAAGCCCAAACCGCGACTTATTGAACTCAAGAATGAAGAGCACTCGCCCCGAAACGAGAAAAACAAGGAGATGATGTTTCGCGAAATCCTGGCTTTTTTCGATCAATACATTGGCGACAACCGGTAGTTCGCCTTGGGGCGCAACTCGATTTCGTAGTGATCATTTGATGTCGAGACGTTCCTGAACCAGTTTTGTCAGGCGCGTCATTCCAGCCGCCTTGCCAACGAGCATCGCATCTGCACTGGTGGCTCCGTTGTTCTTGGCACGCAGTGCGAACAATGCGCCGACGCGATTGCCACTGGCGCAGTGAACCAGCACCGGCCCGTCGATTCCGTCCAGAATCTTGTCCAGTGCCGCTGCCTTTTCGAAACTGATGTCTTCTTTGCCTGCGATCGGGAACAGCACGTAAGTCATGCCCAATGCCTCGATAAGACGCTGCTCGTCCTTGAGTCCGCGATCTTCGTCCGCCGCACGCATGTCGATTACGGTGGTGTAACCGGCGCCGGCAAATTTCCTGAACGCCGCTTCATCGGGCTGACCGCTGGTCACAATGCCACTTGCCGGCAAGACGCCCGGGTCTTTCAACATCTGCGCCGTGTCGATTTTGGTAATCGTTTCTGTCGTCTCGCTTGCCGGCGCAACACCCCCTGCCAGCGCAAGAATACAAAAAATCACCACCAATCTACTCATCAATCTTCTCCAGGCATTGCAAATGGGCTAGTCACGCAATGTCATCGTCGTCGGAAATTCTATGCCCCGTTCGGTGAGAAAAATATCAATGGACATACGATCAAACATTTTGCCGGCCTCCGTCATGGCATCGCTCATGGCCTCCAGAACTTCCGGCGGCATTTCGACGGATTGACCGTCGGCCGTCTCGCCAACATTGCCAGCCGACATCGATTCGCCCAGAAAATCGTAGTACCTCCCGGCATCCATTCGCATGCTTAGAATCGGCGGCGGCTCGCTGGCGGTTTCAAGCAGCAAATCAGCAAGGCCGGATTCAGCATTGGAACCGACCGCAATGCCCAGTGCATTCTCAGTCATTCCAATGTACGCCGCACCAAACTGCGACGCCGCTTGCGGCACTTCGAATTTGACCGGCTTAGCATCCGGCTGCAGATTGAGAGCCGCTAATTCCGGGCTGAACATTGTACCCATCGCCAACAACCCCTCGGCATTGTCGATGGCAACCAGAACACGCATATCGACATCCGTTGGCGGCTGCTGTTTCGCTATATCGAATCCTTCGATTTTGTCTACCACAGCAAGAAACCCTTTAATTCCATACGCGATCGGTGGGATCGGCTGATTGAGTGCCTCACGTCCTTTCGCCACGCCATCTTGCAACTCGGCAAATAACTCACATTCGTAAGGGTCGGCTTCAAGTGCGTCGAGTCTGGCGATGTAGAAATCTCTAGCCGCCAGCAAATCCAGGCTCATGCCTAAGGAAAACAGGCCACCGTGATCCTTGCCAAGACCGGGTACCGCTGCAGCCAACGTGGCCAGGCCGGTCGCAATATCGTTGCGGATTTCGAAGATCGCGTGGGAACGAATATTTGTCACGCTGATTTCTGTATAGCCCGTAACAATGCGCGGCATGATGCCGGACATTTCACGTATTTCCGCCCGACACACATCGCTCAGAGTGGAGCCGTCATAGTCCATCAACTCAAGCAGTTCGGCATTCATGCCAGGTTGATGATCCAGGAATATCGCGACCAGTCGTTCAATGTCGAGAAAACCAAGGACGTGACCCGTATAGCCATACTCATTCGCGAACTCGTCCAGCACTCCCGCTGCAGCGATATTTTGTTCGGGCAACGTCAACCCGAGCGCCACGGAAAGCTGCTCACTGGACAACGCGGTCGGTACGACGGTAACGAGCAGATATCCATCAATCACGGCGATGATAAGTCGGGCCTCTGCAGCGGCCAGGTAACGATAGGATTGCCCATCGATGCTGGCGACAGACATTGCGTCACCGATCTTTTCCTCCAATCGGGCAATGGTCGCCTCAAACGCCTCCACATCAATCAATTCGACTCGCAATACAGGCAACAAGCCAACACCGTAAAATGCGGACCGGGATTTCAGTGACAGACCTGCGTTGCGCAACCCCTCAATGCTCATCAAATTCAGGAATTCAGCCGCGACCGACGAGAATTGCGCAACTCGCGCGGCGTTTTCCGGGTCCTCGCCCGATTCGCCCGTTTGCTCCCCGATCACGAGCTCCAGAACGTGCCGATATGATGCAAGGATCGAATCGATATGTGGCCGCATCTTGTCGAGTACATCCTCGGGCATCGGCTCAGCCATGACGAAAGCATACGGAGTATCGGCCGGCACATATTGCAGCAATCCTTCGGTGGTCAGCAACGCAGATGAGGCCTCTTTGTCCGCCGACCGGCTGCAAGCACTGGCCGCGAGCGCGATAGCGCATAACACGCATACAATTTTCAGAAACCTGATATTCAGCATGGCTTTTTCCGTCTTAAATCCGGTCGCCACAGTAACGCCTTGTTGCCCATCTGTCACGATCTCCCGTCGCCGGGACTGCGCAGGTCAAGGGGCGCTGCCAACCCGGCAAGCCTTTGTTATCAGCGTTCTGTGACCGTGTAATGACTGAGATCGGGCCGCCTGGTTCGAAACCAGTAGCTGAAGGTAAATCCCGGCCACAGTACGGTCTGACGGCCTGCCGCCGTTTGATACCAGCTATCGCAGCCGGAGGCCCACACCGTGCCGGCAAACGTATCCTGCAAGTCCTTGTTGAAGGCCGCCTGGTCGCCTGCTTTCACGTCGTAGGCAGCGACCCGCCCGCTCAGCAGTCGCTGCAATATTCTGAGCGTATACCGGACCTGAGCCTCAATCATGAAAATCATGGAATTATGGCCAAGCCCTGTATTCGGACCCATTAGCAGGAACATATTGGGATAACCGTTGACACTGATGCCAAGAAACGCCTCAGGCCCCTGCTTCCAGTCATCCGCAAGCTCCCGTCCGCCGAGGCCGAAGATTCTCGTCGGCTTGAGTGGATCGGTGGCATGGAAGCCAGTACCGAAGATAATGGCATCGACTGAATGGTGGTGCCCGTGGTCATCAATGATCCCATCCCTGGTAATCTGCCGAATGCCGCTCCTGACGAGCGTCAGGTTGTCCTCTTGCAGGGCGGGATAGTAGTCGTTCGAAATAAGGATGCGTTTACAGCCAATCGTATAGTCCGGTGTCAGGTCCTGACGCAAGCCGGGATCTGCGACGCTCTTCTGCAGGTGTTGCAATGCAATCTTCGTTGCTTTTTGCATCAGTTTTGGGCTGATCGTAAAACCAATGCCGCGCACCTCCTGGCGCCAGTAAATGAAGGTTCGAAACAATCGTTGCGTCAAAGGGAAATGACGATACAGCCATTTTTCCCAACCGAAAATGCGCCGATCAGGCCGGGGTACGATCCACGGCGGCGTACGCTGAAACAGCACGAGCTGCCCGACTGCATCCACGATCTGCGGAACGAACTGGATGGCGCTCGCACCGGTGCCAATGACCGCTACTTTTTTACCACCAAGGTCATAGTCATGATTCCACTGTGCCGAGTGAAAGGTGGTGCCTTCGAAGGTATCCAGACCCGGCAACGCAGGAATGGCGGGGCGACTGAGCCCGCCCATCCCGGACACCAGGGCACGCGCGAAAAACGTTTCGCCGTCGCTGCTCGACAATCGCCACAGGTTGTTTGCATCGTCATAGACAGCCTGGTCGAGATTCGTATGCATGCGTATGTACGCCCTCAGGCCATACTTTTGCACGCAGTGCAGCAGGTAGTCCTGAATTTCCGGCTGGCGGGGAAACAGGCAGGACCAATCGGCCTTTGGTTCGAATGAAAATGAATACAGGTGAGACGGAATGTCGCAGGCACATCCAGGATAGTCGTTGGCACGCCAGGTCCCGCCCGCATCCTCGGCGCGCTCCATGATGACGAAATTGCTGATGCCCGCTTCGCGAAGCTTGATCCCCATGCAGATACCGGAGAATCCGGCGCCAATAATGGCAACGTCGTACACCGAATTCGTTGGGGACACATCTGGTTTGGTCATACGCTGACTGCAGGCACCGGGCGGCTGCATAACCGCATAAGTCATCAAACAGCAATTATTGCGCGTAAGCGGGCCCTGCACCAGTCCGTATGATGACAGATCGCTCTCTATATTGGCCCTCGCCGCTGGTTGTGTCGGCTCAACACTCAGTCTAGTCTTCGCCCATGAATACGATTTCTTCCGGCAACAGCCGCCAATTCGACATCGTTGTCTTCGGCGCGAGCGGTTTTACCGGCCGCCTGGTCGTGGAATATTTGCGGCACCAATATCCGCCATCGTCCGGACTGCGGTGGGCCGTCGCCGGCAGAAACCGTGACAAGCTGGAGACCGTACTGGCCGGGATCGGCGTCACGGCAGGCTCATTGCCGATACTCATCGCCGACAGCGACAACCTGCAATCGCTCGATGCCATCGCCGCTGACACCCGGGTGGTGCTCACAACGGTTGGCCCCTATGCCAAGTACGGCTCGCCGCTGGTCGATGCCTGTGTCCGGCATGGAACCGACTACTGCGACCTCGCCGGTGAAGTCCAGTGGATGCGAAAAATGATCGACCGCCACCAAAGCGATGCCGAGAAAAGCGGCGCACGCATCGTGCACTCTTGTGGATTCGATTCAATTCCGTCCGACATGGGCGTCCATTTCCTGCAAGCGAAATCGCACGAACTCCATGGCGTCCCGTGTCGCAATGTATCGCTTCTGGTGAAGGCGCTGCGTGGCGGTGCCAGCGGCGGAACCATTGCGAGCCTCCTGAACGCGCTCGAAGAAGCAAAATGCGACCGCAGTATCGCCAGGATCATGGTGGATCCCTACAGCCTGAACCCGGAGGGCCTGCGCAACGGCCCGGATGGCCGTGATCAGGACGGCATCCGCTTCAATGCGGAACTGGGCGTCTGGACCATGCCATTCGTGATGGGCGCCATCAATATGCGCGTCGTGCGCCGCACTCATGCTTTGCTTGATTTCAAATACGGCAAGGAATTCTCTTATAACGAGGCAACCATCACCGGTGCCGGCATCGGCGGCTGGCTCAAATCGGCCCTGGGAACGGCCGGCCTGGGCGGTTTCATGCTGGCAAGTTCAATCGAGTGGACACGCAATCACCTGGTCCGCCGATTTTTGCCGAAACCGGGCGCAGGGCCTGACAAGAAAGCGCGCGAGAACGGTTATTTCAACCTGATCCTGATCGGCACGACCGAAACAGGCGAGCGTATCCAGGTACGGGTCAAAGGCGATCGCGATCCAGGATACGGGTCAACCAGCAAGATGCTGGGCGAGAGCGCCGTATGTCTCGCACGCGATCATCTCAATGTCAGCGGTGGATTCTGGACGCCTGCCTCGGCAATGGGCGACCATTTGCTCAAGCGTCTGCAGGCGCATGCGGGTTTAAGCTTCGAACTCGAATAAGACGGGGCCCTACTTCACTTGCTTTAGCTTGGCCGGCGAGCGTGAGGCCTGGCCCAGCACCTCAAGAAACTGCTGGCGCACGTCTTCCATGTGTTGCCCGACCGTTTCCGCAGACCATTTGTCGGTCATTATCGGCGGCAGCACATCGACATGCACCGTTGACGGACGTATGAAAAACCCACCCTTCGGCAAGACGTCGGTTGCATTGTGAATGACGATGGGAATGACCGGCACTCCCGCCTGCATTGCAATATGGAACGGGCCTTTCTTGAAGGGTCCGAGACGATCGCCGATACTGCGCGTTCCCTCCGGTGCAATCGCCACCGACAGGCCATCCTGAAGCGTCTTGACCACCGGCTTTAACGCCTCAACGGCTTTAGTCTGGTTACGACGGTCGATGAACACGGTGTCCGCCACACGAAATACGGGGCCCACCAGCGGATTGGCTGCGATTTCCTGCTTGGCAATCGCGGTGAAATCACGCCGCAGCAGTTTGGCAATAATCAGGACATCAATCGCGCTCTGGTGATTGAAAAGAAACACTGCCGGCCTATGCGACCACAGATGATGCTCACCACGAATCTCTATCTTGATCCCTGCCAGCGCACTGCCAAATTCACCCCAGGTAGTGACCGCCAGGTTAACGGCGTCGCGACGTGACTGATTGAGAATCCAGGTCGGGATTATCTGTAGCGCCGCAGAGAAAAAGGCGCCGTATACCAGGCCGGTACGGATGAATTCCTTGAATCCGGGAATGCCGCGACTCGTGAACCGGCGCACCGGCCAGTTACGTCGATGCGCGACGACCTCCAGGGTCTGGTCCGGATTCAGCGGTCGCGGGAAACCGACCGCCTCGAGGAGCGTCACATCTTCAATCCCGTCACTGTAGAAATAGCTGTTGCTCAGTTGAGCGTTGTGTTGCTCGCAAAAAATCTTTGCCGCATCGAGTTTCCCCTCGGCGTAATACACAGGCTGACGAATCTCACCGGTAAATACGCCGTCCTCAACCTTGAACTCGTTACACAACACGTGGGCAATGCCAAGTTCTTTTGCAACGGGTTCGACTTGATACGTTGTAGCAGAGGACAGGACGACAACAATATGTCCGCGCTGCAGATGTGCCCGAACAAGTGCCCGCGACTCAGGATAGATGGAGCCGGCGATGTACTTCTCGAAAACGCTCTCCCCGAGTTCAATAAACTCCTGCTCAGACACATCTTCGAGCGTCTCAGCAGCCTCCGCGAGAATGCGCGGATACTCGGTGCCATTGAGGCCGTGACTGAGCAACGAAAAAAACTGCTGCAGCGCATCGAAGGGCGCGAGTTTCCCGCTCATGACCCGCTCACGAAAAATTGACAGGATTGAAAAACCGAAAATGAGCGTGCCATCCAGGTCAAAGAAGGCAACGGTCCCCGGGCCACGCGG
Organism: Pseudomonadota bacterium; assembly: GCA_022563505.1. Taxonomy (GTDB): domain Bacteria; phylum Pseudomonadota; class Gammaproteobacteria; order Steroidobacterales; family Woeseiaceae; genus JAADHU01. The sequence continues at coordinate 6,839 of JADFNG010000036.1, read as the reverse complement.
GCCATCGTCAATTTCATGGGTGATATTGTCGTAGATATTCATGCAATCCGGCTTGTCATCCATTGCGGGTCAGCCAGTGTACACCGAGCGACTCACACGCATCATGGACCACGGCCGGGAATCGCCATCCAGCCGCCGGTATCAGGCATATCATTTGCAGCAGAGCGTCTCTATAATCCGCCACCCCGATAATCCCCAGACAATACCATGACCCGCGTAGACCACCTTCGCAACATCGCCATTATCGCCCACGTCGATCACGGCAAGACCACGCTCCTTGACAAGCTCCTGCAGCAATCCGGCATGCTGGGTGAGCGCGCGGCCGCCCCTGACCGGGTGATGGATTCAAACGAACTCGAGCGTGAGCGCGGCATCACGATTCTGGCGAAAAATACGTCGATAAACTGGCGCGACTATCGTATCAATATCGTTGACACACCGGGCCATGCCGACTTCGGCGGCGAGGTTGAGCGGGTGCTGTCCATGGTCGACAGCGTCTTGTTGCTGGTTGACGCAGTTGAAGGCCCGATGCCGCAAACGCGTTTCGTCACGCAAAAGGCGTTTTCCCGGGGACTGCGACCGATTGTGGTCATCAACAAGATTGATCGTGATGCCGCGCGTCCAGACTGGGTTCTGGATCAGACCTTTGACCTGTTTGACCGTCTTGGCGCAACCGACGAGCAACTCGATTTTCCGGTTGTCTACGCATCGGCACTCGAGGGCTATGCACGCAACGAAGCGGATGGGGACGGCGACGACATGACGGCACTTTTTGAAGCCATCATTGCAAATGTCCCAGCACCGGACGTGGATGCCGAGGGCCCGCTGCAGTTGCAGGTTTCCAGCCTGGACTACAATTCCTATGTGGGCGTCCTGGGCATCGGCCGAATACAACGCGGAAAAATAGCGGCGAATTCCCAAATTTGCATCGTTGCCGCCGACGGCACCGCGCGCAACGGACGAATCCTCGACCTGTTCGGATTCCATGGCCTCGAGCGCAAGAAAATACCGCATGCCAGTGCGGGCGATATCATCATTTTCAGTGGCATTGACAACCTGGATATTTCGGACACGATTTGCCCGCGAAACCACCCGGAAGCCCTGCCCGCCCTGGCGATCGATGAACCGACCATCAGCATGACTTTTCAGGTCAACAAGTCACCTTTCGCAGGCCAGGACGGCAAATTTCTGACCAGCCGCCAGATTCGCGAACGGCTGGAGCAGGAATTGCGGCACAATGTGGCATTGCGCGTTGCACCCACCGATGACCCCGACAAATTTCGCGTCTCCGGTCGCGGTGAGTTGCACTTGTCCGTCCTCATAGAGACCATGCGTCGCGAAGGTTTTGAACTCGCGGTATCCCGTCCGGAAGTCATTATTCACGAAGAAAATGGCGTCAAACAGGAGCCCTGGGAACAACTGACCGTCGATTTTGAGGCAAGCTACCAGGGCGCCGTCATGACCCGGCTCGCCGATCGAAAGGGTGAGTTGCTGACGATGGTTCCGGACGAAAAAGGCCGGGTGCGGCTGGATTACAAGATCCCTACCCGTGGGCTTATCGGCTTTCGTACCGAATACCTCACCGCCACCTCCGGCACCGGGCTGATGTATCACGTATTCGACAAGTACGACTATTATGTGCCCGTCGCACTGGGCCAGCGAAATAATGGTGTCATGGTATCCATGGTGCAGGGGAAAGCCCTGGCTTATGCATTGTTCAATCTTCAGGAGCGCGGCCGCTTGATGGTAGGTCACGGCGATCCTGTTTACGAAGGCATGCTGATCGGCATCAACAAGCGCCGCGACGACATGGTCGTGAATCCGACAAAAGCCAAACAACTGACCAATATTCGCGCCGCAGGCACCGATGAAAATATCGTGCTGACACCGCGGGTGCGATTTTCGCTCGAACAGGCCCTCGAATTCGTCGATGATGATGAGTTGGTAGAAGTGACGCCGCTCAATCTGCGTCTGCGCAAGAAATTACTGACTGAAGTGGACCGCAAGCGCGCTTCGAGAAATCGGCACTGAGGAGGGTGGCATAAGCAAGATAGAAAGCATGGATTCGGTCTCGTCAGGGGGTGATACGTCAACTCATGCCTATGCGGCGCTGCGGCCCGATGACATTCTTGCCGCCCTCGAAGCGCTGGGATTCCGGTGCGATGGTCGTTTCCTCGCACTCAACAGTTATGAAAACCGCGTTTACCAGGTAGGCATCGAGGATGACGCCTCAGTGGTTGCCAAGTTTTATCGACCCGGCCGGTGGAGTGATGCAGCGATTCTGGAAGAGCATCAGTTTACGGAGGAACTTGCAGCGATAGATATCCCGGTGGTTCCACCGTTGCGAATGGGTGGCAAAACATTGCACCGCTATGGCCCGTTCCGCTTGTCCGTGTCTCCCTGCCGTGGCGGCCGTGCCCCCGACCTCGACAATTCAGAATCACAGCAACAGGTCGGCCGGCTGATTGGTCGCATGCATTTACACGGCGAAACGGCAGACTTCCAACATCGCCCGGACATCGATCTGGAAGGATTCGGCTACCAGTCCCAGGAATTTTTGCTCGAGCATGACTTCATCCCGCCCGAGCTTGAAGAAGTGTACAGCGGTATCACCGAGCATTTATTCGACGGCATCGAGGCAAGTTTTGAGCGCGCCGGTGGCATTCGACAAATTCGCCTCCACGGTGATTTTCACCCGGGCAACGTACTCGTCAATGAGTTGCAGTTCCACATCGTCGACTTTGATGATGCTCGAACCGGACCGGCCATCCAGGATTTGTGGATGTTTCTCTCGGGCGACCGGCACGAGCAAGCGCCACAGCTCGAAAATCTCCTCGAAGGCTATCAGGAGTTTCGCCAGTTTGATGCTCGCGAATTGCACCTGATCGAGGCACTCAGGACTCTGCGGATCATGCACTATGCAGCCTGGATCGCACGCCGCTGGGACGATCCTGCATTTAAGGTGGCCTTTCCGTGGTTCGATTCACCGCGATATTGGGATGAACATATCCTGACGCTGCGCGAACAGGCCGCCCTGATGGAAGAAGAACCCCTGTACTGGCGCGGCTAAATCTGCCGGCAGTTGCGCTGGCGGCACTGCCGGTCTACAGTCAGGCACACGTCCTGAATGCATTTAAGGAGTGGAACTCTGGCGTTCAGAGTGGCTCTAAGATGACGGTTAATTGTGATAAACAAACCTCTGTGGGGATTCTGCGGCTGATATGTCAGGTTGGCAAAAAACATTCTCTGTGGCTCTGCTGATTGCAGCGGTGTCCGCTTGCTCGACGCATGTATCGGTGCGGGATCCGCACATCCCTGACCCACTGATAACAGCCATGCCACTGTCGGTTGGGGTTCGCTATCCGCAGTCCTTTGATCATTTCGTGCATGAAGAGCAGGTGATCGGCAAGGAAAAATGGCAAATCGACCTTGGCGCATCAAACAAGATATTGTTCAACAAGCTGTTTAATGCAATGTTTACTGACGTGACCTTGGTGGCAGAGTCTGAGGACGCGACGACTCTGGGTCTCGACGCACTCATTGAACCCAGCATTGATGCTTTCGAATTCTCCGTTCCAGAACAAAGTCAAACGGATTCTTTTGCGGTATGGATACGCTATCGCATCAAGATTTTCGATCGTAATGGCACACAAATCGCGAACTGGCCAATCAATGCTTACGGCAAGAGCCAAACCAGCACCTTCGGTGGCGATGAGGCGTTACGGCGCGCCGCGGTTTTGGCAATGCGTGATGCAGCAGCCCTGATCATCATGCAAATGGACAAGTCGACGGGGATCAGCAAACTCATCAATAACGACAACGCGATGCCCACTACGGCTGAGCCGGCGGTGCAACAAACTGCTGTGGAGGAACAAGGCGATGATGCTCGATAAACCTGCAATTTCTTATAGCTATCTGTTATTGAGGGGCTCTTTCCTGGCACTGATCTCACTGTCGCTGGGGGCGTGTGTTACCGCCAGCATCGAGAAGGAACGTGCGGGAGTCACCGGTCTCGAAGAGGGCGAAGGCGTGGTTATCATGGCCAAGAGTTACCACCTGGGCAACGAGACGGAGAATGATTTCATTAACTGCGTCGGGGCCGCAATCGGACGAGGCCGCGGGGGACTGAGGGTCGTGCCGAATCAGGAATTTGTCGATGCCTTGTTCCCCTGGTTCGAGCCGCGCACCGCGCCGGCTGACACCAAAGGCCTGCCGGACCTCATGATGCGTCCCGGGGTTGCGCAAATGATCAAGGAAAAAGGCGTGCGCTACGTGATATGGCTGGACGGAACCACCGACCGCGTGGCCGGAGGCGGCAGTATGTCTTGTGCAGCCGGCCCGGGCGGCGGTGGATGCTTCGGATTTGCGTGGTGGACAAACGATGCCAAGTACGAAGCCTCTATATGGGATCTGGCCGGGCTCGAAGATGCCGGTACGGTGACCGCGGATTACACCGGCACCTCTTTCGTACCGGCGATCATCGTGCCCATTCCGCTACTTGCGCGAACGCAATCCAAAGCGTGCAAGGGCCTTGCGGATCAACTCAAGTTATTCATCATTGACGAACCCAAACCCATCTGATGCCGACTGCTAGCGAGGCCGGCCGCCGCGAATCAACGCCCGGCGATAAAAGCTTCCATCAAGGCGCGCCACTGTGACTGATTTGCCGCTGGATGGGGCATGTACGAATCGATTGTCGCCGATATAAAGCCCAACGTGGGACATCTTGCCCTCGATATCGAAAAACAGCACATCACCCACCCGCAATTGATGGACGCCGACGGGTTGAAGTTCTCGCCATAACGCGGAAGTCGTGCGCGGCATTGCTTTGCCCGCGATTGCATAGGCATAGCTAATGAGGCCACTGCAATCAAAACCACGGCTTGTGCTACCACCGTATCGATAAGGAACACCGACTTGCTTTAGCGCCGCGGCGGCAGCATATTCGCCCTGCGTACGGCGCATATTACGACGTGCGCTGGCAGGCACTGGCTTTGCCATGGCGGGTTGCACAGCTACCGTCGTTGCTCTCGGTGCCTGACTTGAACAGGCGGTCACAAACACGGTCAGCGCAAGAGTCGCAATGCAGTGATTTCTTGCTTTCTGAGATAACATAGGCACCACTGTAGTCTGTGGGACACCGAACAAGATACTGCCATGAAGCCTCTGAAGCCATGAACTGCATCCCAGGAATGGGGGAAAACCGGACTGCGGCAGCGAGCGGCATTCGTCGCCATCTTGCGGTAGTGATATTGACCGCGGCGGCAGTCATTCCATCCGCGTGTGATGCGCCCGCCTCTGACATGGCCATGACGACGGACGATCGCTCACGGCTTTATCAGCTGGACTATGTGGTCACTCCAAAACCTGCGCTGGGCGGCGTCATCGTGGAGCTTACGCTGCGCCAACCGCAACGCCTGTTGCGAGAACTGGATATGCGACTGGCGGGAATCGATGTGAGCAGCATTGTTGCAGATGGCAAACTGAGCCGGGCGGGAAATCGGCTCGTGTGGCATCCGCCGACAAATGGAGGCGTCATACGCTGGTTCGCCAGCGTGAATCACGAGCGCAGCGAAGGAGCGTACGATGCTTACATGAGTGCATCGTGGGCTCTGTTTCGCAATGAAGACATCATTCCTCCCGCACGCACACGCACCCTGAGAGGCGCTCGCAGCGTAACCCGGCTCAAATTCGAGTTACCGCAGGGCTGGTCGTCGACGACCCAGTATTTCGGTCGCAACAACGACTATCGCATCGAAAACCCGGCACGACGTTTCGACCAGCCGACGGGCTGGGTGCTGTTGGGAAAACTTGGCAAGCGTAACGACGATATCGAGGGAATTCGGGTCATTGTAGCCGGGCCCGTTGAGCAATCGGTCCGTCGCCTGGATATGCTGGCCCTGCTGCACTGGACCCTGCCGGAACTCCGCCGCATTCTGCCCGATTTTCCACGTCGCCTGACGATTATAAGTGCCGCCGACCCCATGTGGCACGGCGGCTTGTCTGCACCGAAATCGCTGTTCATTCACGCCGATATTCCGCTGATCAGCGAGAACGGAACCAGCGTCCTGCTGCACGAATTACTGCATGCGGGACTTAGACTCCGGGCAGATGCCGGCGCCGACTGGATTATCGAAGGACTCGCAGAATATTATGGGCTGGAGCTCCTGCGGCGGAGCCACACGATAAGCGCCAGGCGACATGCCGCCGCTATCGAGGGGCTGCGTGACTGGGGAAACAGAGTGACCAATTTGTGCCAAAAACAATCGACCGGAGCCACGACGGCTCGTGCAACCGTTATTTTTCACACCCTGGACACCGAACTGCGACAGTACGACGATGGCAATATGAACTACAACCTCGACGACCTGGTAGCGAATTTGAGAACCAACAACGCCAGGGTGACGGTCCAGAGTCTGCAGGACGCCGCAGTGCAATTGATCGGCTCGTTACCGGCAGCCCTTGAGACAAGTGCTTTACCCGGCTGCGCCGAATAAGGATTTTTGGAAGAATGGATTCGCAACGCGATCTCGAACTGGTTTTGCAGTCACAGACACCGATTGTCATCATTGAAACGCGAGATGAATCACGCGTTCTGGACATGATCATTGCGATTACGGTCGGACGTGCAAAAGGCGACTACCTGCCCCTGTTCCGCTGGACAGTGACAGACGGTCTGCAGCGCCTCGATATATCGCTCGAACCGCAAATACACAATTCCGATCCGGACGACGTTCTGCGACATATTCGTGCCGTGACCAAAACGAGCGTTTATATCTTGCTGGACTTTCACCCCTATCTGGAAGATACGGTCAACGTGCGACAGTTGACAGATATTT
>JADFNG010000121.1 GCA_022563505.1 Pseudomonadota bacterium | reverse complement strand
TGCAACGTCAAACGTCACTACCGATTCAAGCGGATAACCCTGGAAACTCTCCGAACCGAAGCCGAAGTCCAGGAATGTCGGGCCCACTTCAATCGAAGCAGGATCGCCGGCCTCAAGCGTATAAGTCTCTTCTCGCCATTCCGCACCGAATGCGACGTTCAATGGCGACGCCAGGGTTCCAACGTCAAATGTCTTCACGAAATCGACGGTGAATGCAGTCTCTTCCTGAGTCAGCGCACCGGGCTTGAAATTTGTCGGAGATAACAGACCGAGGCTGGGGTTGATCGTGCTGCCCAGCAGGTAGACCGCTTCATTTTCAGCAATTCTTCCGCGTACATCCCAGCGCAAGCCGCCGGCAGTTTCGCCACGTACACCAAGCAGCACGGAGTAGTCACTTATATCAGCACCGAAATCCGGATTAAATCCGCCCGGAAACTGGGATTCAATCGGATTTAGCAAAGCCCAACCGGTTGCGCTGCCTGCGTCGGCTGTCAGGTAATCGGCCAGGTTCAGCCCAGCCCCGGTGATGCTGTCCAATAGCGCTTGTGGCGCGTCAGCCGGATTTCCGGTGCCGTCGTCGACCATCAGGGCGCCGGCGCCGCCGGTACCCAGAATCACACCCGGGCGATAGAAGAAGTCGGAACGGAATTCGTTGTCTCCGAACGATGCGTTGCCGAAGAATTCGGTGTTGTCGTTGATGTCTACACCAAAATTGAGAAAGCCTTTAAGCGTCTCGATGTCCGGATCGCCCCAACGTTGGCACAGGCCGTCCAATGGCACATTCTCGACACCGACAGCGGCAATTCTGTCCGGGCAATCAAATCGAACGGTACCACGTGATGTCTGGTCTGCCGTAGAATGCTCAATCGTCGCATTAAGAAAGCCGTTATCGCCGAGCGGCAGGCCAATATTTCCGGCTAACGTGTAGGTATCACCGTCGCCTTCATAGGTCGTGCCCGAATCGAGAAGCAGAGAGAAGCCCTCGGTATTGTTCTTCAGATTGAAGTTGATCACGCCGGCGATGGCGTCAGAACCGTACTGGGCAGACGCACCGTCACGCAGCACTTCGATGCTCTGAACCGCCAGGGATGGAATGGTTGCAACGTCAGGACCCTGTGTACCGGAACCACCGATTACGACGAGGGCCGCACGATGACGACGCTTGCCATTGACCAACACAAGGGTGTGGTGCGAAGGCAAACCACGCAATGTAGCCGCACGGATAAAGCTTGAACCGTCTGAAATTGGCTCGCGGCTTACGTTGTAGGACGGAATCAGCGTCTGCAGTATATTCTGCAAATCCGTGTGCGAGACCGCTTCGATCGCAGATGCGTTAAAGACATCGATGGGAACGGCTGAATCCACCGATGAACGCGGCTTGCCGCGGAAACCAGTGGTGATAATTTCTTCGATTACCTCTTCTTGCGCACCTTGCGCATTTGCCACCGATACAAGCCCTGGCATAGCCAGTGCAAGCACGATTATTGGCGTTATAAACCTAGTGAGTTTCCTCATTATACTTTCTCCCCCGTGGAAGCTGGTGTTGGAAATCAATTGCGCCATTCAATTGCATGTAAGCAACATAAATGGTCTCAGTGACCGATTGAAACACCGTGAGCTGCAAAAATAAAGCCTCAGCGCGCTTTATTTTTGGTTTCAGCGGAAAGCATTTGTAGCTTTTTAGCAACAATCGGGATCATTTCGGCAAGACTATTGGTTTCAAGGGGAGAACTAGGGTGCGAAGCGGCGCGCCAGCCATCGAATGGCGCAGGCGCAACAGCCAGAAGTCGGCCGCTTTGCGCAGCCAAAGCAGCCCTGATGCGCAGCCCATTCAAGACGCCTCACGACGAATTTTCGCAATGACCGAAGCGGCCTCAAGCGCCACCAGCACACTCGTAATCAGGACAACCACATCAATCGTCACCAGCAACCAGTTTCCATCCTGGTAAAACTCGATCAGCTTCAAGACTGCGGCCCATGCTGAAGTGAACATCACGAACACCATGGGAATGAGGGTATAGCGGGCCGGTCTGCCCATTTTGATGAGCATGACGCTAATGACCAGCAGCGTGAGGCCAGCGAGAATCTGGTTGGTCGAACCGAACAACGGCCAGATCGCGAGTCCACCGGATCCGGAAGAGCCGCCCGCACCAAATGCCAGCAGCAGGCAACAGCCCACCGCAATGAACGTTGCCAGTACGCCCTTCTTTAACCATGGAATAGCGTATATTTCGCCCCATTCCTGAATGATGTAACGCTGCAGACGCACACCCGAGTCCATCGTCGTACCCGCAAACAGCACAACCATGGTCGCCAGCAATGTCGTTGATATATTGAGTGGCAAGCCCCAGCCGTTGGTGATCAACTGCGCTCCACCCTGTATGAAGGTGCCGGCACCCGCGGTGCCATAGGAGTTATAAATCTCATGCCAGAGTTCCGGTGTCGCTGCCAGTGCGGCACCTGCGACGGCGACGATGGTAATCAAGGCCAGCGTGCCTTCACCAACTGCGCCCAGGTAGCCCACGAAACGCGCATCCGTCTCCTTGTTCAGTTGCTTTGATGTCGTGCCGGAACCGACAATCCCATGGAAGCCGGAAACGGCACCACACGCGATAGTGACAAACAACAATGGCATCAGTGACGGGGCATCATCCGGCATCTGCATATTGAATGCCGGCGCCGAGATGTCGGGCAACGATAACAACACCGCACCGTAAAGAAGAATCAGCCCGACAAACAGTTGCATGCCGTTGATGAAATCACGCGGCTGCAACAACACCCATACCGGCAACATGGATGCGATCCCGGCATAGATAAACAGGATAATAATCCAGTTGGCGTTAGCGCCCAGACCAAACAGGTTGGCCGGCAATTCGAGCGGCAGAACACTGCCCACATAGATTGACACATACAAAGCAGCGACACCGGCGACGGTCAGTGCCATCAACTTGTAGTTCCTGTGAATAAGCTGGCCGATGATCAGTGCCACCGCAATGGCAGACCAGGCAGGAAAGACCGCATTGGGTGTGTTGACGAAAGCACGCGCAATCACGACGCCAAACACGGCGTTCACCATGAGGAGCACCAGGAAGATCACAATCATGAACAGCGCTCGCGTGCGCTTGCCGATCACGTCCTCTGACAAAGCGCCAATGGACTTGCCTTTATTACGCGCGCTGGCCCATATCGCGCCGAAATCGTGTATGCCGGCGAAGAAAATCGTGCCAATCGTGACCCACAGTACGGCCGGCACCCAACCCCAGTAAACCGCGATTGCCGGGCCAACGATCGGCGCTGCACCTGCCACGGACGTAAAGTGATGCCCCCAGAGAACGTACTTGTTCGTCGGCACGAAATCGATGCCATCTTCAAACTCATGCGCCGGCGTTACAAAATCCGGATCGAGTTGATAAATCTTTTCGGCAATAAATTTCGAATAAACGAACCAGCCAAATGTCATCCCGGCAATACCGAGAGCAAGGATCATTACGGACTGCATATGTACTCCCCCGAAAAAAAAGGGTCAGCTCCCTTTTTTTCAGCTTAACGCGTGTCGCGCAAATATCAAAGTCGCTATTTTTAGGTTGTCGAAATGACGCAGCGACGATACACCTTATATAGCACCCAGACAGCAACACCGATAATCAACAGCAGCATTGCCCAGCGCATGACACTGGCAAGGAACGCGGCCGTGAAAACCGGCCATGTAAACTGATACGCACTCAGTGCGACCGCCCGCTCGCTCATCCAGTGCCAGCCACTGTGTGCAAGCAGCGCAGACAAAAGAATCGTGCCCATTCGCTCCTTGACCGGGGTGCGAAACAAGAAATTCAAGAGAGGGACGGCCAGGAGAATAATCAGCAACTGGCCAATTTCCACGCCAAGATTGAAAGCAAACAGGGAGGTCAGGAGATGGCTGCCGGCAAACTGCAGCGATTCGCTCAGGGCGAACGAATAGCCGAAACCATGTACGAGGCCGAATCCGAAGGCGATGAGCCAGCGCCTTTCCCAGCGCGAGCCGACGATATTCTCGAAAGCCATGTAGACGATGGATGCAGCAATCAGTGTCTCTATCAGAGGTGGGAACCACAATGCCTTGGGAACCAATGCGAACGCCGACGCGATTAGCGTAATCGAATGCGCCACCGTAAACGACGTCACAATGGCAATCAACGGACGCAGGCGCCGGAATGGAATGATGAGACACAACACGAACAACAGGTGATCGGTGCCGTCCAGAATATGCAGGATCCCGGTTTTGACGAAGCGGAGGAATGCATGGTGCCAACGGGGGTCCAGCGGCACCATGCCGGGACTGCCGAAAAACTCGAACACGCGCTGCACGCCTTCACTCGGCAGAAAATGCAATACGGTGGTGGTGCGCAAGCCCAGTCTGCCGAGGTCCGGATCAATCGAAAATTCGGCTGCAGCCGCGGCAAGAGGATACGTGATGATGACATCGAGCATGGCCTGGTCGCGATACAGTTCAGTTGCGTCGGCAAGCGGTGGACCGAGGATGTGCGCATACGCACTGGCATAATTTACGAACGACAAGTCCGAGGGCAGGGACACGCGGACGGCGTCAATGCTCCACTGATCAAGCACTTTATTGTCGGCCTTGAGCGTGATGAAATTGGTGAGCCAGATCTCCGTGGCATCGCGCAACGATGCATCCGCATCGCCAATATTGATGTACCCAGGCCCGTACAGCGGAATGCTCACATCCCGCATTGCCTCGAGCGGAACGCGCATTAACAAAATGAGTTGGCGACTTTCTGGCTTGAGGTACATTTGCACAACCACGTCATTGGGAATCTCGTGTGCACTGACGGGTGCCTCAATGGTCGCGATTGCCGCAACGATCACCAGCAACAGTGCCGCAAGCGAACTCAGTTTGTGCTGTTTTTCTGGCAAGCAAGTTTCCCGGGAAATGGCTTTTGGCCCAGCGGGCGAAAGCGCGACTTGTTCCGCCCACCGAGTCTTATTTGGGATGCGGATTTTGTTCCATAGTATACTGCGACTCGCCGGCATCAAGACCCCAAAAAGGCGCATGCCGGCTCCGCACACAACGTTGGACCATGAACTCGGGGAAAGCAGATGTTGACCAAGAGACATATTTTCACACTGTCGGCAATCTTTGTTGCGCTCGTCGCATTGGGCTTGGGACAAAACGCACTCGAAAACGAGGCGCAGGCGAATAGCAAAGAAGCGCCCATGTTTGAGGTGGACCCGTTTTGGCCCAAACCGCTGCCGAATCACTGGATTCTGGGTGCCACCATCGGCCTCGCCGTCGATTCTCGCGATCATGTCTTCATCATTCACCGGCGCGACACTTTTAATGAGCGAACCGAGATCGGTGCTGCTACCGACCCGATCAAGAGTGATTGTTGCATTCCCGCACCCAACGTACTCGAGTTCGATCCCGAGGGTAATCTGGTCAATCACTGGGGCGGACCGGGTGAAGGCTATGACTGGCCGAGCTCGAACCATGGCATCACGGTCGATCACAAGGACAATATCTGGATCGGAGGCAATGGCCGGGGCGACTCCCATATTCTGAAATTTACCCGCGATGGCGAATTTTTAATGCAATTCGGCACGCCGGATTCCGCCACCGACAGTCACAGCGCCGAAAACTTCGCGGGTGTTGCCGAGATTTCATTCGACGCACAGGCCAATGAAGCCTACGTCGCCGACGGTTACCGCAACAAGCGCGTTGCCGTTCTCGATGCGGACACCGGTGAGCTGAAACGCTACTGGGGGGCTTACGGTAACAAGCCCGATGACACCGATCTCGGGCCATTCACACCCGGCGAGGAGCCTGCGCAGCAGTTCCGCAACCCGGTGCATTGCGCACAGCCGTCGAATGACGGGCTTATCTACGTATGTGACCGCGTCAACAACCGCCTGCAGGTATTCAAGTCGGACGGTACTTATGTGACGGAATTGTTCGTC
>JADFNG010000035.1 GCA_022563505.1 Pseudomonadota bacterium | reverse complement strand
GGAGCCTTGCTGTTATCGAGACTGCTGACACAGGATCCGAATTTATCAGTTGCAGAAATAATGTCGACCGATATCGAGCCAATCCCCGCACATACGCCATCCGAAAAAGTTGTGTGGGAGTTTGAGAATCGCGATCTGCTTTCGGCGGCGGTAACGGACGCAAACAATCGTGTTGTGGGTCGTATTACTGTCGATGATGTATTCGACATCATTCGTGACGAGGCCGAACACTCATTGATGGGTGCCGCTGGCCTGGACGAGGAATATGACATGTTTGCGCCGGTCGCCAAGAGCACACTGCGACGTTCAGTATGGCTGGGAATCAATCTGGCGACTGCCTTTCTTGCGGCATCGGTCGTCGATATCTTCCAGACCACGGTGGATAAGATCGTGCTACTGGCCGTATTGATGCCCGTAGTCCCGAGTATGGGCGGGGTTGCCGGCACTCAATCCCTGACCATCATGACCCGCGCGATAGCGCTCGGACAGATTAACCGCACCAATACGCGCGGCATTTTCCGCAAGGAAATTCTTGTCGGCATTCTGAACGGCTTGCTGTGGGCATTGGTGGTCGCAATTTTTACCTATTTGTGGTTTGGCGACTACCGAATCGGGGCCGTTATTGCGGGCGCGATGGCCATTAATCTCGTTGCCGCCGCAGCCGCAGGATTCAGCATACCGTTGATGTTGAAGCGCATGCATATCGACCCGGCACTCGCCGGCGGCGTCGTCCTGACAACCGTGACCGACGTTGTCGGATACATGTCCTTTCTTGGCCTGGGCGCCATTTTCCTCTTGTAGGAAATATCGGCGTCAGGTGTATGCGCTCAGATCTTTTCTGACCCAGCTTGGCGCGAAGAGCCTCGCAACATTCCTGCCACAAACAAAATCGAGTAACTGCTCCTTGACCGCCATGCCATCGCTGTACCCCAGTTTGATCAATTCCCTGGTGTAGCCCTGCTCGAATAACAAAAAGCTGAGCAAGCGGCCTGCACTGCCGTTTTTGCTTCCGCCCACGCCGCGTAACAGCGCCCGAACCGGAGCCGGCATCTCGTGTCGATGCTCGAGCGCCACTTCGCGCAAATCCTTGCTCGGCACGACAATCATGGTGTCAATCGGACGCATGCGGCTCATCGCACCGGTTCTATGCTGCGGCGGGACGGAATCGATCAGTTGGTTGATGCGGGTCATGCGTTCGAGATCAGAATACAACCCATCCATGAACAAAGTATCCAGCATGTAACCTGCGATCTGGCCGAAGCTCGGATAGGACAAGGGTACATCGGGATCGGCAACTGGATCGGCAACCTCGTTGCGCACACCGATGATCAGGATGCGGTCTGCACCCAGATGAATAGCCGAACTCAGTGGAGTTGCCTGGCGCATTGCGCCATCGCCAAAATACTCGCCTTCGATAGGCACCGGCGGAAATATCATGGGCACCGCAATACTTGCCATGAGGTGGTCAAGATTCAATGTGCGCCTGACGCCAATGCGACGTGTTCTCGTCCACTCTTTGGTGCCCGCCACCGCCTGGAAGAAGGAAGTCGAACGCGCCCGCGTATAGCCGGCAGCCGTTATCGCAATCGCATCGAGATAACCTTTGTCGATAGCATCCTGAACACGCGCAAAACGAATATTGCGGCCGAGCAGCACCCTCAACGGCGCATTGTCCAGCAAGGATCGCGGTGTGCCCACCGTACCGCCCGTGACGAGCGCGGCTATCCAGCGCGCGCTGCTCTTGAACATCGTCCAGCTGTCGGCCTTGAACACCTGGTTGCTGTGAAAATGCCCCCAGACCCGATCAAGTTCTGCAGCGGCGACGCTGAAGTACCGCGCCCTGCTGGCCAGGACGACCGAATTGATGGCGCCTGCCGACGTACCGCTCATAATCGCAAACGGATTGGCCGCTGCGTGCGGCAACAGGTCGGCGATGGCCAGCAAGACCCCGACCTGGAAAGCGCCGCGGGCACCGCCGCCTGGCAGAACCAGGGCAGATTTGACTTTTGATGACTGTATTTCCATGTCGAAGGCGTATTATAGTTATCGTGCGACCGCTGCCAATCGCAGCCGTCACATCAGGGCCGGAATTCCGTCACAATTTCCCGCGAAACAGGGCATATCATGAAACAGATCGTTAGCGCATTGGCAGTCACATTTCTCCTGGCAGGCTTCGGCCCTGCCGTCATGGCCGAAGGCATCAAGGCCGGAGATGCGGCCCCCGGCTTCGAATTACCGGATCAAAACGGTGATATGCACTCGCTGGAAGATTATCGTGACAGCTGGGTCGCGTTGTATTTTTATCCCAAAGACGACACGCCAGGCTGTACTACGGAAGCCTGTGAGTTCCGGGATGACATATTCAAGTTTCGCCGCATGGACACGCAGATACTCGGCGTCAGTCTTGACGATGAAGCCTCACACAAGGAATTTGCGGAAAAGTATGGTCTGCCCTTTCCACTGCTGGCAGATTCGGATGGCACCACAGCCGATGCTTACGGGGTCAAGACTCGCTGGCTTGGCATATCGATTGCAAAACGCCAGACTTTCCTGATCGACCCTCAAGGACGGATTGCCAAGCATTACGAGGACGTTGACCCGGATACGCATTCGGCCGAACTGCTCGCCGACCTGGCCGAATTGACTGGCATACCCGCCGAATAGTCAATGCAGTTTCTTGATCCCTGCCGCCAGCCCGCTAACGGTTAGCGGGTACATTCTGTCGCCCATCAGTTCCCGCGTCATCTTGATGGACGGCGTGTAGTCCCATCGACTCTCCGGTTCCGGGTTCAGCCAGATCGATTTTGGATAGGTGTTCAGCATGCGCTGAATCCACACTGCGCCGGCCTCTTCATTCCAGTGTTCAACACTGCCGCCCGGGTAAACGATTTCATAGGGACTCATGGTCGCGTCACCGACAAAGATCAACTTGTAGTCAGCGCCGTATTTATGCGTCAGATCGGTCGTGGAAATACGTTCATTGTGCCGACGACTGTTGTCCTTCCACAGACTCTCATACACAAAATTGTGGAAGTAATAGTATTCGAGATGTTTGAATTCACTGCTGGCAGCCGAAAACAACTCCTCGCAGATTCGAACGTGATCATCCATCGACCCGCCGACGTCGAGGCAAAGCAGAACCTTGATCGCGTTGTGACGCTCGGGGACCATGCGAATATCGAGAAAGCCGGCATTCCTTGCCGTTTTGTCAATGGTATCGTCAAGATCCAGTAAGTCGGCAGCACCTTCGCGTGCAAATTTCCTGAGCTGCCGCAAGGCAATTTTTATGTTGCGCGTACCAAGCTCGACCGAACTATCGAGATTCCGGTACTCGCGCCTGTCCCAGACTTTTGTCGCCCGGCGATGCCGTGAGCCCTGTTGGCCGATACGAACACCCTCCGGATTGTATCCGTAGGCTCCAAAGGGCGATGTGCCGGCCGTGCCGATCCACTTGTTACCCCCTTCATGACGCTCATCCTGTTCTTCGAGGCGCTCTCTCAGCGCCTCCATCAACTTGTCGAAACCACCCATCGCCTCGATCTGTGCGCGTTCTTCTGCGCTCAACATCAGCTCGGCCTGACGTCGCAGCCATTCCTCAGGCACGTCAGTGGCAAGATCATTGAGAGCGTCATCGATACCGCGAAAATGGGCGGCGAATATCCGGTCGAACAGGTCGAATTGTGTTTCGTCTTTTACGAGTGTTGCACGCGCCAGGTAGTAGAAATTGTCCACACTGTTATCTGCGATGCCACTCTTCATCACATCGAGCAATGTCAACAACTCCGTGATTGATGGTTTCAGGCCACCATCACGCAGTCGGAAAAAGAACTGGGTCAACATGGTTTACTGCGATCGCGACCGGCGATCAAGGAAAATGAGTTTCTCGAACAGATGTACGTCCTGCTCATTCTTGAGCAGAGCACCGTACAATGGCGGCAATGCCTTGCCTGAAGCATTCTCTCTTAATGCCTCCGGTGGAATGTCTTCTGCCAGCAGGAGCTTGATCCAGTCCAGCAACTCGGATGTCGACGGTTTTTTCTTGAGACCAGGAACGTCACGGACTTTATAGAACGCTTCCAGCGACTCTTTCAAAAGCGCCTTTTTGAGTCCCGGAAAATGCACGTCGACAATTTTCTGCATCGTCTTTTTATCCGGAAACTTGATGTAATGAAAGAAACAGCGTCGCAAGAATGCGTCCGGCAATTCTTTCTCATTATTGCTGGTAATAATAATGATGGGGCGGTGTCTCGCCTTGATCAGCTGTTTCGTTTCATAGACGAAAAACTCCATTCGATCGAGTTCCCGCAAGAGATCGTTAGGAAATTCGATATCGGCTTTGTCGATTTCGTCGATGAGCAGCACCGTCGGCACATCGCAGTCGAATGCATCCCAAACGTTGCCGCGAATAATATAGTTTGCGATATCGTGCACTCGTGGGTCGCCAAGTTGTGAATCACGCAAACGAGCGACAGCGTCATATTCGTACAGGCCTTGCTGTGCTTTCGTCGTCGATTTGATGTGCCACTCGTGCAATGGCCGATCCAGTGACCTGGCGACCTCGATGGCCAGTTGGGTTTTTCCGGTACCGGGCTCGCCTTTGATCAGTATCGGGCGTTGCAGTGTCACCGCTGCGTTTACGGCCATCATCAAGTCATCAGTGACAATATAGGAACTCGTGCCGGTAAATTTCTGTGCAGACAATTCCAGTGCTCCTTTAAGGCGATAGAACCAGACGGTGCACGGGCGCACCTGGCAGAAAAGAACTCGGGCGACCGTGCACCCAGTCATCGTGGCCTGCTCGGTAAAAATCGGACAATGGGTGACCACTCTGCCCTGCCGGCATATGCATGTAGCCATTTTCTTCATCGCCCGGCGATACCGCATAACGCTCCGACGCGCCGAAACCCGGGCCTTGCGCTTTCGGCATGTTCGAATCGCCGTTCAGCGGTTCCCGCGGCATGTCCAGCCATGCAGACAACATTGGCAACGCGCGGCTCAACGGATGGCGGATTGTGGCCGTATTGCGTTCACCCCAGGTCCGTTGCTCCAGCCCGTCATCCCAGTTGGCGGCGAAATACGCGAGATTGTCGTCCACAGCCAGCAACATCAGTGCCTGCCAGCTGGCGTAGTTTGACGTCAACAGATGAGCCGGCTGCTCATTGACGAGTTGCCAAAGCGGACCTTCGAACTGATTACTGATGCGCAATTCGACATCCGCTCCATAGGTGTCGCGAACCGGGGTCGTCAACATGTGAAAAACCTTCGCTCTGACCTCAATTCGGAACGCTCGTACCAGTCGATAGCCCACCGAATCTGCAGATGCCCGCGGCGTCCATGAACTGACCAATTCACGGTAGGTTCTTCTCCCGTCATGGTCACGCACCGCGCCGTCATCCAGCACCACAAGCAGCAAATCCCGCCAGCGAGAGAGAAACAGTGCGCGATCATCGAGCTGAATCGCCAGCATGTCGGCTGGTACGAAACGTTCTTTGTCAAAAAGGCGGTCGCGAATCTGTCGCGCCCGGGCGCCGAGATCGTAACCACCGTCCCCCAGCCTGCGCAGTGCGTCGCCATCAACAACGCGTGAATTCGCAGTCCAGATACGACCACTGTCGGGATTGACGACTTGCGGATGCTCGCCCGGCGATAACCAGCCATCCCAACCCCCGCCTGTACTCCAGTCCGCTGGCACCAGCGCGTCAGCACCACCTCGGCGCGGCATTTGTCCGGCGATGGTCCAGCCGATATTTCCGGCGGCATCGCCGGTTACAAAATTCTGTGGCGGGATACCCATTTGCTGCGCCAGTGACAGCGCTTCGGCGACGCTGGTGACTTTTTCAAGTTGCACCTGCTTCAGGTTGACCGAGACTGGCTCGTGCGCGATCCAGCTAACCGCGATATCGCCTTGCGGATAGTTCACATCCTCAAGAACAGGCCCCCAGATCGTCTCGCGAACAAGCAGCTCCTCAGCCTCGCTACCCTTTACTTCGATGCGTTCGCGGTAGGTGACTATTTTCCTGACGCCGTCCGGAGTCAAGTAAGTCCCTGGCAGATCGGCGGGACGCACGACAACCGCATCGGACCAGTCGCCGTAGCTATTCGTAAAGCCCCAGGCAACCATGCCGTTACTTCCCGCAATCACCGCCGGCGTTCCCGGCAATGTCACCCCGCTGACATCCCGCGCATCTTCACCGGTAACAATCAAACGGGCGCGATAAAAAACATTCGGTGTCGTGATCTGCAGATGCATGTCATTGGCGACCATCGCACGACCAGAGCTCGTCAGCGCGCCACTGACCGCCCAGTTATTACTGCCCGGCATTAATGCTGCGCCAATTGCAACCGTTACGACGCTGAGGTCTCCAAAATCCTTGTCCCGCAAATCAATGCTGGCCTCTCCAGGTATCTCCACCTTTCCACGAGGATCGCCGACGATGGGAGCATCCCACTCCGAACCATCCGGATACATCCAGTCATACACGTCAGCAGGCAAGGCCAGGCGAGTGAAGCCGCGCTTGATATCGCGTGTAGCCCGCTCATCATTGAGTTCCATGAACATGGCGTAAATGGTGAGTACCGAATCCTCAAGATTCCAGCTCCGTGGATCGACCCCCAGAACAAAATACTCGAAAGGCTTCGCACCAAGACCGTTCAATCCTGCATTAACGCCCTCCACGTACGCCACCATCATGGCATGTTCGCTCACCGTCATGGCTTCGATCACTTGATGGGCGCGACTACGAAAACGATGAAAGCGATTGCGCTTGTCGAGCGGGACAGTCACCTTGCCAAACAACTCTGACAGTTCACCCGCCGCTTTACGGCGTGTCAGGTCCATTTGAAAATAACGATCCTGGCCATGGACGTAGCCCGTTGCGAATGCCAGGTCGTTTCGTGATGATGCGGTTATGGTTGGGATACCCTGGGCATCACGCGCAATCGTAACCGTCGCCTGCACACCATGAACCTCTATCTCACCATCCAGTTCGGGCAAGCTGGCACTGAGCACAAGATAAGCCGTGATGGCAGCGAATACGCTCAACGTGACCAGGGCCATGAGCATGCGGAAAAACAGGCGTTTCATCGAAGACATTGGTGAGTCATCAGTCTGACGCGATGACCTCGATGATTCTCATCGAGTTCGTGCTGCCCGATATGCCGGTCAGATCACCTTGTGTGAAAATTACCAGGTCGCCCACTTCAACCAGGTTCTTCGACAGCAGTGTCGAAAAAACATCGCCGTAGAGCGCTTGGTCACGTGTGTGTTCTATCGTGAACAAGACCGGGTAAACACCGCGGTACAATGTAACGCGACGGTTGGTCGCCTCGTGCGGTGTGAATGCATAAATCGGGATATCGGAGCGGATTCGTGACATCCACAACGTCGTTGAACCTGACTCCGTCAATGCGATGATCGCTTTGACGGCGAGATGGTTGGCCGTGTACATGACGGCCATGGCAATGGCTTCATCCACGGCCTCGAACTTGTCGTCCATCCGGTGCGAAGTTCTGGTACGGGTGAGTGCATGTTTCTCCGCTCCGCGGCAGACGTCGCTCATCGCTGCGATCACGGCCACGGGATACTGGCCAATTGCAGTCTCTGCAGACAACATCACCGCATCAGTACCATCCATTACAGCGTTAGCGACATCTGACACCTCTGCGCGTGTGGGGATCGGATTATGGATCATCGACTCCATCATCTGCGTTGCGGTAATGACCACCTTGTTGCGACGACGGGTCTGACGGATGATCTGCTTTTGCATGCCCGTGAGTTCGGCATAACCCATTTCAACCCCAAGATCGCCACGCGCGACCATAATGACGTCCGCGGCAACGATAATTTCGTCGATACATTCGATGGCCTCGGTACGCTCGATCTTGGCCACAATTAATCCGCGGCCACCCGCATCGCGCAGCAACTTGCGCGCTTCGTGCACGTCGTCAGCATTCTTCACAAACGAGACGGCGAGAAAGTCCACGTTCAATTCAGCGGCAAGAATGACGTCTTCGCGATCCTTGTCGGTCAGTGCCGGCGCAGAAAGACCACCGCCCTTGAGATTGATCCCCTTGTGATCGGAGAGGACGCCGCCATTCACCACGGTCGTGAATATGCGTGTTCCCTCGATGCTCTCAACCGTGAGCGTAATCTGCCCGTCGTTCAACAGCAGCGTATTGCCGACCTTGAGATCCCTGTGCAAGTCCTCATAAGCGACGCCGACGCCCTCGTTATCGCCGTCCATATCACCCAGCGCGGAATCAATGAAGAATTGAGCTCCTTTCGCCAGTTGGGTGCTCCCCCCCGAGAATCTTTTTACACGAATCTTTGGTCCTTGCAGATCACCCATGACGCCGATATCGCGGCCACACTCGGCGGCAATCTGCCGCAACAGTTTGACCCGTTGACGTTGATCGGCGGAATTGCCGTGAGAAAAATTAATGCGAACAACATCAAGGCCCGCATTGATCATTTCACGAAGGACTTCTCTGTCGTCTGTTGCCGGCCCCAGTGTCGCTACTATTTTCGTTCTACGTAACATGGTTGCGATTATCGCATACGAAGGACGAGCGAACGGCAAATTCTTGCTGCCGCTGCGGTCAGGAAAGGGTATCGTAATCGTGACATATCCAGCAAAACTCAACGTATGATCGACCGACGTCTTTTTATGCAGAGCATCGCGATTGCCGCGGCCGGCTCATGTACGAGGGTCCGGGCAAATACCTCTGCCGGTTTTGGTCCTGTGCTGCAAGACCCTGAGCGTGTCCTGGATCTGCCGCCGGGGTTTTCGTACCGGATCATCTCTCGCCGGGGTGATGAAATGGATGACGGTCTGCTGGTGCCTGCACAAGCCGACGGCATGGCAGCATTCCCCGCCAGGCACGGCAACATCAATATTGTCTGCAATCATGAAAACCGCCCCTCGTACGCCAGTTACGGGCCATTTGGCGCAGAGCATGAACGGCTGGGCCGCATAAACGAAGCGGTCATATACGATCTTGGCGGAGGGAAAACGCCGGGCACCGGCGGTACAACGACGATCGTCTACGACCCGAGAAGCGGCAAAACCCTGCACCGGCATCTCAGTCTCGCTGGCACCGAACTCAATTGTGCCGGCGGCCCGACCCCCTGGGGAAGCTGGCTAAGTTGTGAAGAGAGTTTCAGCGATCCGGGTGTCGCGTTTGAATTCCAGGCCGTTGTACATCGTGATCAACGGCACGGCTATGTATTCGAAGTGCCTGCCGATGCCACGGAAGCCGTCAAACCCGTCCCTTTGCGCGGCATGGGGCGATTTAAACACGAGGCCGCCACGGTAAATCCAGCCTCCGGGGTCATTTATCTGACGGAGGACCGGCATCGCAGCCTTTTCTACCGTTACATTCCCGCCACAGCCGGTGAACTGGTGCGCGGCGGTCGGCTGCAAGCACTGGCGATCACGGGCAAGCCATCCTTCGACACGCGCAACTGGAACAACCCGCCCGCGATGGCGCTGGGAAAGTGGATGGAAACCCGCTGGGTCGATCTGAGCGATGTGGATACGGAGGCAGACGATTTGCGACTGCGCGGTTTCGCCGCAGGTGCCGCACGTTTTGCACGGGGGGAAGGCCTCTGTTACGCGGAAGGCAGCATCTTCATGACCGCAACCTACGGTGGACCGAATATCAGCGGCCAGGTGTTCGAATATCGGCTGAGTAAAGCAGACGGTACCGACGCAGAGACTGCTGCAGCCGGGCATATCCGGCTACTCGCAGAATCGACTCAGGAAAGTGTGTTGCATCACGCCGATAACCTGACGATGAGTCCCTGGGGTGATTTGATCATCTGCGAAGACACGACCAGCCATTGTGGCCTGATCGGCATTCGCCCGAATGGCGAACAATACGAACTGGCCGATAACGCTTACAGCTATTCCGAACTCGCCGGAATTTGCTTCTCACCCGATGGCTCTGTCATGTTTGTGAACATTCAGAACCGGGGCCTGACAGTCGCCATCACCGGTCCCTGGCAATCAAAGGGTCGCAACTAAGCCTGGGCGCGCTGCTCCAGAATCGCCACTGCAGGCAATGTTTTGCCTTCCACAAATTCAAGAAAGGCACCGCCACCGGTCGAAATGTACGAAATATCGTCAGCCACCCCGTACTTGTCTATCGCTGCAAGCGTGTCGCCGCCGCCCGCCACCGAGAACGCGGGACTCGCCGCGATGGCCGCAGCGATCGCACGAGTCCCTTCTCCAAATTGATCGAACTCGAACACACCCACGGGGCCATTCCAGATAATGGTTCCTGCGGCGGCGAGAATGTCGGCGAAGTCAGCGATCGTATTCGGTCCGAGATCCAGAATAAGATCGTCATCACCCACCTCGGCAACCGCTTTCGTCGTCGCATTAGCGTCGGCTGAAAATTCATCGGCCACCACAACATCCGATGGCAACGGTATTTCCGCGCGATCACTTTTGTTGCCGGCAAGGGCCCGGGCCATCTCCAGCATATCGGGTTCGTACAGCGACTTGCCGACGTTGTACCCTGCGGCAGCAATAAACGTATTGGCAATGCCACCACCGACGATCAATTGATCGACAATCCCGGCCAGTGAATCGAGAACAGTCAACTTGCTGGAAACCTTCGAGCCGCCGACGATTGCCACGAGGGGGCGAGCAGGATTCCTGAGTGCTTTGCCAAGCGCATCGAGTTCGGCCGACAACAACGGCCCGGCGCAAGCTGTCTGTGCAAACTGTGCCACGCCGAATGTGCTTGCCTGCTTCCGATGCGCAGTGCCAAACGCATCCATGACGAAAATATCACACAGTGCCGCCATCTTTCGGGACAAGGTCTCGCTGTTCGCTTTCTCGCCCCGCAGGAAGCGGACATTCTCCAGCATGACGATACTCCCGGGCGCGACATCAACACCGTCAATCCACTTGCGAACCAGAGGCACGTCCGTCTCCAGCAGCAATGCCAGACGATCTGCGACGGGTTGCAGGGAAAACGCGGCGGCGTATTCACCTTCAACCGGCCGGCCAAGGTGTGACATGAGCAACACCGCCGCATTCGCGTCGAGCGCCGCCCGAATCGTTGGCAACGCCGCACGAATGCGTGCATCGCTGCTGATGACACCGCCCGTTACCGGTACGTTCAGGTCTTCCCGAATCAGAACGCGTTTAGCGGCGAGATCCAGATCGCCCATGCGCAGCATTGCCATCAATCGACTACTTTGCGTTGGCGAAAGCGACCGCCGTATCAAGCATGCGATTCGAGAAACCCCACTCGTTGTCGTACCAGGCAATCACCTTGACGAGCGTGCCCTGCATCACCTTGGTCAGCGACGCGTCGTAAGTGGCCGATGCCGGGTCATGATTGAAATCGACCGACACCAACGGTTCATCGTTGTACGCCAGCACGCCCTTGAGAGAACCCTCACTGGCCTCTTTCATGATGCTGTTGATTTCCTCGATACTGGTTTCACGTGCAGCGACGAAACACAGGTCAACGGCAGACACATTGATGGTCGGCACACGCATGGAGAATCCGTCCAGAAGACCATTGAGTTCGGGCAGAACCAGGCCCACTGCCGCTGCCGCGCCTGTCTTGGTGGGAATCTGCGACATCGTTGCAGAGCGGGCCCGGCGCAGATCCGAGTGGTATACGTCCGTCAGCACCTGGTCATTGGTGTACGCATGGATGGTGGTCATGATGCCGTGTTTGACACCAATCTTGTCGTGCAGCGGCTTGATGAGCGGTGCCAGGCAATTGGTCGTACACGATGCATTGGAAATGATGGTGTGTTCTTTTTTCAGAACATCGTGGTTGACGCCATAAACGATGGTCGCATCCATCTCGCCGCTGCCCGGCGCCGAAATGATGACCTTTTTCGCGCCTGCCTCAAGGTGCTTGGAAGCGGCTTCGCGCGTACGAAAGAATCCGGTGGACTCGAAAACAATCTCGACACCGAGTTCGCCCCAGGGCAGTTTCGCTGGATCACGCTCAGCACACACCCGGATCCGATCGCCATTAACCACCATGTAGTCGCCATCCACTTCGATGGTTCCGGGAAAACGTCCATGGGCCGAATCGCGGCGCGTAAGGTGCGCATTGGTATTGGTGTCCCCCAGATCATTAACGGCAACGATTTCCAGTTCAGCACGCTTATCGCCTTCGTAAAGCGCGCGTAGCATGTTGCGGCCGATACGGCCGTAGCCATTAATACCAATCTTGATGGTCATTTCTATCTCCTTATGATTGCGGCTCCGGCCTGATGACCGGAATCCTGAATTTATTTATTTGCGAGTACCTGACGGGCGATCTCGACGACGTTGTCGACCGAGAAACCAAAATGTTCGAAGAGCTGCGACGCTGGCGCCGACATGCCGAAACAATCCATGCCAATGACCTGCCCGCGCGGACCTGCATAACCAGCCCAACCGGCCGTAACACCTGCTTCGATTACCACGCGCGCGGTTACCAATTGCGGCAAGACGGCCTCACGATACACATCGCTCTGCAATTCGAACACATTGGTCGATGGCATGGAGACCACACGAACCGCAACACCGTCGCTCGCCAGCGCCGCCGCCGCGTCGACCGCCAGGGCAAGCTCAGAGCCGGTCGCAATGAGAATTATATCGGGCCTCGCCGCAGTATCCCGCAGTACATAGCCGCCTTTGGCGATATTCTCAATTTGCGCCGTATTGCGTGACTGGTGGGGTAACCCCTGTCGGGTCAGTATGAGACTGGTTGGCCCATCTCGCCGCTCAATGGCATGCCGCCACGCAACCGCCGTCTCGACAGCATCACACGGCCGCCAGACACACATGTTGGGAATAATTCGCAGGCTCGCGGTGTGCTCTACCGGTTGATGCGTCGGTCCGTCCTCGCCGAGCCCGATCGAGTCATGCGTGTAGACGAAAATATTTTGCAATTTCATCAACGCGGCCATACGCAGCGCATTGCGTGCATAGTCCGAGAAAGTCAGGAAGGTGCCCGAATACGGCATCAACCCGCCGTGCAAACCGAGGCCATTGCAAATTCCCGACATGCCAAACTCGCGTACGCCGAAAAGTATGTAGTTGCCGCTCGCATCGTCCCCGCTGATGTCCCGCGACCCATCGTGCCGCGTGAGATTCGAGCCGCTCAGGTCCGCGGACCCGCCAGCCAACTCGGGCAGTGCCGGCGCAAACGCATTCAATGCGACCAGCGACGCCTGTCGCGTCGCCATGTCAGCGCCCGCGGCGTCCACCGCGGCGATTGCCTTGTCAGCAAAGTCAGGCCAGTCGTGTGGTAACTCGCCATGCATGCGGCGCTCGAATTCTCCTGCCAGTTCAGGATGAGCTTTACGATAGCCCGCGTATACGTCGGCCCACTCTTTTTCGCGTGCAGCGCCACGCTCTTTCGCATCCCAGCCCGCTGCGACGGACTCCGGAATCTCAAACGGCGGTGAACTCCAGCCGAGTTCCAGCCGGGTTGCTGCAATTTCCTCCGCGCCGAGCGGCGCGCCATGCGTTGCGGCAGTGCCCTGTTTGTTGGGCGAGCCGAAACCAATGATGGTCTTGCAACAAATCAGCGAAGGTCGATCCGTGTCCGCGATCGCGGCGTCGATTGCGGCGGCAATCGCTGCACTGTCATGTCCATCAACGTCGCCAATCACCTGCCAGTCGTAAGCTTCGAAGCGCTTCACCGTATCGTCCGTGAACCAGCCGGCGACCTCGCCATCGATCGAAATGCCATTGTCGTCATAAAGACAAATCAACTTGCCCAGCTTCAGCGTGCCCGCCAGCGAGCAGACTTCATGAGAAATCCCTTCCATCAGGCAACCATCGCCGGTGAATACCCAGGTGCGGTGATCGACCACATCGAAGTCCGGTCGATTGAACGTTGCGGCGAGCATTTTCTCGGCCAGCGCCATGCCGACCGCATTGCTGATGCCCTGCCCCAACGGTCCGGTCGTGGTCTCAATCCCAAGCTCGAGTTCGCGTTCGGGGTGTCCGGCGGTCCGTGAGCCGAATTGCCGGAAATTGCGAATCTCGTCCATTGTCAACGGGTAACCCGTCAGATGCAGGACGCTGTACAACAGCATGGAACCGTGCCCGTTAGAGAGCACAAAACGATCCCTGTCGAACCATTCGGGATTCGACGGGTTGTGCTTGACATAATCGTTCCACAACACTTCGGCGATATCGGCCATGCCCATTGGCGCACCAGGGTGACCTGATTGCGCTGCCTGGACGGCATCCATGCCAAGTGCGCGTATCGCATTGGCAAGTTCACGGCGGGTGGCGGGAATACTGCTGGATTTTATATTCATAGGCTCTTGTAAAGACCTTTACGGCCTTGATTGTGGATGGATTCAGTGACAGGGGTACATCCGTGCCCGCGCATTTTCCCTGTTTCATCGCAAGCCCGCAAGCAGGAATCGTCTAACGTGAACTTGGTAATATCACCTTGATGGACTACTGGGTTACAATCCGGCCACCACAGCAAAGCGAACGCGATAATTCCATGAGCGATACCTATCTATTTACCTCGGAATCCGTTTCCGAGGGACACCCCGACAAGATTGCAGACCAGATTTCCGACGCCGTGCTGGATGCGATTATTACGCTGGACGCGAACGCCCGCGTTGCCTGTGAGACGCTGGTCAAAACCGGCATGGTGCTGGTTGCCGGGGAGGTAACCACGGAAGCCTGGGTCGATATCGAGGAAATCGTGCGTGAAACGGTTATTGAAATCGGTTACACCGACTCGGATATGGGCTTTGACGGTGCTTCCTGTGCGGTTCTTAACGGCCTGGGCAAGCAGTCGCCGGACATCGCGCAGGGCGTTGATCGGGGTGCTCCCGAAGATCAGGGTGCCGGAGATCAGGGCATGATGTTCGGCTACGCGAGCAACGAGACCGAGGTCCTGATGCCCGCGCCGATCACCTTCGCACATCGGTTGGTGCGCAAGCAGGCGGAAGTCAGAAAAGCCGGCATATTGCCATGGCTGCGACCTGACGCGAAAAGTCAGGTCACTTTTGTCTACGAAAACGACAAACCGGTCTCTATCGATGCGGTCGTTCTGTCGTCGCAGCACAAAGCGGACGTGTCGATGGATGACATTCAAGATGGGATCATGGAAGAAATCATCAAACCGGTTCTTCCCGCCGAGTTTCTTAGCAAAAAAACTGCCTACCACATCAATCCAACCGGCCGCTTCGAAATCGGCGGCCCGATGGGCGATTGCGGACTCACCGGGCGCAAGATTATTGTCGACACCTACGGCGGAACGGCACGTCACGGTGGCGGTGCCTTTTCCGGCAAGGACCCATCGAAAGTGGATCGATCGGCCGCTTATGCGTGTCGCTACGTCGCCAAAAACATTGTCGCCGCGGGTCTCGCGGATCGCTGTGAAATCCAGGTGTCCTACGCGATCGGCGTAGCCGAGCCCACATCCATCAGTGTACATACCTTTGGCACCGGCAAAATCAGCGAGGATCGGCTGACCCGTCTGGTTCGCGAGCATTTTGACCTCAGGCCCTACGGCATCCTCAAGATGCTCGACCTGATCCGTCCCATCTACAAGGCGACAGCGGCATACGGTCATTTCGGTCGCGAAGACATTGACCTGAGCTGGGAACGAACGGACAAGGCAGAAGCTCTGGCCGCTGCCGCCCACTGATCGCAAACCCAATATTAACTTTAAGGAGACAAGCATGAGTAACGAAGCCGTTGCTGTCGATGTGCAGGATTACAAAGTGGCCGATATGTCGTTGGTCGACTGGGGCCGCAAGGAAATGACCATTGCCGAAACGGAAATGCCGGGCCTGATGGCGCTGCGTACCGAGTATGCCGAATCGCAACCGTTGGCCGGTGTGCGTCTCGTAGGCTGCCTGCACATGACCATCCAGACTGCGGTTCTCATCGAAACCCTGACCGCATTGGGTGCTGAAGTCCGCTGGTCATCGTGCAATATTTTCTCGACGCAGGACCATGCGGCGGCAGCCATCGCAGCGACCGGCGTGCCGGTGTTTGCCTGGAAAGGCGAGACCGATGAAGAATACTGGTGGTGTGTTGAACAAACGCTAACCGGGCCGGGTGGCTGGCAGCCGAATATGATCCTCGACGACGGCGGCGACCTGACGCAGATTTTGCACGATAAATTCCCCGATCTCATGAAAGGAATTCGCGGCCTGTCGGAGGAGACCACCACCGGCGTCAAACGATTGTATGAAATGCAGAAAGAAGGCAGCCTCAAGTGCCCCGCCTTCAACGTCAACGATTCGGTAACGAAGTCTAAATTTGACAATCTCTATGGTTGTCGTGAATCACTTGTCGACGGCATCAAGCGCGCCACCGACGTCATGATCGCCGGCAAAATCGCCGTGGTCTGTGGTTACGGCGATGTCGGCAAGGGTTCGGCGCAGTCTTTGCGCGGCCTCGGTGCCACAGTCTGGGTCACGGAAATCGATCCGATCAACGCACTGCAGGCGGCGATGGAAGGTTATCGGGTGGTGGTCTTCGACGAAATCTGCGATCAGGTGGATATCGTGGTCACTGCAACCGGCAACTACCACGTCGTCACCGGCGCCCAGATGGAGCGCATGAAAGATCAGGCGATCGTCTGCAATATCGGTCATTTCGACAACGAGATTGACGTTGCACATTTGCGTCAATACGAATGGGATAACATCAAGCCGCAGGTGGATCACATCGTATTTCCGGATGGCAAGCGTCTCATCCTGCTGGCCGAAGGGCGTTTGATTAACCTGGGTTGTGCCACCGGCCACCCCAGCTTCGTCATGTCGAATTCCTTCACCAACCAGGTACTGGCGCAGATCGAGTTGTGGCAAAACGGCGAGAACTACTCCAATGAAGTCTATGTGCTACCGAAACACCTGGACGAAAAAGTCGCGCGACTGCATCTGGAGAAAGTCGGTGTGCGACTGACCGAATTGACCGACGAGCAGGCCGACTACATCAGTGTGCCGAAGGCCGGTCCATACAAGCCCGATCACTACCGCTATTGAGCAATCAAGAAGAAGCCGCCACATCGTGGTCCCGGCAGGATTGCCCTAGACCGACAGGTTTCTGGCTTGCCATCCCCGTAGCGGCTATTATCAGCGCTACGGCATAGTCTCAGCAAAGCGAGCCGACGTTATTCAAGCATCGTCCGCACCGATTCGGGTATTGCATGTCACAGACCCGCACTTGTTCGCAGAGCCGGGCGGGCGTCTGCGCGGCACGGTGACGCATTCGTCTTTGCGCGATGTTCTGGCGCATTTCACGGCTTCGGACTGGCCGGCTGATTTTATCGCCATGACCGGCGACGTGATTCAGGACAACAGCCGCGCCGCCTATGACCGGTTTCGCGACCTGATTGAACCGCTCGGCCTGCCCGTTTTTTGCGTGCCCGGCAATCATGACGTACGTAAACTGATGTGTGCTGCATTGTCGGCATCGCCCTTTCAGTACTGTGGCACGCTGCGGCGCGACCATTGGCTGGTGGTCGGAGTGGACAGCTGCGTGCGCGACCATGCAGGCGGATACATCGAAGACTCCGAACTGCGGCGACTCGAAAAAACAATTGCCGACACCGCGGCGAAACACGTGCTCGTGTGCCTGCATCACCCACCCCTGCCGGTGGGCAGCAAGTGGCTCGACACCGTTGGCCTCGGCAATGCCGAGGAGTTTTTGCGCAGCATCGGGCAATCCGGAAAAGTCAGGGCTGCCATCTTTGGCCACGTACACCAGGCATTTGACAAGCTGCACAATTCAATACACATCATCGGCACGCCATCGACCTGCCGGCAATTCAAGACCGGCAGTGACGATTTCGCCCTCGACGATAATCCACCGGCGTATCGAAGAATTTCATTGCACCCTGATGGCTGCGTACAATCTGAACTGGTATGGCTACCGACCGTATGACCACGAAAGGACTGATGACGATTTGCAGATTGCTCGGTATTGCGTTGCTGCTTGCGTTGCCGGCTATCGCGAATGCCGACGGACATCCGTTGCCCATGTGGCAAATCAACGGCACGAGCAATCGGATTTACCTGTTGGGCTCCGTGCATTTACTGCGTGAGCAGGATCACCCGCTTCCCGCTGCCATTGAAGCGGCCTACGAAGATGCGGACACGCTGATCATGGAACTGGACATGGATGACATTGATCCCGTCGCAACCCAGGCGCTCATCAATGACCTGGGCATGATCAAGGGCGGCGGGACATTGAGCGAACTGATGGGTGCAGACCTCTATGCCGAGGCCGCAAAGATTGCCGACGAGATCAGCATCCCTCTGGCCATGCTTTCGCGCACAGAGCCCTGGCTGGCGGCCATTAACATCGAACAACTGATTCTCACGCGGATTGGATTCGATGCACAATTTGGCGTCGAAAGCTTTCTCATGAGCAAGGCC
This sequence comes from Pseudomonadota bacterium, assembly GCA_022563505.1. Taxonomy (GTDB): domain Bacteria; phylum Pseudomonadota; class Gammaproteobacteria; order Steroidobacterales; family Woeseiaceae; genus JAADHU01. The sequence goes on along the minus strand of JADFNG010000035.1, from coordinate 4,640 downwards.
GCCATTGACCACAAGGAGATCCTCGGGCTCGAGACCATTGAGGAACAACTTGGATTCCTGGACAGAATGTCTCTCGACGCACAACGATCATTGCTCATGCAAACCCTGACCGAAAGCGGTGACATGGAAAACATGATGGACGAACTCGTCGCTGCCTGGCGGCACGGCGATATCGAGTATCTCGAAGAAAACATGCTCGCGGAAATACAGGATTACCCGGAGTTGTATGAAGCCCTGGTTGTCGCCCGCAACCGTAACTGGACGAAGCAGATTGAAGCATTGCTCTCAGACGACCAGGACTATCTTATTATTGTGGGTACGCTGCACCTGATCGGGGAAGACGGAGTGCCGAACATGTTGCGGGAACTTGGCACAGAGTCTGCGCAGATGTGGCAGGGGGAGTGATTGGGGTTGGGATCGCGGTTTGGCGCAGTGTACTGGGCACGCTGCTGCTGTTGATGAGACGCGGTTATGCTGTTGGGTTTTTCTTGCCTCGCTCATCGCGATGTCACTCACTGCTTTTCAGAACTACGCCCTTTCCAATGGCATGGAGATCATGGGAGACCCGTTCGCGCTCGGGTTTACCGCCACGATATTCCTGATCTCAATAGCGCTATTTCTGTACGCACGTGCAATGCATGCGCGGAACGTACTGATTTAGTTCAAACGCATTCAGGCTAAGAGGGCGCTCGATCGCGTTCTAAGCGATGCCATGGGTGCGTACCCGCCGATTGAGTCAAGGCTTTCCGAATGAGGTGGGTACCCACCCATGGCATCGCTTAGAATGCCGGCACGCCGCCAAAAACCTAAATCTCCACCATTTTGAAGTCTTCTTTCCCGGCCCCACAATTCGGGCATCGCCAGGATGCAGAAATATCCGCCCAGCGCGTGCCGGGCTCAATCCCTGCTTCGAGGTCGCCTAATTCCTCGTCGTAAACATATCCGCAGACCAGACACATGTAAGTTTGCATGCCCTGACCTTCTGCCGAACCCGCACTTCTGTCAACTACCTGCCCGCGTGGATGGGGTTCCACATGGATGTGCGTTTCGGTAGCATGCGCGTCTGTTGAGGAGGATGTGCATGAGTCTGTTTTCGGAAGCAAGTAGTGTCATTGCGGGCGGCGTGAATTCGCCTGTTCGAGCCTTTGCGGGCGTCGGCGGAGAGCCGGTCTTCATCCGCAGTGCGAAAGGTGCATGGCTGGAGACGGAAGACGGTCGACGCATGATCGATTACGTCGGCTCGTGGGGTCCGATGATACTCGGTCACACACATCCGGCCGTGATCAAGGCGGTCATTGAGACGGCGAAATCAGGTCTGAGTTTCGGCGCACCCTGCGTATTGGAAACTCAGCTCGCACGCAAGATCTGCGAATTCGTGCCATCGATCGAACGCGTGCGCATGGTGAGTTCAGGGACCGAAGCGACCATGAGTGCTATTCGCCTGGCGAGGGGATTTACAGGGCGAGACAAGATCATCAAGTTTGCAGGCTGTTATCACGGTCATTCCGATTCGCTGCTGATAAAAGCGGGATCGGGCGCGCTGACGCTTGGCGTTCCCTCTTCGGCCGGTGTTCCGGCCGGGCTGGCGCAAGACACCATTACGCTCGAATACAATAACGCCGTGGCCGTCGCTGCGGCTTTTTCTGAGTTGGGTGAGGAAATTGCCTGCATCATCGTGGAACCCATCGCCGGCAACATGAACATGGTGCCGCCGATGCCGGGATTTCTTGAGGCGTTGCGGGAAAACTGCAGCGAGGTGGGTGCTGTGTTGATATTCGATGAAGTGATGACGGGTTTTCGCGTTGCGAAAGGCGGTGCGCAATCCCTCTACAAGATCACTCCGGACTTGACGACGCTCGGCAAGATCGTGGGCGGCGGGCTCCCCTGTGCCGCGTTTGGCGGCCGCGCCGACATCATGGCACAGCTCGCGCCCGACGGACCGGTGTACCAGGCCGGCACGCTGTCTGGGAATCCGCTGGCGATGGCCGCCGGGCTGGCCACTCTGCGAGAATTGGAGGCAGAAGGTTTCTACGCATCGCTCACTGCAAAGACGCAGCAACTCATCGAAGGACTGACAGCCCTTGCCGCTAAACACCGCATTCCTTTGCAAACAGAATTCGAGGGCGGTATGTTTGGCATCCTGTTTTGCGAGCAGGGGCCCGTACGGCACTTCAGCGAAGTGACGGGCGCCAACATTGAGCGTTTCAAAAAGTTTTTTCACGGCATGCTCGATAGAAACATCTATCTGGCACCGTCGGCATTTGAAGCAGGGTTTGTATCGTCCGCCCACGGATCGGAAGAAATCGAGGCGACGCTTGCTGCGGCCGATGCTGTATTTGCGACGCTTGCCGAGTAATCAGGCGTCTGCAATTTGCTCGGCACCACGGACCGTCTGCAGGATTTTCCTGACAAGACGCAGGCGCTCAATTGGATCGTTCGTTTCCAGGCACCACTGTTTCCCGGCAGAATCGATGGGCAAAATTTCAGCAAACCGGCAGCCAACCCAACCCGCATCGTCGTAGCGGTCACCGAGAGACTCATACAACTTGCCGAGATCGCCCAGGACGCCGGCAAGAATCTTTGCGAGACCTGCAAACTCTTTCGGTAAGGGCATGTATTTCATTTCGTCAAGAATCTCGATTTCACCGACATGAAGTCCGTCCGTCCGGCAACTGTTCGCCAACAGCCGAAAACGTTTTTCGCCGATCGCTGTCACACCCAGCAGGCCATCGCTGCCCTGATACCAGTCCGTTATTCTGGCCAGCGTACCCACCTCGTGCATCGTCACCGGCCCGGTTTCCTTACCTTCACGGATCAAGACAACACCGAAGTTCGTCTCCGACTTCAGGCAGTGACTGATCATATCCAGGTAGCGAGCCTCGAAGACCCTCAACGGCAGAGGGCCGCCAGGGTAAAGGACTGTGTGTAACGGGAAAAGCGGTACTTCGATCTTTTTCACAGGCAGCCTTTCGTTCGATGCGCTAGGAGTCTGCTCTGTGCTGGTTATTCAGCTGCATGGTCAGTTTTTGTCGCACAGCGCCAAAACCGCCGTTGCTCATGAAAACCAGCTGATCTCCCGGTAATAGTTTGGCAGCGAGTCCGGACACCAGGGCATCGTAGTCATCGTAGAGTTGCAGGCGATCACCCAGCGGTGCCAGGGCTGAATCAAAATCAGGGCCGAAATCAGCCGGTCGAAACAGCACAATCAAGTCAGACTCACTGAGCGCATCGGCGAGGTCATCGTTGTGCGCCCCCATCTTCATCGTATTCGAGCGCGGTTCGAGTGCAATCACGATCCGTTGTCCGGGGTTGCGTTTTTTCATACCCTCGATCGTGCGGCGAATGGCGGTCGGGTGGTGCGCAAAGTCGTCGTAGATCGCGATATCGGCCACGGTCGCCGTTCTTTCCATGCGGCGTTTTACACCATCAAAACGGGACAGGGCTTCTACGGCCCGGGTAACCGATACTGCCGCCGAACGTGACGCTGCAACGGCAGCCAATGCGTTCTCAAGATTGTAGCTTCCACCCAGCTTCCAGAATCCATCGGCCTGGCTTCCATCCCGGTGCGCAATGCGAATCTGCCGCTCGGCGCTATCGACGAATTCCGCGACCCAATCGAAGTCGCCATTAACGCCAAATGTTTCGAGCGGCGTCCAGCAACCCATATCGATCGCTGCCTGCAAATTGTCGTCCTTGCCGTTGACGATGACGCGTCCTTTTCCCGGCACAATGCGCAAGAGCTGGTGAAACTGCCACAAAATGGCATCCATATCGCGATAAATATCGGCATGATCGAATTCGAGATTGTTGAGTACGAGCGTGCTGGGTCGGTAATGGACAAACTTCGCGCGTTTGTCGAAAAACGCCGTATCGTATTCATCGGCTTCAATGACAAAAAACTCCGACTCACCGAGTCGCGCCGAGCAATCAAAATTAGTCGGTTTGCCACCGATCAGGTAACCCGGAGCGAGGCCCGCATCTTCCAGTATCCAGGCCAGCATGCTTGCTGTCGTCGTCTTGCCGTGCGTCCCGGCGATCGCCATGACGTGGCGATCTCTTAGCACATGCTCGGCCAGCCATTGCGGCCCGGATGTGTAAGCAAGACCGCGATCCAGCATCGCTTCAACGACGGGGTTACCACGACTCATGACGTTGCCCACCACGATGCAGTCTGGTTCCGGTTGCAGTTGTTGGGGATCGAAACCTTCGATCAAATCAATATTCAGGCGTTTGAGTTGCGTGCTCATGGGCGGGTAGACGTTTTGATCGCTGCCCGTCACGCGGTGACCGCGAGCCTTTGCAAGCGCGGCGATGCCTGCCATAAAGGTGCCGCATATTCCAAGAATGTGAACGTGCATCGCTGGCCTTGTCCTCAGGAACTTGCCATAAAAGCAGATTGAAACCACAGTTGTAGAATCAATGCCACCATCGCAATCCCGACACCGATGAACCGGTGCCGCTGAATCGCATGGGCAATGATATGGCCCTCGACCGGTACAGACCACAAAATTATCAGTATCCCCACGATACTCGCAAATTTGACGCCAAACAGGGATTTGAAGAGCACATATTCAGCGACGTACAACAGCGTGATTCTATCGTAACCGGCCACGATTGCCGAGATTGTTTGCAATGCACGA
>JADFNG010000120.1 GCA_022563505.1 Pseudomonadota bacterium | reverse complement strand
GTTGGCACAGCCTGGCGTTGCATGTTTGACCCCATAAGGGCGCGGTTGGCATCGTCGTGTTCAAGAAACGGAATGAGCGATGCTGCCACGGAGACGATCTGGCGCGGCGAGACATCCATGTAATCGATGACTGACGGCTCCGACAGGGTAAATTCATTCTTGTGGCGAACCGCAACAAGATCGTCGATGAGCTTGTTGTTCTTATCCAGATTCGCGTTTGCCTGGGCGATGACGAAGCCGCTTTCCTCAATGGCCGACAAGTAATCGATCTCGGTGGTTGCCTTGCCTTTCACGACCTTGCGATACGGTGTCTCGAGGAAGCCGTATGCATTGGTACGCGCATAGCAGGCCAATGAATTGATCAAGCCGATATTCGGTCCTTCAGGCGTCTCAATCGGGCATACACGACCGTAATGGGTCGGGTGTACGTCGCGAACTTCAAATCCAGCTCGTTCGCGGGTCAGCCCACCAGGGCCCAGCGCCGATACGCGACGCTTATGCGTCACTTCAGACAATGGATTGTTCTGGTCCATGAATTGCGACAGCTGGCTTGAGCCAAAGAATTCTTTTACGGCTGCTGCAACGGGCTTGGCGTTAATCATGTCCTGCGGCATGAGACCTTCCGTCTCCGCCTGATTGAGACGTTCTTTTACAGCTCGCTCAACACGCACAAGGCCAACTCGGAATGCGTTCTCAGCCATTTCACCAACGCTTCTTACACGACGGTTGCCAAGGTGATCGATGTCATCCACGGTACCGTTCCCATTGCGAATGTCGACCAGGGTCGTCAACGTATCGAGGATATCCTCTTTGTCGAGAATGCCGCTGCCTTCCGTCTCTTCCCGACCGACACGGCGATTGAATTTCATTCGACCAACGGCCGACAGGTCATAACGATCCGCGTTGAAGAACAGGTTCTGGAACAGGTTCTCTGCGGCATCCTTGGTCGGCGGCTCGCCTGGGCGCATCATCCGATAGATTTCCACCAGCGCCTCAAGACGCGTTGTTGATGGGTCTATGCGTATGGTCTTGGAAATAAACGGACCGCGATCCAGTTCGTTCACATACAAGGTGCGAATGTGCTCGATGCCCTTCTCGATCAGGGATTCGATCAGTTCGGCGGTCAATTCATCATTCGCGGCGGCCAGCAATTCGCCGGTCTCCGTATCGATGACGTCATGTGCCAAAATCTTGGTTTCCAGGTATTCAATCGGCACAATCAGGCGATCGACCTTGGACTGCTGCATGTCGCGGACGTGTTTCGCGGTTATCCGCCGACCTTCTTCAACGATTTTCTTGCGACCAAGCTTGATGTCAAAGGTCGCGGTTTCACCACGCATGCGCTCGGGCACGAGGCCTATGCGCAGTTCTTTTGCGGACAGGTAGATATCGTCTGTTTCAAAGAAGATGTCCAGAATCTCCTCATTGTTCAAACCCAGCGCACGCATGATGATGGTGACCGGCAGTTTCCTGCGGCGATCGATGCGCGCGAAGACGCAGTCCTTGGGATCGAACTCAAAGTCGAGCCAGGATCCACGGTAGGGAATAATTCGGGCAGAGAAAAGCAGCTTGCCTGACGAATGGGTCTTGCCCTTGTCGTGATCAAAGAACACGCCCGGCGAGCGATGCAACTGTGACACGATGACGCGCTCGGTGCCGTTAATCACGAACGTACCGTTTTCGGTCATCAGGGGCATTTCACCGAGATACACTTCCTGCTCGCGAATGTCCTTTACGGGCTTGGGCGTGCCGCTGGCCTCTTTATCGTAAATGATCAAGCGAACTTTGACGCGAATGGGCGCTGCATAGGTCAGTCCACGCATCTGACATTCTTTAACGTCAAAAACGGGTCGGCCGAGGCGGTAGCTCACATACTCAAGAGCTGCATTCCCGGAGTAGCTTACGATCGGGAAAACAGTCTGGAACGCAGCGTGCAGACCAATATCGGTACGTTCCGCAATATCTACGCCTTGCTGCAGAAACTTGTTGTAAGAATCCACCTGAATGGAGAGCAGATACGGTATCTCCATAATTGTCGGCTGTTTACCAAAATTCTTTCGTATTCGCTTTTTCTCAGTGAATGAATATGCCATTCGAAATTACCTTCGCTTGAGGTGATGATTAATCAGCGCGCCATGCCGGCAAGCTGATATGCCACTACCGCTTTTTAAATCTAAAAATACACAGGCGCGAAGACGCAGCCGGACAGAATCTTCTGCTGGCTGCCCTTCGACTTGCGGAATGAATCCACAGGTGTCGACTATTTCAGTTCGACGGTTGCGCCAGCTTCTTCAAGCTGCTTCTTGATCTCTTCCGCATCGCTCTTCGAGATGCCTTCCTTGATCGTTGAAGGAGCACCTTCAACCGTATCTTTTGCTTCCTTGAGGCCGAGTCCCGTGATGGTGCGAACAGCCTTGATCACGGAAACCTTGTTACCGCCGAAGCTCGTCATTACGACATCGAACTCATCCTTCTCGGCAGCAACTTCACCCGCATCGCCACTCGCAGCGGCAGCAACCGCAACGGGTGCAGCGGCAGATACGCCCCACTCTTCTTCGAGCATTTTGACCAGCTCAACAACTTCCATAATCGGTTTCGCGCTCAATTCTTTGATCAGATCTTCATTTGACAATGCCATGTCAGTTTTCCTTGTAAGTCAATATCCTGAATCAGGTTGTATATGTTTTCCGCTAGTGCCTTATGCCACTTCCTGCTCGGCGCGCGCGGACAATGTCCGCGCCAGCATTGCAGGCGGCTCAGCAAGCGTGCGTACCAATTGGGTCATCGGTGCCATCATCAGGTTAAGCAGCATTCCACGTGCCTGATCGAGCGTTGGCAAATCAGCCAGTTTCGCCAGATCAGAACCCGGCAACAATTGCCCGCCGATAGATAACGACACTGCCTTCAGAGCGTCATGCTCTTTGGCAAAGTTTTTGATGACCCTGGCAGCAGCACCCGGATCTTCTTTTGCAAACGCGAGCAGAATCGGTCCCTTGAGTATGTCTTGCATGCACTCAAAATCGGTACCTTTGAGGGCCAGGCGCGCCAACGTGTTTTTGACAACACGCAGGTAAACGCCCGAGTCTCGCGCACTCATGCGCAATTCCGTCATTTCCGCAACAGACAACCCTCTGTATTCCGCCACAACGGCTGTAATAGAGTCGCCCGCAACCGCGTTAATCTCTTTGACAACGATTTTCTTGTCTTCGAGTCTCAATGCCATGAATTTCTCCTGGCTTACGGTCACACCATGAGCAGAAGCGTTCTCTGCCCTCCCACTTTCATCCTTCCGCAGGTACCGGATATCTCCAGCACGATGCTTCGGGTTCGCATCGAGATAGCGACCGTCAGCAGATTTCTCTGACTCAGGTAACACCATCTGCGCAGGCAGAATGTCAATTAAGATCAGCCATCACGCTGATCACCTACGGTCTTCGACGTTGACCGGTTCATGCCGACCTGGCGGATCGCTCAATCGCAATCCACGAGATCAATGTCTCCGGTCATTTCGCAGCCCGGGTCTTGTTGCTACCCGGGCTACAAATTCATTCAGGCATCAATAGTTGCCCAATCAACAGCCACACCCGGTCCCATCGTTGAGGACACGGTCAGCTTTTTCACATACTGTCCCTTTGCGGAAGGCGGCTTGGCCTTCTTCAGGTCAGCAATCAGCGCCGCAAGGTTTTCCTTCAATGCGGCAACTTCAAAATCAGCGCGGCCAATCGGGCAATGAATAATGCCTGCCTTGTCCGTGCGATAGCGCACCTGGCCCGCCTTGGCGTTCTTCACGGCAGTCTCAACGTCCGTGGTCACCGTGCCTACCTTCGGGTTTGGCATCAGGCCGCGAGGACCAAGAATCTGTCCAAGCTGACCGACGACACGCATGGCATCCGGCGTTGCGATGACAACATCGAAATTCATCTCGCCGCCTTTCACTGTCTCGGCAAGATCCTCGAATCCGACAATATCCGCACCGGCCGCTTTCGCCTTGTCTGCATTTTCGCCCTGGGCGAAAACAGCGACGCGGACCGTCTTGCCGGTACCGTTTGGCAATAAAGTAGAACTGCGAACAACCTGATCCGACTTGCGTGGATCGACACCCAGGTTAATGGCAACATCCACACTTTCACGAAACCTGGAGCTAGCCAGTTCCTTTACCAGATCCAACGCCTCATCGATTGAGTACACATTGGTGGGATCCACTTTCTCCCGCGCAATTTTCCCGCGTTTGCTTAGACGAGTCATTAGTTCACACCCTCTGTTTCAATCCCCATGCTGCGGGCGGTGCCAGCGATAGTGCGCACGGCCGCATCCATGTCAGCAGCCGTCAAATCCGGCATTTTAGATGTCGCAATCTCTTCAAGCTGTGCTCGATTCACGTTGCCAACCTTGACGGTATTCGGCGTGCCGGAACCCTTCTTAAGGCCCGCCGCCTTAAGCAAGAGCACGGCCGCAGGAGGCGTCTTGGTAATAAACGTAAAACTGCGATCGCTATAGACAGTGATGACGACAGGAATGGGAAGGCCTGCTTCAATGCTTTGCGTCTCCGCATTAAATGTCTTGCAGAACTCCATGATATTCACGCCATGCTGGCCCAGTGCCGGGCCAACGGGCGGACTTGGGTTTGCCTGGCCTGCAGGAACCTGCAGCTTTATATAGCCAGTAACTTTCTTAGCCATTGTGCTTTCCTTTCGAGTTCAAGCGCCGGGTCACGGCTCCTCGTATATATGTATCAACATCACTCACAGCCAATGCTGCTTCCGAGATGCCTCGATTTTCCTATGCTCGCGGCAATCCGCCGCGTCATTTAATTCCTATCCCTTCTCAACTTGACCAAAATCAAGCTCGACCGGCGTAGACCGACCTAAAATTTGCACCGCCACCTGCAGGCGACTCTTTTCATAATTGACTTTCTCGACCACGCCTGAGAAGTCGTTAAACGGTCCATCCGTAACGCGGACCACTTCACCGGGCTCAAACAGTACCTTCGGCCGTGGCTTGTCGACACCTTCCTGGACGCGCGCCAGGATATGGTCGGCTTCTGCTTCCGTTATCGGCGCCGGTTTGTCGCTCGAACCGCCAATAAAACCAAGTACTTTTGGCACGTCTTTGACCAGATGCCAGGTCTCGTCGTCCATCTCCATCTGCACGAGAACATAGCCCGGGAAGAACTTGCGCTCACTACGGCGCTTGCTGCCATCCCTCATTTCGACGACTTCTTCAGTCGGCACCAATATGTCACCAAATTTGTCCTCAAGGCCAGCTAACTTAATGCGCTCTTCCAGGGAACGCTTGACCTTGTGTTCGAAATTCGAATAAGCGTGGACGATGTACCAACGTAACGCCACCAGCTATACCTCTATAAAGTCAGTAAACATCAGCCGACAGAGCCGACCAACGATCTTGTGAGCCACAACAGAAACGAATCGAGGGCCCAGAAAAATAATGCCATGATCAGCGTAAACACAAAAACAGCGATCGCAGTTTGCGTCGTCTCCTGTCTCGTCGGCCAGACCACCTTGCGAAGTTCAATTCGCGAGCCCTGAATAAAGGCCCAAAGCCGCCGGCCCTGCGTACTCGTCATTGCGAGCACGACGCCAGCGGCAAGACCGCCGAGAACCATCAACACCCTCAGCGGTAATGAAAGCTCGATGAAGTAGTAGTAGCTATACAAGCCACCTACCAATGCACCGGACGCAGCCAGCAGCTTCAGAATGTCGAGGACACCTGACTCGCTGGTTTGTTCTGTTGCTGTAGTCACGCTAAATCCTGTCTAAAAAAGTGCCCACTCACCGAGTCACCGTCCTGATTGCCGGCAGTTGGCAGGCCAGGAGGGAATCGAACCCCCAACCTGCGGTTTTGGAGACCGCCGCTCTGCCAATTGAGCTACTGGCCTATTACTTATCAACCCCAATGTTAACGTTTAGCACTGTATTAAAAATTGTCGCCTCAATACCAGATCGAAAACTCAAAAAACCCTGCGATCCTATGGTACAAAATTGTCGCCTCAATACCAGATCGAAAACTCAAAAAAACCTTCGATCCTGTATTAAAAATTGTCGCCTCAATACCAGATCGAAAACTCAAAAAAACCTCGAACCGG
>JADFNG010000119.1 GCA_022563505.1 Pseudomonadota bacterium | reverse complement strand
CGATTGCCCGGGAACGGCAATTTTCGAATGGAACCATTGCGCGAAATAGGTGCACTGTCACCGGAATTGCGCACTGCGGAACTGGCAGCGACGAATCAGGCTCGATTCAACGAAATTGCGGCAACAGAATTGACGGCGCTACACGAGGGCAACATCGCCCGATACCGGTTACGACCGCCCGAATATCGGGAGTGGCGCGAGTCCTGGCAGTAAACAATCACAGAGCACTCTGCAACTTCAGGTGCTCCTGAAATGGCTGGAAATCTTTGTCGGCATACGAAGCTATCCCAACCTCTCATTCAATCGGCCAGTAATGTCCCTTCGTTCGTGGATCACACCAATAATGCCGGGCTTCTCCAAGCCTTCGACAAGATAGAAAACATAATGGAAGCGATATTTCGTGACCAACAGTTCCGGGAACGTCTTAGAAAAAGTTCGCTTTTTCACAGTCCCGCTGCCGATTGCTTCAAAGGTATCTTGTAGGCCGCTCGTGTATTTATGCACGGCATCTTCGCCCCACTTCGTAAGCGTGTAGCTCGTTACTTGTCGTAAGTCCTGCTGTGCATCACGGGATAACTTGTATGAAGGCACTATCGGGTTTGTTCTTCCCGTAAGACTTCACCGACGATCTCGTCTACGGATTGATCAGACCATTCGCCCCGTTTCGCGGCATCCAATCGAGGCTTCAAGAACGCCTCTAATTCTTTGAGCGCGGCTTCCTCGTTTTGATCAGGCAAAGTTCGATCCAACACATAATCTTTAATGGATTTCCCCTGTAACGCGGCAGAGGCCTTTAACCGCTGGTGCTGATCAGCCGTTATTTCGATTGAAAGGCGCATGGCTTACTCTCTCTTGGCAGTTTTCGTCATTCTCAAAGATAGTTCGAAAACAACAAAATGTCAATCTGTGATAAATGTTGTAAACGGGTGATAAGTCCTTCTATCGACAGGGGCACAAGTCCTGGCAGTAAACAATCACAGGGCGCTCTGCAACTTCAGGTGCTCCTGAAATGGCTGGAAATCTTTGTCGGAGTACAAAAGAGCAAGACGGTTCTCGATGCAATACGTAGCGATGATGGTATCGATCGTCTTGCGCACGGTGACGCCTTTCTTTCTCAGCGCCCGAAAATTCGCGGCACTTTTAAGCGCGATGGATGTGTTGAGCAACTTCACGATGGTCAGCGACAGCAGCAACTCGCGGGCCTGCACAAAGTCCCTGTCTGTTCTGAATCCTTGCAATACTTCGACCAGCATCAGATCACCGGCGGCGATCGGCGTCTGCCCCAGCAGTGAGTCCAGTTTTTCCGCGGCAGGGGTTGTTTTGCCGCCAAAGTAATCGATCCAGACGCTCGAATCGACAACGATCAATTATCGGTTCTCATGTCATCAAGATCCCCGGTCCAGTCAAGCTTGCCGCAGTAATTCCGGATGTTTTCCTGTTGTTGTAGCCTGAGCAGGGTTTTGAGGCCCATTTCGACGGCCTCGCGTTTTGTCCGGATGCCAGTCAGCTTCATCACGCTGTTCATTAACTCGTCGTCGATGACTATGTTGGTACGCATGGAATTGTCCGATGTGTATAAAATGATTACCGTATACACATCACTGCATCAGTTTCGGCCTGGCACACGGTGAACGATTCGATTTTTCGGTTGTCGGACGTGATCGATTGATTGTTGATGCCAGGGGTAACGAGCGATGTTTCTGCCCGGATCGATTCGCATGGTCCAAGCATCTTCCGGACATCATCGGGTCGCGCCTCGGGTGACGCTCCTACAATTTCTATCGGCACTGCTGCAGGGCCAGGATTTGGCGCGCGACTGGGTTTAAGGGGATCGCGCCTCGGGAGACGCTCCTACAGGCGTGGCGCTGGGTGGATTTTCGGGGGAGTCTGCGGGGGCGATTCTTTGCGGCTTGGTCGCGCGTCAGGTCCCGCTCCTACAGGGGTGCCGGTAGAAAGATTGTAGGAGCGTCTCCTGAGGCGCGACCTATGTTGAACGAAGCCTTTTGACGCGTTCGAGCAGGCGTTGGGTCGACGCATTTTGCCCTTCGTAGGGTCTGTCGGTTGACACGGCGTCTTCCAGCGAGGCGGCAAGCTTCTTGCCCAGTTCCACGCCGAACTGATCGAACGGATTGGTGCCCCAGATAACGTTTTCCACGAACACCTTGTGTTCGTAGAGGGCGATGAGCTGTCCCAGGGTTTCCGGCGTCAGGCTCTCAAACACGATGGTGCTGCTGGGACGATTGCCTGGGTGTGCGCGGCACGTGTCTGCCGATGCATGGCCTTCCATCAGCGCTTCGCTTTGTGCCAGGCAGTTGGCGATCGCAAGATCCTGTTGCGCGGTCGTCGCACCGGAGGAGCGTACCGGCAGGATGAAATCCACCGGCACGAAGCGCGTGCCCTGGTGCAGTAGCTGGTAGAACGAATGCTGTGCATTGGAGCCGGCTTCGCCCCAGATGACCTGGCCGGTTGCGACGGTCACCGGTCGATTGTCGCTGCGCACACCCTTGCCGCTCGACTCCATTTGTAATTGTTGCAGGTAGGCCGGGAAGCGATCAAGGCGGTTGTCGTAAGGCAGGATCGCGTGCGTCTCGACCCCAAAGAAATTGTTGTACCAGACTGAAATCATCGCCAGCAGCAGCGGCATGTTCTCCTCCGCTGCCGCCTGGCGAAAATGCATGTCCATGCGGCGCGCGCCGGACAACAGGCTCTGAAAATGCTCCATGCCGATGACCAGCGCCAGTGACAGGCCAATCGAGGACCAGAGCGAGTAACGACCGCCGACCCAGTCCCAGACGCCGAAACGGTAGTCCGCATTGATGCCGAATGCGTCCATTGCCTCCTGATTGGTGGAGGCGGCGGCAAAATGCTCCTTGACCGCATCCGCTCCCAGCGTCCCGGCAATCCACTCCCGTGCCGCCGCTGCATTGCTCATCGTCTCTTGTGTCGTGAACGTTTTCGAGCACACGACGAAGAGTGTCTGTGCCGGGTTCAGCGACTCGGTGAGGTCCACAAGCTGCGTGCCGTCGACGTTCGACACGCTGTGGAAGTTCATGCCCGGTCGCCAGAATTGTCGCAGCGCGCGGCTCGCCATCACCGGTCCCAAGTCGGAACCACCGATGCCGATGTTGACGATATCCGTGAGATCCTGACCCGTATGGCCACGCAGTTCGCCTTCCTGGATGGCCGTGACAAATTTTTCCATGCGCGTGAGTACGGCCCAGATCTCGATCACGCCCGGTGTTTCAACCGCCACCTGATCGGAGATTTTGGAGCGTAACGCGATGTGCAAAGCGGGCCGGTCTTCGCTGGTGTTGACGTGCTTGCCGCTGAACAGGTCTTCAATCGCTTCTGCAACGCCGGCTTCTTTTGCCAGCTCCAGCAGCAAATCGCGCGTCGTGCCCGTGAGGTGATTCTTCGAATAGTCCAGCAGCAAATCGCCGCTGACCACAGAGAATTCGTCTGCGCGCCGCGAATCTTCCGCAAACAAAGTACGCAGCGAGGACGACTTCATGTCGTCGCGATAATGCGTTTTTAATGCGCGCCAGGCCGGCAGGTCGGTCGGGTAGCGCGCGCTCAGGTCTTGCCTAGCCACCTTGGTGCAGATCGATCTTGTAGAAGTCCAGATACCAGTCAACGAAGTTCCTGATGCCCGTTTCGATCGTTGTGTTCGGCTGGTAGTCGACGTCTTTCACCAGGTCCGATGCATCGGCGTAGGTATCCGGCACATCGCCGGGCTGCAGCGGCAACAGGTTCTTCTCCGCCTTCATGCCCAGGCACTCTTCGAGGACTTCGATGTAACGCATCAACTCCACCGGCTGCTGGTTGCCGATGTTGTAGATGCGGTATGGCGCCATGCTGGTGCCCGGATCCGGGTTGGCCGGGTCCCAGTTTTCGTTGGCTTCCGCGGTGTGATCCAGGGTGCGCACCACGCCCTCGACGATGTCCTCAACGTAGGTGAAATCGCGTCGGTGCTTGCCGTAGTTGAACACATCGATGGTCTTTCCCTCGATGATGTTTTTGGTGAACAGGAACAGCGCCATGTCGGGTCGGCCGTACGGGCCGTAGACCGTGAAAAAGCGCAGTCCGGTGGTGGGCAGCTGGTAAAGATTGGAGTACGTGTGCGCCATCAACTCGTTCGCTTTCTTGGTCGCACCGTACAACGACAGCGGATGGTCGACATTCTGGTGAATCGAGAATGGCATGGCGGTATTGGCGCCGTAGACGGAGCTTGATGACGCATAAACGAGGTGTTTGACCTTGTTGTGCCGGCAACCTTCCAGCACGTTCACAAAGCCGACGATGTTGCTGTCGATGTAGGCGTGCGGGTTTTCGATCGAGTAGCGCACACCGGCCTGAGCGGCGAGGTTAATCACCTTGTCGAACGCTTCCTCGGCGAATAATTTTTCCATGGCGGCACGATCGGCAAGATCGATGCGCAGCATAGAAAAATTATCGTAATCGTCAAGTATGGCCGCACGCCCATCCTTCAGGCTCACGTCGTAGTAGTCATTGAAATTGTCGAGACCGACCACGGTGTCGCCGCGTTCGAGCAACTTCTTCGAGGTATAGAAACCGATGAATCCCGCCGCGCCGGTGACCAGAATTTTCATGCATGCACTCCGTGCCGTTACAGGCGATCGTCTGACTTTTCTTTGGGCAGCAAATATTTGACATCGTAGAGCAGCGCACCCGCTTTGCCGAACGCGCGAATGCCCTGCTCGCCCAGCTCACGGAACTCGTCGTGCGCGACTGCGATTACGACCACATCATACGCGCCTTTTTCCGGGCTTGAGACCAGCTCCAGGCCGTACTCGGCCTTGGCCTCTTTGGCGTCAACCCAGGGGTCGTAAACATCGACGTCTGCGCCGTAGGACGCAAGCTCGCGGACGATATCGATCACCTTGGTGTTGCGCACGTCCGGGCAATTCTCCTTGAAGGTGAGGCCGAGGACGAGGACACGCGCATCAAGCGGCTGGATACTTGACGTGATCATTTTCTTGATGATGCGCGAGGTCACGTACAGCGGCATGTTGTCGTTGATGCGCCTCCCGGCGAGAATCATTTGCGGGTGATAGCCGAGTTGCTGTGCTTTGTAGGTCAGGTAGTACGGGTCAACGCCGATGCAATGGCCGCCGACCAGGCCGGGGCGAAACGGCAGGAAATTCCACTTGGTACCGGCGGCTTCCAGTACTTCTTCGGTGTCGATGTCCATGCGTTCGAAGATCATCGCCAGTTCGTTCACGAGGGCGATGTTGACGTCGCGCTGGGTGTTCTCGATGACCTTGGCCGCCTCCGCGACTTTGATGCTGGAGACCTTGTGCGTGCCGGCGGTGATGATGGACTGGTACACGGAGTCGATGAAGTCAGCGGCCTCCGGTGTCGAGCCCGCGGTGACTTTCAGAATCGATGGCAAGCGATGTTGCTTGTCACCCGGGTTGATGCGTTCGGGGCTGTAACCGACGTAGAAATCCTTGTTCATGGTCAGCCCGGATCCCTCTTCCAGGAAAGGTACGCAGAATTCTTCGGTGGCTCCCGGGTAAACCGTGGATTCGTAGACGACGATGTCGCCTTTCCTGAGCACGCTCGCAATCGCCTTGCTTGCCAAGCGCAGCGGCGAGAGTATGGGTCGATTGTCTTTTCCCACCGGCGTCGGCACGGTGACGATGTAGAAGTTGCAGTCGGCGAGATCGCTGATGCTGGTGGTGAATTCGAGTTTTGTTACTGAAGACAGCTCCTCAGTGGAGACTTCCAACGTGGAGTCCACACCACTGAGCAATTCGGCTATGCGGGATTCCTTGACGTCGAGCCCTGTGGTGGGAAATTTCCGGCCGAATTCGACGGCGAGTGGCAGGCCGACGTAGCCCAGTCCGATGACGCCGATGCGCAGGTCGTTGAGGTTGAATGTCATGGGGATTCCGTGTTTGTTGCAGCCGTTCTAGATATCATAGTTCTGCGGTATTTTGGCGTGCATGGGTCGCAGGCGATAGTGCGAAGAGCATGCATCGTCGCGGTCGCGCCTCGGGAGACGCTCCTACAATGCTTCTGTAGGTGCGTGACCTGACACGCGATCCTCTTGAGCCTGGTCGCGCCTCGGGAGACGCTCCTACAATGCTTCTGTAGGTGCGTGACCTGACAC
>JADFNG010000034.1 GCA_022563505.1 Pseudomonadota bacterium | reverse complement strand
GCCTGGGTCAATTTATTCGTGATCTGCAGGTGCATGTCCCGCCTTCACTGACAGATACCTGCCAGCTTCGATCACTATCCGGAAAACGGGACGGGATGACTATATTGGGTCAACTGCAGCCCGTGGTTCATTGGTTAATCGTAGCATGTGCACGACTGCTTCCGAACGCTTACCGGTCATGCAGTTTGAGAATTGAGAATCGGTACGTTTTAAAGCGATGTCCGCACCACATGCAGCTGTCAGTCGAGCAGTCAGAAAAACAATGCGGCAAAAGTTCATCACTTGATCGGAGTTCGCCGTGAGGGCAACAACATGTTACGCGGAATTCCTAATGTTGTTGCTACGAATATTTCCGCGGAAACATGGCGCTATCTTCATATCAAGTGGCCTGCTCCAGCGCTTCGCTGGCTTCCATCCAGCTCCATTCGAGCGTTTCCATTTCGGATCTCAGCGTGGCCTGGTCCTGGACGAGTTGAGTAAGCTCCGATTTTCGGGCTGGATCGGTGTAGATGCTTTCGCTGGCGAGTCGTTCTTCCATTGTGTCCAGGTCGGCTCGAAAATCTTCTAACTGCTTCTCGATATTGCGTACCTTGTCATACAGGGGTTTCAGTCGTTGGCGACGCCGCGCTTCAAGTTGGCGGATTTGTTTGCGGCTGGCTGGCTTGACCGGTGATTCGCCGTCTTTGGCTATGCCGTCAGCTTGCTCTTCGCTGACCTGTTGCTCTTTCAGCCAGGCCGGATACTCGTCCAGGCTGCGATCGAATCGTTCCACAATGCCGTCATGGACGATCAGCAATTCATCGCAAACACTGCGTAAAAGGTGGCGATCATGGGAGATGACGATCAATGCACCGCTATACTCGATCAGGGCGATGCTCAGCGCCTGGCGCATTTCGAGATCCAGATGATTGGTTGGCTCATCAAGGAGCAAGAGGTTGGGCTCCTGGCGAATCATCAGGGCCAATGCAAGACGGGCCTTTTCACCACCGGAAAACGGAGCGACGGGTTCAAAAATCCGTTCACCACTGAATCCAAATCGGCCCAGGTAGTTGCGCAAGTCCTGCTCGCGATCATCGGGTGCCACCGTTCGCAAGTGGTCGATGGGGCTTCGTTCCGGTTGCAATGCGTCCAGTTGGTGTTGGGCGAAATACCCTGTCTTCGTGTCTTTGTTGAGTACACGCTCGCCGCTGAGCAACGTGCTGCCCGTCGCCAGTGCTTTAACGAGGGTGGATTTGCCGACGCCATTGACGCCCAGAAGCCCGACCCGGTCGCCAGCGGACAAACTTAGATTGATGCCACTGAGGACCGGTCCGTCGTCACTGTCAGCGTAGCCGACGGCAACATCCATCAGTCCCAGTAAATGCTGTGGCTGCCGTTTTGGGTTGCTGAAATGAAAGCGAAAGGGTGAATCGACATGTGCGGGTGCAATCTTTTTCATTCGTTCCAGCATTTTCAATCGACTCTGCGCCTGGCGAGCTTTTGATGCTTTGTAACGGAAACGATCCACGTAGGATTGAATATGCTTGATTTCTCGTTGTTGGCGCGAGTACATCGAGTGCTGTAGCGCAAGCTGTTCAGCGCGCAGCGCTTCGAACTGGCTGTAGTTCCCGCTGAAAACCCGAATTGTCTCGTGCTCGATATGCGCTATACGCGTACAGACCTGGTCCAGGAAATCGCGATCGTGAGAAATGACTAAGAGAATGCCTTCGTAACGCTTCAGCCAGCGTTCCAGCCACAGGATGGCCGGCAGATCGAGGTGATTGGTTGGTTCGTCGAGCAGCAGAATGTCAGACCGGCACATCAGTGCCCGGGCAAGATTGAGCCGCATGCGCCAACCACCGGAAAACTCACGTACTGGCTTGTGATTGGCGTCGTTGGCGAACCCCAGGCCGTGCAGCAGCCTGGCCGCACGGGCTTCGGCGGTGAATCCGTCCATGGTTTCCATCCGCTCGAACAACAAATGGAGGTCTTCACCATTGTCTTCGGCGCTTGCTTCAATGGCCGCGATGGCCGCCTGTGTCTTGCGCAGCTCGGAGTCGCCGTCCATGACGTAATCGAGCGCGGACCTTGTGCTATTGGGACTTTCCTGTGCGACGTGTGCAATTTCGTCTTTTGGATCGATACCGAGTTCGCCATCGTCTGCCTCGAGCTCGCCCAGCAGCATGGAGAACAATGAAGTCTTGCCGCTTCCATTGGCACCAATCAGCCCCATTCGCTGTCCGGCATGGACCTGGAAACTGACGTTTTCCATGAGCAATTTGCGCCCGCGGCGCAGGCTGATCTGATGGAGGTTTAACACGGTTGCGGACGTACCAATTGCGTGGGTGGAGCGCGATTATAGCCATTCAGCGGAAAAAGGCTGCTTTGAACTTAATTGCATGTTGCTGATTCCAAGATGGGTATAATTGTGCGCTGAGTGACCGTGGCCAATTGATCCTGATTGCCCACGGAAGCAGCGCACAGCAGAAAGATTTTGGAGACGTTTCTTGAAAAAATACCAGCCAGGTGTGGCATGCAAAATTGCCTTGCTGTCGGCTCTGATCATGTGTTTTCGTACCGGGCTGGCCGAACCTGTCTCGGTTTCTGTCGAGCGCCTGGGTGACTTGCGAGTGGCCCGCGAGTTGCGTGCCCCTGCAACAGTGATTTCGGCCAATCGTGCTGTGATCACTTCAGAAGTCACGGCCTTGATCGACAAAGTTCTTGTTGATGTCGGCGCGTCAGTCAGGAAAGGCGCGATTCTGATTCGTCTTAATGACGACAATGCTCGATTGTTCCTGTCGCAGGCGCGCGCCACTCTCGAGTCGCTGGACGCGAAGATTGTGCAGGCAAATCATCGACTGGCAAAAGCGGAAGAATTGTTGGTAAAGAGTTTTATCTCCGACGACGAATTGATCGACCGGCAGACGGTCGCTACGGTGCTGCAGGCAGATCGTCAGGGCCAACTGGTTGCCATTCAGATCGCCGAACTGGCGCTTGCGCGTACTCGCATTCGAGCTCCTTTTGATGCGACAGTGGTCCAGCGTCAGGCGCAGGTTGGAAACTTCGCTCAGCCAGGCACACAGTTGCTTACGCTGGTGCAGACGGACCGGCCGGAAGTGGATGCAGAACTCGATCCGCGCTATGCGGTGGATCTACCCGAGGTGTCGAATCTCCGCTACGTGAGCATGGGGCGAGAATATTCCATCCAATTGTTGCGCCTGTCGAACGTTATTGAGACAGATACGCGCAGGTTACGGGTGAGGCTTGGCTTCAACGGTGATTCTGCACCCATCGGTTCGACGGGCGAGATTGCCTGGACGGAAAGCGAGGGTGTTGTGCCGGTGAGCCTGATCGTCCAGCGCGGGACAGCATTCGGCGTCTTTGTTGCAAGCAACAGCACAGCCGAGTTCGTCGAAATTGCCTCGGCCCAGGAAGGGCGTCCGGCTGTGCTGGATCTTCCGGATGACACGCTCATCGTGTTCAGGGGTCACATTCGACTGCAGGATGGCGACGATCTGGTTATTACCAGGGAATGAAATTTTACCGCACACTGCTGACCAACAACCCGCTGGTCAATATCCTCTTTTCCGTCGTCTTGATTATGGGCATCGTGTCCTATTTGCAGATGCCTCGGGAGCAGGATCCGGAAATCAATTTTAATTTTGTCGTGATCACGACGGTATTGCCGGGATCGACGGCTGCAGACGTTGAAGAGCTGGTGACCGGACCGCTTGAGGATGCCCTGCGGAACGTGCAGGACATCAAATTCATCGCCAGTTCTTCCCGCCAGAATTCTTCCAGTATTCGGGTGCGGTTTCGCGAGTTGACGGAGCGGCAATTCGACAAGCGCGTGACCGATCTTCGACGAGAGATCCAGAGCAAGACGAACGATGAATTGCCTGCCAATGTTGAAGACCCGAGAATCATTGAGATTACGACGTCGAACGGATTCCCGACCGCCATGGTGGTGGTTACGGGACAGGCGTACGACGAGAAGCTGCGCCGCGCGGCAAAGCTGATCAAGGAGGAGCTGGAACGCATTCCCGGGGTCAATACGGTAAACGCCTTCGGTTTCAATGAACCTGAACTGCAGATCGAGATCGACCCGCAGGCGGTGGCTGCGTATGGCATCACCGCGATCGATATTGCGGATCAGTTACGAGAATCCTACCGTGACATGTCGGCCGGAGAAATTGATGTTGGCAATGAAGCCTGGCTGATTCGTGTCCGCGGAAAGACAACCGAGCCGGATGACCTTGCAAAATTCCTGGTAGCGCCTCGCAATGCGCCGCAAAGCAAAATTCCTCTCGATCGCATTGCGACCGTCCGGCGAGGGCAGGAAGAGGCGCGGCAGGTGGTTAGCTTCAATGGCCAACCTGCTATTTCGATGTCTATTTCAAAGGTGGGGTTCACCAACACACTCGTACTTGTCGATCGAATTAATGCCTACGTGGAGGCCAAGAACCTGTCGTTGGCGCAAACTGGCATCCGTTTGATTCTTTCCGACGACCAGACTACGCAAACGCGCAAAGCACTCAGCGTGATGCAGAAGAATGCCGGAGTTGGCCTGGTGCTTGTACTCGGCGTCTGCTGGCTTTTCCTCGGTGCGCGGATCGCGGCATTCGTTACTCTGGGGATCGTATTTTCGATTGCCGGTACGTTTTGGGTATTAAACGTCATGGGTAACACGCTGAATGTTTCCGTACTTCTCGGCATCGTCATCGTACTCGGCATGCTGGTTGACGATGCGGTCGTCGTCGTTGAGGCGCTTTACTACCGGCTACAACGCGGGCAGGAAGCCGTGTCTGCCGCAATCGATGCACTTCGTGAAGTCGGGCAGCCGGTATTGTCCTCGGTATTCACCACGATATCGGCCTTCATGCCTTTGATGCTGCTGCCGGGCATCGTCGGTGATTTCATGTTCGTTATCCCGTTGGTGGTTACCGTAGGGTTGCTGGTCAGCCTGATTGAGGCGTTCTGGATTTTGCCGGCACACGTCGTATCTTCAAGCAAAAAGACGATGACGGCAGCGGCCCAATTGAAGACCCGGCGCGGTCGCTGGACACATCTCGTTCGTATCCGCTACACGCGCGCGCTGGCCTATGTTTTCCGCCGCCCGGTGCGTTTCTTCGTCGCTGCCGCCTGCGCCTTTGTCCTCTCGGTAATCGGCGTTGCGACGGAACAGGTGAGAGTAGAATTTTTCACATTCGATCCGATTCGATTGTTCTATGTCAACGTGGATATGCCGGCGGCCGCGACGATTGAGGAGACACTGGAGCAGACAGAACGGATCGCGGCACGTGTGCAACCGTTGATTGAAGAGGCTGAATTGCGCGCGCTAACCAATATGGCGGGCATCAAATTTACCGATGCCGAACCCCTTTTTGGTGATCAGTACGGTCAGATCCAGATTTCATTGAACCCCAAGGCGGACGGTGGTCGCAGTGTGTCGGAAATTGTCGATGCCATTCGCGATGCCGCCATGTCTGCGCCGGGCGATGCAGTCATCACATTTTTTGAATTAAGCAGCGGCCCCCCAATTGCCAAAGATATTGCTGTTCAGGTTCGTGCCGATAATGCCGAGGAACTCAGAGCCGCGACCGACGCCATCAAGGACATCGTGCGCAGAATCGATGGTTCGTCCAATGTGGCTGACAACGACATATTGGGTCGCTATGAATTGACTCTTGATCTTGATGAACGGGCGATACGACAGGCCGGGTTAAGTCCCGGCACGGTTTTGCGATTGATGCGCCTGCATGTTGAAGGCGAAGTCGTCGCATTCACCCGGGATGGAGGAGAGAAGGTTGAATTGCGCGTGCGTGGGCCAAGAAGGGTATTGCAGGACATCAGGGATATTCTCGATGATCCGATTGCTTTGCCGCAGGGCGGGACCACAACATTTCGCGCATTAACGACCAACCGGATTGGCCGTAGCAGTGGCACAATCAGACACTACAATTACCGTCGTTCCATTACCGTCGAGGCGGACCTGGATCCACTGAAGATAAACACGGTGGCTGCAAACCAGTATATCGTCAGCGAATGGGCGAAAATACAGGCCGGCTATCCGGAAACAGATCTGGACTTCTCCGGCGCATTCGACGACATACAGGAAAGCCTGGATTCGATGCTGATCCTGTTCCTGTTCGGCGTTGGTTTGATTTACCTGATTCTTGCGACTCAGTTCCGCAGCTACTTCCAGCCGATATTGATTATTACGACATTGCCCATGGCGTTCACCGGGGTGGTTTTTGGCCTGTATGTAACGAGTAATCCCTTGAGTCTCTACACGCTGTATGGCGTCGTCGCGCTGACCGGAATTGCAGTTAACGCAGCCATCGTGCTGATCGATGCAGCAAACAGTCGTATTAATGCCGGTATGCGACCCCTGCATGCCGTTATGTACGCAGCGCGTCGAAGAGTCATACCCATTTTGATGACGGCGATGACGACCATTGCCGGGCTATTTTCGCTGGCGACCGGCCTGGGCGGAAAATCGTTGTTATGGGGGCCGGTTGCGACGAGTATGGTATTTGGCCTGTTTGTTGCTACTGTTCTGACCCTGTTTTTATTGCCGGTGCTGTTCCGATCATTCATGCGACTGCGGGACCACCGAATCCGAAATTTCCTTGCGGGATTGGGGCATCTCCGGACTCGGTGATGGGGCTGCACCAATCATCATGATGACAAGAAACTGAAACCGGACCATGAAAAAATGACAACTCAAAAAAAACCCGTGCACATTATCGGTGTGCCACTCGATCTGGGCGCATCGAGACGCGGTACTGATGCGGGTCCCTCGGCGGTTCGAGTGGCCGGCTTGAGCAAGTCGCTCGTCAAGCTGGGTTACGAAGTCACCGTCGAAAGCGATATTCCGGTACCGACACTGGAAACGCGTCAGGCGGGCAGCCGTAAAGCGCGTTTCAAAAAGGAGATACTGGAAGTCTGCACCCGTCTTGCCGAAGTGACTCGCGACACTTTGGCTGCGGGCGAGATCCCGCTTGTCATCGGTGGCGATCACTCGATCGCCATGGGCACTGTCGCCGGTGTTGTGGCCCATTTTCGGCAACAGCAAGGGGAAATCGGGCTTATCTGGTTCGATGCGCACGGCGATATGAATCTGCCGGAGAGTTCCCCGAGCGGTAACATCCATGGCATGCCTCTGGCGCACCTGCTAGGACACGGTGACCCGGACCTGGCGAATATCCTTGGGCAACGCCCTGCCGTGAAGCCGGAAAATGTCGTTTTGTTAGGCATTCGGGATATCGATGACAATGAACGCAAGATCATCCGCGAATCCGGTATCAAGGTGTTCACGATGAGTGATATTGACGAGCTTGGCATGACCGATGTCAGTCGTCAGACGCTGGAAATCGTTACTGCAAATACGGCCGGTTTTCACATTAGCTTCGACGTTGATGGCTGTGACCCCACGGTGATCCCCGGGTCTGGCACACTGGTTCCCGGGGGTGTCAGTTTCCGCGAGGCGCACCAGTTGCTGGAAAACTGTGCGAAAACCGGCCGCATGACATCCATGGAAGTGGTGGAGCTTAATCCGTTTCTCGATCAGGCTAATATTTCTGCTGAACGTGCGGTCGCATTGGTTCAAAGCGCTTTTGGAAGAAGCATTCTGTAATCATCAGCAAGCGGACATTGCGCATTGCTTGAAGCTGGAATTGAGATTCGGACAAGAAGGAATCAATACGTGTCGGGATGGCTGGGAAAACTGTTTGGCATGAAGACTGCCGTCCAGATGGCGCAGAAAAATCCGCTACTGCTTGCGACCGTTGAGAAATCATCTCTCATCTACCAGCAAATTCCTCTGCATGAGTTTATCGACGAAGCGAAACGCCAGAAGCTCTCGCGACAGCTTTATCTCGATATCAATGAAATCTGCAATGCAACGAACCCGGTGACAACCTGCCGCGAGAAACTCTCTGTCACGATGCTCGATTTCGCCTTATACCAGGTACTTGTTATTCCACCTGATGCTGAACCCGATGTCAGCGGGCTCCGCGGGCAACCCGGCATTTCGGGCGAACTCAAGGAACATGTTTTTTTACTTGCTGAGAAAAATGACGAGCTCTGTGCGAAATTACGGGATTTCCCGGAGCCCTTGACGCCGCAAACGATGTGGACATTTGTACAGCGAAGCTACTGGACGACTTACTGGTTTCTCGAAACAATCAATGCAGCACGGATCGAATTGGGCGATTGGGACGAAGACGACGACTGGTACAAGCCTTTCATGCACGCTGCCTGTGCCAACCGCGAGCATATCTATCGCAGGGATTTGTCCTTGTCGTCCTGTTTTGACCAGCAGGTGGCGGATATTGCACCGACGGCCTACTCCATATTCACCGACATCGTGCTATCGGATGTCCACAATCCGCTTCGCGAATGGCGCGACTATTACAAAGATACCGACATCCCGTATCCACGGTTCGATGCCTGATTGACCCGTCGGCGCGTTCCGATTTTATTCCACGGTCGATGGTCTGACTCAGCCGGATGTCTACGACATCGCACAGGACAGCGCCGGTTACCCCTGGGTTACCACCGCCAGCCTGAAATGCTGAAAAAATCGGTGCTGTTCTTCACTTCCGGTTAGGGCTGAACTATGCTTTAGCATCATTCCGGTCCAGTAAGCGATCCATGAGTCTGACTGATGCCAAAGCAGAGCCTGCTGACAAATCAACAAATAGAGGCGTTCATTTTGCGGCATCGGTTGCCCGCAAAATTCCGCAACCTGATTGACGAACATTACTTGTGCCTGGTTTCCTGGGTCATGCAGAAACGAGTTGCAAACCAGGTGCTGTTTATTGGCATCAATGGTGCCCAGGGCACGGGAAAATCAACGCTTGCAGCATTCTTGCGATTTGCACTGAAGTTTGGTGCCGGGTGGCGCGTGGCCGTTTTATCGATTGATGATTTTTACCTGACAAAGTGGGAACGTGAGCGACTGGCCGCACACATTCACCCGCTACTCAAAACTCGAGGCGTCCCGGGGACTCACGATTTAAAATTGTTGTCGACTTGCCTTGCCGATCTCAGAAGCCTCGCGGCGTGTACCGACCTGCAACTGCCGTGTTTTGACAAGGCACGAGACGATCGGGTTGTTGCGGAAGCGTGGCCCGTTATCTCGGGTCCCATTGACGTGATCATCCTTGAGGGCTGGTGTGTGGGCAGTGCGCCACAGCAGGGCGATGAATTGCGGCAGGCGATCAATCCCCTGGAAGAACAGCAGGATGCATCAGGTGAATGGCGTCGATTCGTAAACGACCAGCTTGCGGGAGATTATGCCGAATTGTTTGCACAGCTCGATGCGCTGGTGTTCCTTCAGGCACCTGATTTTGATGCCGTGTATCGCTGGCGTCTCGAACAGGAAGAAAAACTTGCCGCAGTTACGGCGGATAATGGTGCTGATATTATGAATAAAGAACAGATTGCCGGCTTTATTCAGCATTACGAGCGAATTACCAGGGCAAATTTCGTCGCATTGCCAAAGACGGCCGATGTTGTGCTGGAGCTGGATTCCGATCATGATTGTGTGCAAGTTCATTATGCAACAGCGTTTAATTGACACGATGAACCCCATCAAAGGAATGCCGTGAACTACATTATTTCCTGTGTGCTCATGGTTTTATTCACCGCGACTTCTATTCACGCAGAGGAGCCGGTGATCCTGTTGAAAGCCACTCGCGTCTTTGACGGGGAGCGCATGCACGCAGGGTGGGTGGTTGCGGTGCAAGGTGAGCGAATAATTTACGCTGGTGCCGCGAAAAACATGCCGGTTCTCGAAGTTGGGAAGACGATTGAGCTTCCCGGCCAGACGCTTATGCCGGGACTGATCGAAGGTCATTCGCACGTTCTTCTGCATCCCTATAACGAGACATCGTGGCATGACCAGGTTTTGAAAGAACCGGAGTCTGAACGAGTAATCCGTGCCACAAATCATGTTCGGGCCACGTTGCTGGCGGGTATCACGACCATGCGTGATCTCGGATCCGAGGGAGCGGGATATGCCGATATTGGCATTCGCGATTCAATCAATAAGGGTCTGATCCCCGGGCCGCGTTTGTTGGTTGCCGGTAGAGCGATTGTTGCGACTGGAAGTTACGGTCCAAAAGGTTTTCATGAGCGGGTTACGGTGCCGCTCGGTGCCGAAACGGCTGACGGTTACGACGACCTGGTCAGAGTCGTGAGAAGCCAGATCGGGCGAAACGTGGACTTCATCAAAGTCTATGCGGATTATCGCTGGGGCGCCGGTAATACGGCAGCCGCGACGTTTACCCAGGCTGAACTGGAGACCATAGTTGAGGTTACCGCAAGCAGCGGCAGACCCGTTGTTGCTCACGCATCAACGGCTGAAGGCATGAAGAGAGCCATTCTCGCGGGCGTCGAGACGATAGAACATGGCGATGGTGCCACGCAAGAAGTGTATGCACTGATGCGGAAACGAAACGTCGCGCTTTGCCCGACGCTCGCAGCGGGAGAGGCAATTGCACAGTACGGTGGATGGAACAAGGGCATTGATCCGGATCCGGAGCGGATTGTGGCCAAGAAAAAGAGTTTCAAGGCTGCGCTGGATGCTGGAGTGACCATCTGTTTTGGTGGCGACGTGGGTGTTTACCCGCACGGCGACAACGTTCGTGAACTGGAATTGATGGTGGACTATGGGATGCAAAACATCGCCGTATTGCAGTCGGCGACGTCCATCAATGCCGCGTTGTTTCACATTGATGATGAAGTAGGGCGACTAAGAGCCGGGCTTCGTGCTGACATCATCGCAGTCGACGGCAATCCCGCCGAAGACATATCGACATTGCGACAAATACGCCTCGTGATGAAGGGTGGTGTAATTTACCAGGGAACCTCTGATTTATTCCGGACGAAGTAGATTGGGAGTTAAAATATTCAGGTTCAAGGCACGAATCGCCCGAAATGGCTAGCCATTGCGAAGATTCGCAACGCCATGCGGCCGAGTTATTGCTGAATAATCTAACCAGCATGTCGGCCAGCAGGGGCAATTCTTTAGCTCAGGCGAGTGGCTATATACGCATCTGAGGCCTTTCTTGCCTCCGCGTCTGCCAGTGAGGAAAGCAGTGCTTTTGCGTCGTTTCGCGCATCAAAGGTGCCGTTGCGAATGGCAATAAGCTGCTGTTTCGATATGCGCAACGCCAGGCGGGGCTTGCCGGCGATTGTTTCGGCCAGCTCGGTGACGGCGTCATCGAAGTTGGCAGCAGCCACGACCTGACTGACGAATCCAGAACGTATCGCATCGTCTGCATCGAAACGACGGCAGGTCAATACCAGGTCGGCCGCCAGAGTTTCGCCAACCAATCGGACCATGTGCGCCATACCACCCCAGGCCAGCGGTATGCCCGCGTCGAGTTCCGGAATGAAGAAGCGGCTGTCATCGGCTGCGATGCGGACATCGCAAGCGGCGGCGAGTACCAACGCTCCGCCGACGCAATGGCCGCGAATGGCCGCGATGGCTATCTGTGGCAGCGCGGCAATGGCTTCGGTTGCACGACGACCCAGGTCTGCGGTGGGTAACGGATCGGAAACAAGATCCTTGTGAAATGCCGGCAGGTCTGCACCGGCTGAAAAATGTTGGCCTGCTCCTTCGAGTACCACAACCCGTACGGAATCGTCCTGACCGATGTCCTTGCAGGCATCGATTATTGCGCGCAGCAGTTTCGGCGAAAGCGCATTCAAGACTGTGGGGCGATTGAGTTGTAGTCGGACCAACCCGTTCGAAGAAATAATATTAAGCTCAGACATCCGCGCCTCTTGTTAGGTCGTACGGCCCAGTCTACTGTAAATGCCGATATTCATGTTGTCAGGAAATTTGGAATTTGTGGTGGTCGCGCCTCAGGTGACGCTCCTACAGATTTTCTATGGGCACTACTGTAGGAGCGTCACCTGAGGCGCGATTGCGACAAAGCTGATTCAAACCGTTGACCGAAAACGATCCATCAAGTAGGGACCAGCGTTTATCGGCGCATGCTTTTCAATTTGTCCTGTAGCAAGGCAAGTCGGGATGCAACGAATCACCGCGTCGAAATTGGGCACCTGAAAATAAGCAATGGATAGCCTGCGTTGACTGCCGATTTCCGGATCGACGACACGATGCAGCGTCGATACCCAGCGGTCGTTGGTCCACCGAGCGAGCATGTCGCCAATATTGATAATAAACGTGTCTTCAATCAATGGTGCTGCATGCCACTGTCCGGACGGTAGTTTGATCTCAAGTCCGCCAACGACCGGGTCTGGCCGCAGGATGGTGACGCTGCCATAGTCAGAATGCGGGCCCGCTCGGTTTTGATCGGGTAAGGAGGCATCCGTGACTCGTGGATAGTGGTTCGCGCGCAATGCGCTGATATGGTGTGTGTGGAAGCGGGCAAAATAGTCATCAGGCAGATCCAGCGCCGCCGCGAACAACTGCATGACGGCGGATCCCAGTCGCTCCATCGAATGGTAGTACGCAATCCATGCATCGCGAAAACCGACGGGCTCAACAGGCCAGATATTCCGGCCGTAGAAAAAATCAAAATACTCGCCACCGCTGACACCGTCTGGCGCACAAAGTGCTCCGCTGCTGAACGTCTCTTTCCGGTCAGGCGGTGTATCGATGCCACGTGACTTGGCCAGGGTTTCCGACTGCGGTGGAAAATATCCGCGGGGACACTCGGGGTCAGCGGGGTGGACCAGCAATTTTTTCTCAAGCGGAAAATCGAAAAACGCCGACGCCATCGACCAGGCGCGATCAATAATTGCAAGGTCGACACGATGGTTCTGGATGATCAGGAAGCCAATCGAACTGCATATCCGGTCAACCGTTTTGGCGATGGCTTTGCGTTCAACATCGCTCCCGGAGAGGAATGCCGACAGGTCAATGGTGGGGATGGTTGCCGTCATCGGCAAATTCCAGCATGGCTGTATTCGACAGCAATTTTCGCGGCAAGCCTGGCATTGTTGTAAACAAGCTCAATGTTCGCGGCGAGGCTGCGTCCGCCTGTTTTTTCAGCGATTCTTGCGAGCAGAAACGGAGTCGTATCTTTGCCTGTAACGCCACTTTGCCGCATCTGCTGCAATGCCTCGTCGATGACCCCATCGATTTCCCCGCCATCCAGGGCATGTTCGGTCGGCACGGGATTGGCAACCACAACACCACCGTCGATACCCATTTCCCATTTCGCCCGCAACATGCGCGCAATGTCTCCTGGATTTTCCAGCATGCAGTCGACCGGAAAGCCGCTGCTGCGGGAATAAAAGGCCGGCAAAGTGTCTGTTCGATAGCCGATCACGGGCACGCCGTGCGTTTCCAGGTATTCCAGCGTCAGGCCGATGTCGAGAATGGACTTAACGCCGGCACAGACAACCGCAACATTGCTATGGGCGAGTTCCTGGAGATCGGCCGATATGTCCATGCTCTGTTCCGCACCGCGGTGTACACCGCCGATGCCACCGGTTGCAAATAGTTTGATGCCGGCCATTGTCGCGATGATCATCGTTGCTGCAACGGTGGTTGCGGCATCTTCGTGCCGGGACACGATGAACGGGAGATCTCGTCGGCTGGCTTTCGTCACGCGTTTGCCTTCCTTGCCGAGATAGTCGATTTCGTCTCCATTGAGACCCGCCTTCAGGCGGCCACTGAGAACAGCAATGGTTGCAGGTATCGCGCCATTCTCACGCACAATCTTCTCGGCCTGCAGCGCCGTTTCCACGTTTTGTGGATAGGGCATGCCGTGACAGATGATGGTTGACTCGAGGGCCACTACGGCTTGGTTATTGGCCAGTGCATCCCGCACATCGGGTTGCATATCGAGGCAGGCGCTGAAATGTTCAGGCTGCATAGTCTTGCTCATAGATCCGTTGAACCGCCCTGTTCGACAGGTCCGGGTTATTGGTTCTTGCATGTGCCAGCGTCAATTTGGCAGCGGACAACGCAAAACGTACGGTTCTTAGCAATGGCCACTGATTTAGCCAGGCACATGCCAGCCCGGCGACGAAAGCGTCACCGGCACCACCCGCGTTGACCGGTTGCCCTGCGGAATCAGGCGCCTTTTCGATGCCCTGCTCCTTGCCGGTGCTGTAAAAAACGCCGCGAGGTCCAAGGGTAATAAATAAACGTTGCACACCGCGGTCGTGAAACCAGTTTGCCAGCGCCGGTAGTTGATCGTTCGTTGTTGCTTTGATGCCGGCAATTTCTTCTGCTTCGATGAGACCGGGCTTCAGCGTATGCACGGCGGATAAATAGGGTTTGATCCTTAACGCCTTCGTGGTCGAGACCGTATCGACGAATAGTGTGTGATCGGCAAACGTACGGGTGAGGTAGGCGAGTGCATCATCCGTCAGGTTTGTGTCCGCAATAATCATCGTGGCCTGGCGCAGCATTTTTTCACGGGCGCGCAACTGCTCAGCGTCGAGTTTGTCGAGGATCGCCATATCCGAAATGGCAACCGACATGTCTCCGCGAGCATCGAGAATGGACAGGTACGTTGAAGTGTTGGCCGAGTCGCATTGCAGCATATTACGCATATCGATACCGGCCGCCCGACCCTGTCGCATCAGCAACTGCCCGTGATGGTCGTTTCCCACGGGGGCGATCAGGCGGCAATCGACACCGAGTCGCGCCAGGTTTTCGGCGATGTTGCGGGCCACGCCACCGGGCGAACTCTGTACGCTGCCGGGGTTGGAGTCACGCGGGCGCAGCGCTGAATAAGGCGTGCCATGGATGTCCATATTGGCGCCGCCAACAACGGCGACGAAGGGCGCGTCGCTGATGACGTAACCGCGCCCCTTTATAATGCCCTTGGCAGTCAGGTTCATGATGTGGCCGGCCGCGGCGGAACGACTGATGCCCAGCTGTTTCGCGATGGCGAGTTGGGAAATCAGGCGGTTGGCCCGAATCAGCGCCAACACTTGCTGTTCTCGGTCGGTTAACATCAAACTTATGTTTGCTTTATAAACGTATGTTTGCAACAGTACGCGCTGTACCCTGTGAATTCAATGGTTGACAGGTTACGACGTGACTCCGGAACAAAAAGCGCAGCTCCATTTCGACAGCAAGGCGGTCTATTACCCGCCGAATGAGGGCACAGCAACCGGTTGAATTGATACTATCGAATTCCCGACGAACTCCCACAACAGTAATCAAGGCTTTGCTCTCATGAATCAAAAACTTCGGCTCTTGCTAGTCCCGACAACCCTGATGCTGCTGGCAGCTTGTACATCGAAAACCGAGGTGGCGGCGGATTTCGAATTCGATCGCCTTGCGGCGCTGGCGCAGAACGTCACCATCATTCGGGACGATTTCGGCGTACCGCATATTTACGGTAAGACTGATGCGGATGCCGTATTCGGTCTGCTGTACGCGCAGGCGGAAGATGATTTCAATCGCGTTGAAAGAAACTACATATGGGCCACCGGCCGGCTGGCCGAAGTGGATGGAGAAGAGGCGATCTTCAGCGATTTACGAGCGCGACTGTATATGACGGTCGATGAGGCGAAAGCGGCGTATGACGTTTCGCCTGACTGGCTCAAAGCGCTGTGCGACGCCTATGCCGATGGCCTGAACTATTATCTTGCGACCCATGCGGATGTTAAGCCCGCTTTGCTCACGCACTTCGAGCCGTGGATGCCCATGTTCTTCAGCGAAGGCTCGATTGGCGGCGATATCGAACAAATCGACGTTAATGGCATCGCTGCGTTTTATGGATCGGGAGAATCGGTGGAAGCTCCGGGTGAGGTACAGGCCAGGCTTATCGAATTTACCGAACCCAGAGGCTCCAACGGCTTCGCCATTTCAGGTGACCTGACTGAATCGGGTAACACCTTGTTGCTCATCAATCCCCATACCTCTTTTTACTTTCGCGGTGAAGTCCACGTCGTCAGCGAAGAGGGCTTGAACGCTTATGGCGCGGTAACGTGGGGTCAGTTCTTTGTCTACCAGGGATTCAATGAAAATACGGGCTGGATGCACACATCAACGGGCCTGGATTTCATGGACGAATTTGTTGAAGACGTCTTCGAACAGGACGGCCGGTTGATGTACCGCTACGGTGATGAGGTTCGTCCGGTTGAAGTCTCGGAAGTCACGCTCAAATACAAAGATGGGACGATGATGTCGGAGCGGACGTTCCCGATGTATCACACACACCACGGTCCGGTGACGCACATGCTGGACGGGAAGTGGGTGGTGACGAAGATCAACTGGGATCCGGTCAATGCGCTGCGACAATCCTATATTCGTACCAAGCTGAGTGGTCACGATGAGTTCCGTGAAATGATGGATATTCGTACCAACTCGTCCAACAATACGGTGTACGCCGATTCACAGGGCAACATCGCGTATTACCATGGAAACTTCGTGCCTCGTCGCGATACCCGCTTCGATTTCTCGAAGCCCGTTGATGGCAGCAATCCGGATACCGACTGGCAGGGCATACATACGGTCGACGAGATCGTGACCCTGTTGAATCCGGAGAACGGCTGGCTGCAGAATTGCAACTCGACGCCGTTCACAGCCGCCGCAGAGTTCAGTCCGAAGCGAGAGGATTATCCGCTGTACATGGCACCGGATCCGGAAACGTTTCGAGGTATCCATGCCGTGCGTGTCTTGAGCCGTCAATCCGGGCTGACGCTCGATAAGTTGCTTGATCTTGCCTATGACTCTTACATGCCGGGTTTTGAGCGTCTTATTCCTGGTCTGGTAAATGCCTTCGATGCGTCCGGTGCAGACTACCCGGAACTTGCCGATGCAATTACTGTGCTCAGAGACTGGGACCTCAGGACTGCGTCCGATTCTGTCGCGATGTCGCTGGCGCACTTCTACGGTTTGCGTTACGGCGAAGATGGAGAGAATCCACAAGGGTTGCGCGGCATTGAACTCGTCGATTATTTTGGTAACGGCTCGCCACACGACGAGCGTCTGCGTATTTTTGCAGCGACACTGGTTGCGCTTGATGCAGATTTTGGTCAATGGAATACCCCCTGGGGCGAGATCAATCGTTTTCAGAGAATAACCGGCGATATTGACCAACCGCACGATGACAATGCACCGAGTCTGGCCACCAGCTTCGGCTCGGGGCGCTGGGGAGCGCTTGCATCGTTTGGCGCAAAACGATATCCGGGCACCAAACGTATTTACGGATCCAGTGGCAACAGTTTCGTTGCCGTGGTCGAATTTGGTGACAAGGTGAAAGCGAAGACGATGCTTGCGGGCGGCCAGAGTGGCGATCCGGATTCACCGCACTTTTACGATCAGGCGCAACGTTACGTCGATCGGGAGTTCAAGGACGTTGCCTATTATCGTGAGGATGTCGATAAGCGCGCAGAACGCACCTATCACCCTGGTGAGGTCTGAAGACGGCTGCATCAACTTCGATAGAAGGCCGTAGAATCAGAAAAACCAGCAAAGGAATTTTCTGATGCACGTTGCTGTTCTTGGCGCCGGGGTTACCGGAGTCACCACTGCGTACTATCTGGCAGAGTTCGGCCACACGGTGACAGTCATCGAGCGTGCGTCGGCGGTTGCGACGGAAACATCGTTCGCGAACGGTGCTCAATTGTCCTACAGCTATACGGACTCGCTCGCCAATCCGGCATTCATCCCGAAAATTCCGTCATTACTCCTCGGCCTCGACCCTGCAATTCGCATCAGGATAATGCGTAATTTTTCAATGTTCCCCTGGGGACTGCGATTTCTCGCGCAGTGTACTCGGGCGAAAGCCGGCGAAAATACTATCGCAGTCCTGAAAATTGCATTGCGTTCAGCAGAGTTGCTCGAACAGTTGCATCAAAAGCTTTCACTCCAATTTTCGTATGCAGCAGCTGGCAAGCTCGTGTTGCTCGCTTCACCGCGTGATGTGGAAGCCGCAAAGTTGCAGTCAGCGCTAAAACGGCAGCTCGGATGTGAAACCCATGTTCTCAATCCTGATGAAGCCATCGTCAAGGAGCCGGCGCTCGCATTCATGCGGCAGGATTTTGCAGGTGCGGTTTATGCAGAGCATGATCATGTCGGCGACGCACACGCATTCACCCGGGGCTTAAGCGATTGGCTGCAATCCAATCGATCTGTAGAATTTGACTTCGACCGGGACATTTCTGGTCTCAATGTGAATGAAGGTCGGTTCCTGGGTGTGCAGACAGGGACAGGAACGATTCACGCAGATGCTGCTGTCGTTTGCCTGGGCCCATGGAGTCAGCAACTATTGACGCCGCATGGCATTAACCCGATGCTGTATCCGGTCCGCGGTTACAGCGTTACGCTGCCGCCCGGACCTCATGCCCCGACGGTCAGTATCACCAGCTTGCGACATCGCATTGTGTACAGTCATTTCGACGATAAAGTTCGGATCGCCGGTTTTGCGGACTTCGTGGGTTTCAATACAAGTCGTGATGCGGAGCGGATTTCACTCATGTGCGAAATCGCAAAACAGGCAGCGCCCGAGGCGGCGGATTATGACGCGAAAAGCATCCGTCCATGGGGTGGCTTCCGGCCAGTGACGCCGAGCGGCCAGCCAAACGTCGGACCATCCGGGATCGATGGATTGTTTGTCAATACCGGTCATGGGTCTCTGGGATGGACCGTGGCCTGCGCGACGGCGGAATCGGCAGCCCAAGCGGTTACGAATTCGGAGTAGACGATGTTAGTGCAAGCGATGAGTCAGATGTTTGGTCGCCCGATTCGAGTACGGTTTTTTGTCATCTGTTTTATCGCTGCGGCAGTGGCTGGTTGCTCGAAGCCGCAAGAATCGACCGTGCCTCACTTTGACGTACTGATCACCGGTGGCCTTGTTTATGACGGCAGTCTGCAACCGGGGGGTCGCATAAATATTGGCATCACGGGTGACCGAATCACTTCTATGGATGCACCTTCGAGCGCGACTGCTGACAGAATCATCGAGGCATCGGGTCAGCTGGTAGTTCCCGGCTTCATTGATCCACATACGCACGCGGGAGCTGATCTTAAAGATCCTGAACGCAACACGAACGTCAACTACCTGACACAGGGTGTGACGACGGTTTTTATTGGCAATGACGGGGGCGGCATATCGGCTCTCGATGAGACACTGCAACTCCTGCGGAAGCAGGGAACAGGGACCAATGTTGCCTTCTTTGCCGGTCATGGCGATATCCGGGAGCAGGTGATGGGTCTGGAGAACCGAGCACCGACAGAAAGCGAACTCCAACAGATGCTGGCACTGACCGAGGAACAAATGCGGGCCGGTGCGGTTGGTTTGTCGACCGGCCTTTACTACACGCCTGGCAGTTTTTCTTCGACAGATGAGGTAGTAGCGCTTGCCAGGGTTGCGGCGAAATACGGTGGTGTATATGACACACACATGCGCGACGAGGGCTCTTACACGATCGGTTTGCTGGCATCTGTGGAGGAAACGCTGACGATTGCCGCGGAAGCAGACATGCCGGTACACATTTCGCATTTGAAAGCCCTGGGGCGGGATGTCTGGGGCCAAAGCGGTGACGTCATCACGATGATCAATGCAGCGCGAGAGCGGGGCTTAAGAGTCACGGCGAATCAGTATCCGTACCGTGCGTCTGGTACCCGATTCAGTGCAGCGCTCATTCCCGGCTGGGTGAGAGCTGACTCGAGGGAAGCAATGTTCGAGCGGCTGGAAAATGCAGACCTGAAAGATCGTATTCGCGAAGAGATGGAAACCAGCCTTTGGCGTCGTGGCGGCCCGGGCGCCATGCTCGTCACCGGCACCGACAGCCAGTGGCGGGGCATGACACTGGCCGATATTGCCGACAGCATGCAGCGCGATTCTTTGGATGCGGCTGTTGAGGTCGTAAGAGGAGGCGATCCGTCCATTGCGTCCTTTGTGATGGAGTTGCCGGATATTTACGCGATCGCGTTGCAGGACTGGGTGATGACGGGGTCTGATGGGTCGGAAGGCCATCCGCGAAAATACGCAAGTTATCCAAAGGCCTTCCAGGACATGGTGGTGACGGAAAAACTCTTTCCGGTGGAACGTTTCGTCTATCGTAGTGCCGGCCTGGTCGCCGACACCTTCAATTTATGTGACCGGGGCTACCTCGAAGAAGGAAGAAAAGCAGATATCGTCGTTCTCGACATCAACAACTATTTGCCGCTGGCAGATTTCGAAAATCCAACCAGACTATCAAGCGGGGTCGTGCACGCATTGGTCAATGGCGTGGCTGTCATCAGTAACGGCGAACAAACTGGCGCTTTGCCGGGAGCAGTGATCCATCGCCAGCAGCTGGAGTGTGAGACCGAGACGTAAGTCGATACAATTGCGAAGACCTGGCCTGGCCGGTCGCGCCTCAGGTGACGCTCCTACAATTATTCTATTGGCACTGCTGTAGGAGCGTCACCCGAGGCGCGACCAATCTCAAAAAGGTTGCACCAACGAGACGCTCCTGCAATTATTCTATTGGCACTGCTGTAGGAGCGTCACCCGAGGCGCGACCAATCTCAAAAAGGTTGCACCAACGAGACGTTCCCGCAATTATTCTATTGGCACTGCTGTAGGAGCGTCACCCGAGGCGCGACCAAAATCCGTCCACAGCACCAGGACCAACAACCCCATCCATCAATGGCCAGCGTCGGACCCCTCGCTATCGTCATACAACGCCAGCGCCGTTAATTTCGGCCCCGTCTGTAAAACGATGTACTGCTTGCCCTCATGCATGTACGTCATCATGCCGTAATTGGATGGATTATCGACCTCGACCCCACCCAGCGTCTCGCCCGTCTTTTTATCGACGAAGAAAAGCATCGGTGTGCCATCCGCAGCTGTACTGGCGTACATGAGCATCGTCTGGGTGACGCTCATGACCGCGTTTCTGCCGGTGCCTGTCGCGGGTAGTTCAATGCCTGCCAGTTTCGGATTGTTAGTATATCTCTCCGGTGTTTCACCGATTGGCAGCTTCCACAAGATGTCACCGGTATTCATATCGATCGCGGTGATGTGACTGTAAGGCGGTTTGAATAACGGCAGGTCAAACGGTCCTCTGACCTGGTCGGAGCGAAGCGATGCGTAGTCAGAAAATGTAGCGCCCGTCGGTGCTTCGATATTCTTGTCCCGCTCCTCGCCGGACACGATGATACGAGAGGAGCACGCTTTCTTCGTTGAAACATAAAGAATGCCGGTCTCCGGATCCGCGACGGTGGGGCCGTCGATGTTGGTGCCGCCGCCATCGCCAGGACACCAGTATGCGGCGCGGTAACCCTGGTCGTTGTCACGATGCAGTGGCGGGTTGAACAACGGGCCGATCTTGTGATTTTTAAGAATCTCTATCGCGGCTGCACGTAGCTCCGGCGTGTAGTCGATCAGGTCGTCTTCGACCAGGCCCTGCATGCCATAAGCAACAGGTCGGGTAGGAAACGGCTGCGTCTCGGATAGTTTTTCACCGGGAATATCCGACGCGGGAACCCGCTTTTCCTCAATTGGCCAGACCGGTTCACCGGTTTCACGATTGAAGGTGTAGGCAAAATTCTGTTTGGCAGTCTGCACAACAATCGGTGTTTTCTTGCCGTCGATCATGACGTCGAGTAACACCGGCGCGGTAGGTGTGTCGTAATTCCAGATATCGTGGTGCACCAATTGGTAATGCCATACACGTTTGCCGGTTTTGACATCCAGCGCGATCAGGCTGGTGCTGTACAGATTATCACCGGGACTGAAGCCGCCGTAGTAATCGATGGTGACGCCATTGGTTGGGATGTAAACAATGCCACGTTCAAGATCAGCGGACATGGGCGCCCAAGAGGAAACATCGCCCGTTGTCTTCCAGGCATCGTTCTCCCAGGTGTCATGTCCAAATTCACCGGGGCGGGGGATGACATTGAACTTCCACAGGAATTTTCCCGTGCGTGCATCGTAGGCAAGGATGTCGCCGGGAACATTTTCGATACGTGACTGGTAGTAACCCTGCTCATGCGAGTTGCCGACAATAACGACACCGTTAACAACGATCGGTGGCGATGACGTCGTGATGTACCCAGTCTCAAGAGGCAGACCGTCATACGGATCGTATTCGTGACCGAGATCCGCCAGCATGTCGACAACACCGGTATCGGGGAAACCATCAATCGGTACCGGCGTACCCCAGTTTTCCAGAGGTTTACCGGTCTTTGCGTCAAGGGCTGTCAGGAAGAAAGCGGGTGACGAAATATAAATGACACCGCGTCCGTCAACGTTCGCATAGGCAACTCCCTTACCGTAGTCCTTGCGCATCGAGTACTGGTAACGGCCTGTTTTCGGTTCGCCATACGACCAGAGGAGTTCGCCAGTGGCGGGATCGATTGCAGTGACGTAACGGCGTGCTCCGGCGACGGTATACAGGGTGCCGTCGATGTAGCTCGGCGTTGATCGGCCACTCTGTGCGTTGAAGCTTGCGCCGTCCCAGACCCAGACTTCTTCGAGGTCCGCAAAATTCTCCGCGTTGATCTGGTCGGCAGGCGAATAGCGCGTATGTGCAGCGTCACCGCCCAGAAACTCCCATTGACCATCGCTGGTGCCCGGCCCGGGCGCGATGGCATGCTGCGCAGTCGCTGTTTTATCAGCACCATTGGTTGTTGCGGTTTCTGGCGAGCACGCGGAAAAGCTGAACAGTAGTATTGCCACACTCAGCAGACGCTGAACTGTTGCCATGGTGATGTTCTTCATTGCCTCGATCCCCCGAACTACCCCGAATTAACCGGAGAAATAAGTAAACTGTCCCCCGAACCTAGACGTTTCTTAACGCTGTTGCAATTCCGTTAAGGGCTTGCTTGAGAACCTGCCGAGAACAACCGATGTTCATCCGCATGCAGCGTTCCCCGCCTTTGCCATAGCCTTCGCCGTCGTTGAGCTGCACACCGGAATTTTCGACCAGCCAGGATTCGAACGCCTGGGTTTCGGTCATTGGATTGTCGGTCATCTGGCTTCTGGCAGACATTTCGCCCACACCGACTTCATCCATGATGCCATCGAAGTGCAGCCAGCTCAGGAATGTGCCCTGGGCCTTGGTATAGCCGACCTGAGGCATGTTTTCCTTGATGAAATCCTCGACGTATGCATGGTTTGCATCGAGGTAGGGCAGCAGTTGATCGAGCCAGTCGGCGCCCTGCTGGTAGGCCGCCGTATTGGCGACGATACCGAGCGTATTGATGCCCGCATTGTGGTTTATCTTGATGCGTTCCAGCATGACGGGGTTGGTTGAGAACCAGTAGGCGTTCTTCGACGCCGGCATGCTGAAGGTTTTGGTGATTGCCTTGAATGACACGCTGTTGTCGACGATTGCCTTGTCGGGCAGGCTGGCAAACGGCGTATATTTCTCGCCCGCACGTACGAAATCCGCGTGTATTTCATCCGCCAATACGGTGACCTGGTGTTTCAGGCAAAGCTCACCAATGCGCAACAGGTCATCTTCAGACCAGACGTTGCCGGTCGGGTTTTGCGGATTACACAGCAGCATTGAGTGTGTATCCGCTGTCATGCGCGCTTCGAGGTCATCCCAATCGATTGAATAACGACCGTTTTCGAAGATCATTTCGCTTTCGTTCTTGAGGGTCTGGGTATGCTGCAGGTCCGAATAAAAACCGTTATACGTTGGCGTCATCAGCAGCACTTTGCTGCCCGGCGGCGAAAATGTCTTCAGTGTTGCGACCAGGCCCGGATGTACACCGGTGGCGAGAACAATCGAGTCGGGGTCAATTTTGAGGTTGCATCGTTGCAGATTCCACTCGGCAATGACTTCGCGGAAAGTCGCGTAGGCCTCGCCACTCAGGTATCCCCAGTTTTCGTGTTTCATGCGTTCCGCCATGGCCTCACCGATGCAAGGTGCTGCACGGAAGTCCATGTCTGCGATGCCCATGCCGATTTTGACC
Source organism: Pseudomonadota bacterium (assembly GCA_022563505.1). Taxonomy (GTDB): domain Bacteria; phylum Pseudomonadota; class Gammaproteobacteria; order Steroidobacterales; family Woeseiaceae; genus JAADHU01. Next base: position 81 of record JADFNG010000034.1, on the reverse strand, counting down.
TTGTCACCGAAAAGTGTGATCTGGCTGTCCCACTTGACGCAGTCAGTGCCAATGCGGCTATACGGTGTGTCGAAGTCGTAC
>JADFNG010000003.1 GCA_022563505.1 Pseudomonadota bacterium | reverse complement strand
GCCAGTCAGATTTCAAGTGATTCCGCCTTGATTTCGACCTTCCGGCCGAGTTGATGCAGCAACAGCCAGAAAGCGGTTAACACGGCGCAGGCAAGGAAGACGTATCGCGGCTGCCCGGAAGAGAGAACCCAGCCGCCGATGATTCCACCCGCGAAAGCGCCAAGAAACTGAAAACTCGAGAAAACACCCAGCGAAGCACCGCGTGCTTCGCCGTGGGCAAGAAGGGATAATCGTGCCGGCAACCCAGCTTCGAGGAAATTGAAGCCGGCAAAGAACAGCGACAATGCCAGGAAAACCATGGTCCAGGTGACGCCGAAGAACGCCAGCAACGTCAGCCCCGCCAGCAGCAATGCGACAGCGATCGCGATCGTGCCACGTTTTCCTTTGCGATCATCGGCGATGATGAGCGGTATCGTCCCGAGCAGCGACACGAAAAGCGCGCCGACGTAAATTTTCCATTGTTCGGTCAGGAACAGGCCGAGACGGTCCCGCAAGATGAATGGCAGCGCCACGAACATCGCGGTCAAAAGCGTGTGCAGGAGGAAAATATACAAATCGAGTCGCAAGAGGTTCGGTTTGAATGCCGTACTTAAGTCCAGACTGGAACGGGACTTGCTGCGCCTGGGGCTCTTGGGCAGGAACAGCGTCAGCATGGCCGCAACGACAGCGCCTGCGGCGGCAATCACAAAAAGTGCACTCACGCCATGGGCGGCTGCAATGACCGGCCCGAATATCAACGCAAGCAGGAATGAGCTGCCGATGGCAACGCCGAATACGGCCATCGAGCGGGTGCGCACTTCCTCTCTGGTCGCATCGGCGAGAAGCGCAGTCAGCGTTGCCGAAATCGCACCCGCTCCCTGCAGCAATCGGCCTGCGATGACACCCTCGATAGTGACGCTACTGGCCGCGAGCAGGCTGCCGGCTGCGAAAACAGCGAGTCCACCAATGATGACCGGAAGCCGGCCAATGCGATCTGAAAGTGCGCCCAGGGGAATTTGCAGCGATGCCTGCGTCAATCCGTATGCGCCGACAGCGAAGCCGATCAGTATCGGTGTAGCACCTTCAAGCCCGACAGCATAGAGAGACAAGACCGGCAACAAGGCAAACAAACCGAACATGCGGATCATCGCGATCAGCGCGACAACCGCAACAGTCTTGCGTTCCGCCGCGAGCATTGGCAGCAGCGTTTTTCTCCGTTCCTGGCTCATAAATTGTCAGTAGCATCCTCTAAGCCGCTGATTAGTCAGCAAAAGAACGACCCCGTTCAGGCCGCGTCACAATGTCGTTCCCGCACTCAAAGACCGACGTGTAATGTTTAGCGGGGTGTGGTTTTGCGCCGCAGTGAAGCGGCGGCGTATATTAGCAGGTTGTTCGGCGAACTCTTAAGAATTCCATGAAAACGATCGACATCTACGGTGCGAGAACCCACAACCTGCGGAACATCGACTTGAGCCTGCCGCGGGACAAGTTGATCGTCTTTACCGGGCTGTCCGGTTCCGGCAAATCATCGCTCGCCTTCGATACCATTTATGCGGAAGGGCAACGCCGCTACGTCGAATCACTGTCTGCCTACGCGCGGCAATTTCTTTCGATGATGGAAAAGCCCGACGTAGACCACATCGACGGTCTGTCCCCGGCCATTTCGATCGAACAACGCTCAACCTCACACAACCCGCGCTCGACGGTCGGGACCGTGACGGAGATTCACGACTATCTTCGCCTGCTGTTCGCCCGCGCCGGTACGCCGCGATGCCCGGATCATGGCGTCACGCTGGAGGCCCAGACCGTCAGTGAGATGGTCGATCAGGTGCTGGCGTTGCCCGAAGGCGTGCGCTTGTTGTTGCTTGCGCCCGTCGTCGCCCAGCGCAAGGGCGAGCATGTGCGGCTCATGCGAGACCTGCAGGCACAGGGCTTTATTCGCGCCCGCATCAACGGCGAGATTTACGAACTCGACGATCCACCGACACTTGACCTGCGCCGCAAGCACGATATCGAAGCGATCGTCGATCGCTTCAAGGTCAAGGCCCACATGAAGCAGCGTCTCGCCGAGTCTTTTGAGACCGCGTTGCGTCTGGCTGACGGCGTTGCACGGATCGTGGTCATGGATGACAAAGACGCCGAGGAAATTGTGTTCTCGGATCGTTTTGCCTGCAACATTTGCGGCTACAGCCTGACGGAACTCGAACCACGGCTATTCTCATTCAACAACCCCAGCGGCGCCTGCCCGGATTGCGATGGCCTCGGCGTCAAGCAATACTTCGATCCGGAACGAGTGGTCGTCAATGCCGATTTATCGCTCGCAGGCGGCGCTATTCGCGGCTGGGACCGTAAAACCAAGTATTACTTCCAGATGATCAAAAGCCTCGCGGCACATTTCAAGTTCGATATTGAAATACCGTTTAGCGAATTGCCTGAAGACATTCAACAAACCGTTTTGTTCGGCAGTGGCAAAGTGAAGGTTGAATTTTTCTACGAAAATTCCCGTGGCATGCAGATTCGACAGAAGCATCGATTCGAGGGTGTCATCCCGAACCTTGAACGACGCTACCGGGAAACCGAGTCCAATGCGGTCCGTGAGGAACTGTCGCGTTTCCTGAATTCTCAACGCTGTCCGGAGTGCGGTGGCACACGACTCAATCGGGCCGCACGCAATGTATTCATCACGGACAAGTCATTGCCCGAAATCAGCGCAATGTCAGTCGGCCACGCATTCGAATTTTGCAGCAAATTGAAACTTGAAGGTTGGCGAGGAACCATCGCCGACAAAATCGTCAAGGAGATCGGCGACCGCCTTGGTTTCCTCAGCGATGTTGGCCTGGACTATTTGTCGCTGGATCGAAGTGCGGATACGTTGTCCGGGGGCGAGGCACAACGAATTCGCCTGGCAAGCCAGATCGGCTCTGGCCTGGTCGGGGTCATGTACATCCTGGATGAGCCTTCCATCGGGCTGCATCAGCGCGACAACCAGCGCCTGCTCAGCACGCTGATTCATCTGCGCGATATCGGCAATACCGTGATCATCGTCGAGCACGATGAAGAAGCGATCATGGCCGCAGACTATGTGGTCGATCTCGGTCCGGGTGCTGGTGTGCATGGCGGGCGCATCGTTGCCGAGGGCACGCCGGAAGAAATCAAGAGCAATCCACAGTCGCTGACCGGGCAGTACCTCTCCGGACGACGCTCGATCGCGATTCCAGCCAAACGCACTGCGGCCGACAAGAAAAAAGTCATCGCAATAAAGGGCGCACGCGGCAACAACCTGAAATCAATCGACGTCTCGATTCCAATTGGATTGATGACTTGCGTTACCGGAGTCTCAGGTTCCGGCAAGTCCACGCTGATCAACGATACGCTTTACAAAGCGGTGGCCGATCTGCTGAATCGCTCCAATCGCAATCCGGCAGAGCACGACAGCATCGAGGGTCTCGACCGTATTGACCGTGTCATTGATATCAGCCAGAGCCCGATTGGCCGCACGCCGAGATCAAACCCTGCGACCTACAGCGGCCTGTTTACGCCAATACGGGAATTGTTTGCCGGAACGCAGGAAGCTCGTTCGCGGGGCTACATGCCGGGACGCTTCAGCTTTAACGTCAAGGGCGGGCGCTGTGAAGCCTGTCAGGGCGATGGCGTCATCAAGGTTGAAATGCATTTTCTTCCGGATGTGTACGTTCCCTGCGATGTCTGCAAAGGCAAGCGTTACAACCGGGAAACGCTGGAGACGCGCTATAAAGGCAGGAATATCAGTGAAGTTCTCGAGATGACGGTTGAGGATGCGGCAGAGTTTTTCCGCAATGTGCCCGTCATTGCCAGAAAACTGACCACCCTGATGGACGTAGGCCTGTCTTATGTCCGCCTCGGTCAGAATGCAACTACGTTGTCTGGCGGGGAAGCGCAGCGCATCAAACTCGCCAAAGAGCTATCGAAACGGGACACCGGCAACACGCTGTATATTCTGGATGAGCCGACCACCGGATTGCACTTCCACGATATCGAACAACTGCTGGCCGTTTTGCACCGGCTGCGTGACCGGGGCAATACGATCATCGTCATCGAACACAATCTGGATGTCATCAAGACCGCAGACTGGATTATCGATCTGGGACCCGAAGGAGGTGACGGCGGTGGTGAAGTGATAGCGACCGGCACGCCGGAACAGGTTGCAGCAACCAAAGCATCGTTTACGGGCCAGTACCTGAAGCCGCTGCTGGAATTGGAGAAAAAGAAACGACGAGCGTAATTTGGTTTGGCAGGAGTGCCAATAGAATAATTGTAGGAGCGTCTCCTGAGGCGCGACCCTCTTGAGTTCGGTCGCGCCTCAGGAGACGCTCCTACAGGAGTGCCAATAGAAAAACTGTGCGATCTTTGTCAAGTGTTATTCCGTTCGCCGAATGCTCTCAATCACAGCCGGCTCTTCGATAATCTGCCCCTCGACATACGCACTCTCGGCCGGCGCATCAGAAGGCAAATTGTGGATCGTGAGAATCACATCCATGCCGGAGACAACGCGCCCGAAAGCAGCGAACCCTTGCTCGTCCGGGTTGCGTACTTCGCCGAAGTCGAGTCCCGGCTGGTCTCCAATGCAGATGAAAAACTCCGAGCTCGCCGTACCGACGTCGCCACGAGCCATTGAGATGACGCCGTCCGTGTGCAGGATTCCGCTCTTCTCAGTGGACTCATGCGCAATCGGCGGAAACGGCGCCTCAGCATCGCCACGCCCGCCCTGAATGACCTCAATTTTCGGCTTGCCGTTGTCGTTCCCGTAATGCACGGAGCGGTAAAAGGTACTGCCGTCGTAATAACCACCGTCGACATACTGGAGAAAATTACTCACAGACAACGGTGCTTTGGCAGGATACAACTCAATCTGAACTTCGCCGTAACTCGTTGCCATCGTAACCAGCACGGCAGGCGCCTCTTCTGCAATAACAGGTACAACAGCAAGAACCGCCAGCAACAGACAAGCGCAGAACTGGCGAACACGATGGGTGATTGCAACGAACATGATGGTTTTCCCTTTACGAATTACCCGCTCAAAGACAGCTGCATCGCAATCCGATTGTGCCCGTCTAACCCCGCAGCGACTTCATCCAGCAGGAGCGCTCGCAGATCAGCACCGAGCGCCTCTTCTTTGATCTCGCTAAAGCCAAACTTCTCATAAAACGGGGCATTCCACACCAGGTGGCGAAAGGTCACCAGGGTCATGGCGGCATATTGCTGCCGCCCTGCCCAATCGATCACCGCCCGCAAAATGGCTGACCCAATACCCTGTCTTGCATGTTCGGGGTGCACATCCAGATCATCGAGATGTGCCAGACCATCGAGGATATAGACCATCGCATAGCCGATGACATGATCGTTGCCGCCGGTGGCGATCCAGAGTTGTCCGCTTTCCTGCGCTGCCTGCAGAACATCCATGGCGGTGGTGCGATAACGAATATCAAGCGGCACATCCGACTCGGCGAAAACGGAGGTTGCCGCCACCTGGATACCAGGAATTGCCTTGAGATGTTCAGGACGGGCGAAACTGATCGTACAGTTTGCCGGCATATCCGGAGCCCGCTGCAATACGGGTAAAGACACGTTATGCACTCATTCCGCGGTCAGCCATTTGCTTGTCGTGGAGATCTGTTCATCACTCACTCCTCTCGGCACAACTGACGCACAATATTGCGGTCGGATCGTATTCCAGCCGTTTCGGATTGATGGGCTCATCACAAGACCTGCACAATCCATAGTCATCTTCGTCCATCCGTGCCAACGCCGCGGTAATCTTCTTTAGCATCAATTCACGTCGACGTCCTGTGGCTTGTGACATCGCCTGAGCCTGCATGGCATCCATGCGCGACAAGCGCCCGACGCGTGCCTGATCCAGTTCGACGACCTGCGCCGAAGCATTCGCCGTCTGTGCCAATACCTGCAATTCCTCGCGAAGATCGAGCAACTTCATACGAAGACTGGAAATATCGACTTCAGACATAGCATCATTCAACCATTCACATCAATAGTGAGGAGGTCGATCGTCCTCAGGGCCACCGGCTGTCTCAGCTTCCGACATTGCCCGGACACGACTTAAGAGCGAGCGACACAACTCCTCCAGCCGCGTAATCTGCGCCTGTTGATCGGTAACGACCGTATTGAGCTCATTCACCAGGTCTTCCTGGTGCGCCAGTTTGGTTTCTATCCCTATCAGTCTGTCGTCATCCATCGCCAGGACCTTGTTGCCAGTGCCTCACTCTAAGTCTGTCAGGGCAAATCCTCAACTTATACCGTCCACGACGCCGCTCCAGACGTGTATCCTCTACGCCCTGATGCAGATGCTAACGGCGCCCGCATGTCGCTCATTCGATTCGAAAACATATCACTCGACTTTGGTGACCAAAAAATACTGACCGATGCCATGCTGGCCATCGAACCGGGCGAGCGGGTGTGTTTTATCGGTCGAAACGGTGCTGGAAAATCCACCACACTGAAGCTGATCACCGGCGAAATTGAACCCGATCGTGGCGAAATTATTCGCAGGACCGGACTCGTGGTAAGTCAGCTGGCCCAGGAACTGCCGGACGCCATGGATCTCAACGTCCAGGATGTTGTTCGCTCAGGTCTTGCCGGCATTGAAGCATTGTTGCAACGCTACCAGGCATTGTCCGCACAGGACCTCGACAGGAAAGGTCTCCGGGACCTTGAGGCGCTGCACCAGCAGATTGATGCTCACGATGGCTGGCACCTGCAACAACGCGTCGAAACCACGATGGCGGAGCTCAACTTGCCCGTCGACAAAATGATGAGCGAATTGTCGGGCGGCTGGCGCAGGCGTGTTGCGCTCGCCAAAGCACTGGTACAGAAACCGGACTTGCTTCTGCTTGACGAACCCACAAACCATCTCGACATTGTAACCATCAAGTGGCTGGAAAATATCGTTTATTCCTACGCTGGATCTGTCCTGTTCATTACCCATGACCGGGCGTTTTTACAACGCCTGGCAACGCGCATTGTCGAGATTGATCGCGGCAAGCTGACCAGCTGGCCAGGCGATTTCAGGAACTACCAACTGCGTAAAGAAAAAGCGCTTGAAGACGAAGAAACCGAGAACGCCAAGTTCGACAAACGGCTTGATAAGGAAGAAATCTGGATTCGTCAGGGCATCAAGGCGCGCCGCACACGCAATGAAGGACGTGTGCGGACGTTGATGAAAATGCGAACTGAACGTGCGCAGCGCATCGGCCGAGGAGCGAATGCGCGCATGCACATTGACGAAGGCGAAAAATCCGGGCGAAAAGTGATTCGGGCACGCAACGTGTTTTATTCCTATGATGACAAGCCCCTGATCGAGGATTTTTCGGTCAAAATAATGCGTGGCGATCGAATCGGCGTGCTGGGCAACAATGGTGTCGGCAAAACGACGCTTTTGCGGTTGCTTCTCGGTGATATTGAACCTCAGTCCGGCACCATCAAACATGGAACCAACCTCGAGATTGGTTACTTCGACCAGCTTCGGCAAACGCTGGACCCGGAGAAATCCATTGCAGAAAATGTCGGTGACGGCAGAACGTTCATCCGCTTGAATGGCAAAGACCGCCATATCGTTGGCTATCTCAAGGGCTTCTTGTTCGATCCCAAACGATCAATGACACCCGTCAAGTCTTTATCCGGCGGCGAGCGCAACCGTGTCATCCTGGCCAAGCTTTTCACCAAGCCCGCCAATCTCCTGGTTCTCGATGAACCAACCAACGACCTGGACATGGAAACACTGGAGATACTTGAAGACAAGCTCGTCAACTACAGCGGCACTCTGATAATCATCAGTCATGACCGGCAGTTTCTGGACAATGTTGTCACCAGCACCATCGTCTTCGAAGAAAACGGCGAAGTACGCGAATATGTCGGCGGCTACAGTGACTGGTTACGACAGGGCCACCAACTCACCGAGTTGGACAACCCGATCGGCACTGAGGCAACTGCTGATACCGCCAAATCTTCATCTAAAAAAGCAGCGCCGGTCAAACTTGGCTATAAGGATCAACGTGCCCTGGACGAGTTGCCGGAGGAAATTGAGGCGCTGGAGCAAGACCTGGCTGAAATCGAGGCAACGATGTCTGCTGCGAACTTCTATTCGCAGGATCATGAATCCGTCCAGCAGGTACTGGCTGAACTGGCTGAAACGCAATCGAGCCTTGAACAACGCATGGATCGCTGGACTGAACTGGCGAATCGAAAAGAGCAATACGATCGATCGCGCGATCGAAGCGCGTAACAATCCGCTGCCCGCAGACCCAACGCCCTGGTAGTCCAACCAGGTAGGTTTGATGGACTACTAGCGCATTACAAGAGTGCGAGTGCCAGTACCACCTGGCAACCAAACCCTGTCGCAAATGACAGGGTACGAACCCAGGGCACAGCAAACGTATACGACAATACGTGTACCACACGGGCCCAGAAATACACCTGGCACGCCATCACCGTTCCCGCCGTGCTGACGCCTGCCGCATTCGCGATCAGCACAAGGGCTGCGAATACCACCAGATTTTCCACGCCATTCGAATGCGCCGCCTTCATTTTGGACGCCCAGCCCGACATCGGTTCCGGGTCTTCGGGATATCCAACAGCATCCTTGATGCCGCGGACAGCAATTACGTTCAATACATACGGCATCCACATGACAGCCGTCAGCACCGTTACGGCGGTAAGGCTCATCAGCTCATTGGTCATAGCTTTCTCCTCTCTTATGTATTTGCAATCATTTTTGTCAGTCGACCCGTGTTTCGGCAAAGTAACGATCGAATGCCTTGTGCATGATTTCGGGCGTGATATTGATAATCTCTCCCGCTGTACTGACCATTTCCATTTCATCGACGTCTGCTTTACCGTCGGCAGCAACCACTTTAAGAAGCATGATCGCAACATCTTCCTTCTCTTGGTCGTCAAGAACCGTACTCAATTGTCGCAGGATGTTATTGAGATCGGGATTGTCAGCTAGGTTGGTCATCGCCCGCATGATGAGTGCCAACGACTCGGCACTCTCAAGATTAAAATGCTCGCCAACGAGCTGCAGCATTTTCTGCGTTTCTTTTTCGGAAATCGTGCCGTCTCCTTGCGCTACGCAAACCAGCAAGACCGCAATGAAAAACCGGGAATCATAGGTTTCTGTTTCGCTGCCAGTTTCGATAACCAGCGTTGATCCTTCAAATCGAGGTACCCCTGGTGCATCTATCATCGGTAACTCCCAGCTACTCCAATCACAAGCGCCGTGCGATAGTGCCGGATCCGATATCTGCGAGTAGCGGCGTTCCGGCCAGCCATATAGCGCTCCGGCATCTCAGCGAGTGCCGAACAACCTGTCACCCGCGTCACCAAGTCCGGGAACGATATACTTGTTCTCGTTGAGACGATCGTCGATGCTCGCGGTGTAGATTTTCACATCCGGATGCGCAGTCTCGACGGCTTGCAGGCCCTCCGGGCAGGTTACAATGCATACGACGACTATCTTCTTCGCACCGGCCTCTTTCAACACGTCGATGGCTGCGGCCGTCGAGCCTCCGGTCGCCAACATCGGATCGATGATGATATTCAATGCCGTGGCGGTCTGGGGTGGCAGTTTCTGGTAATACGCAACGGGTTGCGCTGTTACCTCATCGCGGTACATGCCGAGAAAGCCGACGCGGGCTGTCGGCACCAGGTCCAGAATGCCCTCCAGCATGCCGACGCCAGCCCTGAGAATCGGCACCACGACAATATCCTCGACGATCTTGCGGCATTTTGCCTCGGCCACGGGAGTTTGTACTGTCACGTCTTCGACACGGACTTCTTTCAGCGCTTCGTAACAAACGAACATCGTGATTTCTGTGGCCAGCTCACGAAATTTCTTGTGACCAGTATTAATATCCCGGATCAGGGACAATTTGTGCTGTACGCAGGGATGATGAATTTCTTCGTGCATTGAATCGACTCCCGGATAGCCCGCCGCAATGAGAGCTGGCATCGGTTCTACCCATTGTGAATGCTCGCCCTGACGGGCCATATTATTCTTCTGCGCCCACTCCGTATATATCAAGCCAGCGGTGCGACGGTCCAACAGTCATGACAGCTGCCTGTCTGGGGCCTGTTTTTTTTGGCCGCGTAATCCTTACGCCAGGCGAGTGCCGTTTTTCGCCGGCTTGTCAGGCACCGCAAGAATAACGCTGCCATCATCCTGAACAAACCCGGTCACAAGGCACTCTGACATCATGGGACCGATCTGCTTGCGCGGAAAATTAACCACTGCAGCAATCTGTTTGCCGACGAGATCGGCAGGCTCATAATGGTCTGTGATCTGCGCGGAGGATTTTCGCGTGCCGATCCCTTCACCGAAATCGATTGTCAGCTTGATGGCCGGTTTTCTTGCTTGCGGAAAAGGCTCTGCACTGACCACAGTGCCGACTCTGAGGTCCACTCTTTCAAATTCCGCCCAAGTCAGATCCGTCACGTTTCCAATCTCCCCAGCCAGCCCGAATTCGGACTTATGTTTTCAATATCGAGCATGCAGCAGACGACTTAAGAGATCAAAACATGGCCCTGACCAGAAGCAACATACCGAGCACCGCCACAGGTACGCCCAATGGCGCCCCAACAATACTCAATGCAATTGTGACGCCGATTGCCATGAATGCAAGACCGAGTATGGCGCAAATAATTCGGCCAGTGATTCTAACAATCAACGTCAGCAGCCTCCAGACCACGACGAATGGCCAGAATATCCACGGGATTGATCGTTCTGCCACTTCAGACATGCTGCATCTCCGGGTAAGCACTGGCAACCTGACTACTATGATCGCAAATAGGATGCGCCATTCACATCAATTATCGCACCCGTCGCGAACTCAGCGCCTGCGGATGCGAGAAAAAGCACCGCATGGGCCACTTCCTCCGGGCGCGCAACGCGGCCAAGCGGACTTTGATGGCGTATGGCATCACCCGATTCGCCTTGCAGCAATTCGGCAGCCATATCCGTATCGACAAAACCCGGCGCCACTACGCCGACGAAAATGCCATGCGGTGCCAGCGCAACCGCCAGCGACTGACTCATCGAATTCAGCCCCGCTTTGCTCGCGCCATAGGCCGGCCCGTCAGGTTCGCCGCGAAAAGCACCCCGCGATGAAACGTTGACGATTTTTCCACCGCCCCGCTTGATCATGTGCTGCGCCGCAAAATAACAGACATGTGCAGGACCGATGAGGTTGGTGTCGATCACGGAGCGCCAGGCAGACTGCCAATCTTCGAAACTTACTTCAGCAATGATATGCGGTGTAAAAATGCCAGCGTTGTTGACCACAATATCCAGCCAACCCAGCGCATCGATCGATTGTTCGACAGCCGCCCGCGCACCAACATCCGTCGACACGTCAGCCTGGATACACACATGCCCGTCTCCCGTGAATGCCGATCGTGCCTGCTCTGCCGAAGCAGAGTCCGAGCGGTAGACAATTGACACAACGGCTCCACGATCGGCAAACGCAGATGCAATCGCCCGGCCGATGCCCCGGGATGCAGCAGTCACCAGAACTTTCTTTCCTGAAAATTCACTCATGATGTCCTTGCTCGTTATTTTTGGGTTTTCTGCCGACGACCACAAGCGTTCCATCAGCCCTCAATCGGCTTGATGTAACGCATGAGTTCTCCGTCATACCCGGAACGTTCATAGAATCTACGCGCACGTTTATTGTTGGCGAAAACATGCAATGTAATGGTCTTCGCCCCATGGGCATTGGCATCTTCCTCTGCGGCCCGCAGAAGCAGTTGGCCGATGCCCTGTCCTTCCACACCAACGGAAACGGCAATTGCCTCGAGGTGCGCACTGGGTTCATGGCTCAGGAGTTCAGGCCGCAGCGTCACCATCGCAACACCGACCACGGTGCCAACCTCGTCCTCTGCGATGTGCATCAATACGTTGTCCGTCTTTCCGTCTATCCAGTCACGCATCAGCGCAGCATCGTGCACCCACAGGTGTTCGGCCGTACGCGAATCGGGAAGCTCGAATGCAGCAAGCCGTGGCAGCAATGCGAGCATCGCCTCGCCATCCATATCTTTTGCCTTTCTGACTGAATAATTCATCGCTAAATCCAGCGTCGCACTGATTTCATCAGCTCGCGATAGTCATCGCCAAAGCTCTCTTGGAGCATTTGTTCTTCATGCTTAATGACGCGTACCGTCAACACTGGCACGAACACAAAAGGCATGATGAACGGACTCAGATCGCCAAGCAGCACTGCCACGCCGATCAATACGACAACCATGCCGACATACATTGGGTTGCGTGTATAGCGATACATGCCACTAACGACCAGCGCGGATGAGTCGTGGAAGGGTCTTACCGTCGTTGCTGCACGCCTGAAAGCGATGGCGGGTCCGATGACGACAAGCACACCCAAAATTATCAACGCGATTCCGACCTTATCCCATGACTCATCCAGAACTTTGGCCAGTGGCATCCAGTAGTGCAGTCCTGTCCCGCACAGAATAGTCAGTAACAGAATAACCGGTGGAATCGGCCCCTTGGTTTTGGTCATCATTCTCAAAATATCCGCGTGTTGGCCAATGAATCAATCTCGCCGAATTCAGTCACTGCAGTGTCGCTCTTCTTCGATGACCAGTCCGGTCGCCAATTCGATTCGTACCGACACATCCTCTTGCTCAACACCGTTCAGGCACAACCACAAATAGCCCTTGCCAAGATTCGCTTGAATATTGTCCACGGTAATGTCACCACCGTCATTAGAGATCTTTCCCTCATACAGCACGGTGCCGGACTCTCCCACGTCAAGACGGATACGAATATCGGCGGATCCAAATTTCGCATGGCTCGGTGCGAATTCCAGAATAATGGGGTTTTTATTCGAAGTAATGGTCTCGATGAGCCGAAATTCGGTGTCACCCGAACCGCAGGCCACTAGTGTTGCGGCGGCGACGATCAAGCATATACCTGAACGCCTTATTACGCCCCGATGAGACTCCGGTCCACTGTAAATTTGCATTTTTCCCTCGCCCGTTGATAACACGACACTCTTGCGCGCCACTATTCTCCAATATCTTCATTCCAGAGAGAATCATTTTTTTGAATGAAGTCCTGCATCAGTTGAAAACATTCGGAACTATCTTCGATCTCCAGTTGAACGCCTCGTGACCGCAAATAATCCTCCGGCCCCTGAAAGGTTCGATTCTCTCCAATAACGACACTCGGTATTTTGTAGAGAAGAATAGCGCCGCTGCACATATCACAGGGAGACAATGTCGAATAAAGCACAGAGCGCTTGTAATCGGATGCCGCTAGCCGGCCGGCATTCTCCAGGCAATCCATTTCTGCATGCAATACCGAACTGCAACTCTGGACGCGTTTATTATGCCCGCGACCCACGATTTTCCCGTCAATGACCAACACCGATCCAATTGGAATCCCGCCACTTTGCAGGCCTTTCTTCGCTTCGGCAATTGCGGCATCCAGAAATGTTGTCGGCATGCTGTCCTGCTCCCATTACAATACTTGCCGCAGCGCTAATTACATGATCCGCTACGACTATCTGTCAGCCGGTGAGCGTAAGGCGCAACGTAGGGTATTGCAAGGAGCGGTGCGTGCATGCCCACGGCATTGAAACACCCCTCGGTATTTCGATCAGGAATTGTCTGCGCTCGAGTCCAACCAGGGCCAGACGAAATACTCATCACCGGTGCGGACTGCGACGGACATCAAATAGGCACCGAGGAAAAGCAACGCACCGCAGAACAGAAACAAGACGCCCGTTTTCTCGGCTAAAAAATATCCGAAATAACCGCAGCCGCCGAATACGACGAAGATGAAACCGGCGATGGCGGCGAATACTTCTACTTTCTGAAATTCACGCCGGTCCATATTGACTCTACCGGATCCAAGATATAACGCTCTCACCCACAGGGGCCGTTTCTTCCATCCACTCGACGTTTTTTTCATTGCAAGCTCCCTTAGTAGCTCGGCTACTTCAATTTCGAATGCGGCAGCAAGACCTTGTAGCGACTCAAAACTCAGTCTCTTGCCGCCCTCGATACGTTGTATGGTCCGGAGACTCAATCCACTGAACACAGCGAGTTATTCCTGTGACCAATGTCTTTGCTGCCTGAGTCCCTTGATAACCATACGAATATCACCTTTCGAATTGAATGCCAGGGAGATTATCAGCTGGCGGTTACGCCACGGTACCGCCAGCGATACATTTTGTGATGGTGTTCTCAATATTCGGGATGTAAAGGGAACGTTATGTATCATCCGCTAGTGGACGATATTCATTGTTCGGTCCAGGCGTGAGATAAACGATTTGGCTCGGCTCAAGGATGTCTACTCGATGCCACATTCCTTTCGGAACTACCAGCCCGTCGCCCGGACGAACATCGATATCTTCCTCGGCACTGTCGATAAACACGACCCTCACCCGACCTGAAATCAAGTACAGAACCTCGTCACCGTCAGGATGCCGTTCACCATCGTGCGGTGAGTTTTCGGACATCGCTGCAATGCCAAACGTTATTCCGTCAACGGGGATCGAAGGGTTGGATCTTTGCGACAGTTTTGACGCCACCAAATTTCTATCCAGGCCTATCGTGTCTGTCGTCGGGTCAAAGATGTAGGGCTTGGTCATTTGTCCAACTCCTTAATTATGAATACCGTATTTCTGAAAGCTTCGGGCTGACAGCAAATTCATCGCATGAACCCGCACGACGTTTCAAGCTTGGGAGCAACAGTCGTTGCCAGCCTGGATGGGCGGGCATTTCACAGTGCCGTAGGAGCAAAATACACAACAATCGCCAGGCTTGGGTTTTAGCAAGACACCACACCCGAGGCAGTCGTAAAACCACTGGCACGAATTTGTGGACATTTTTTCGTTTGCAACATGTCCACATTCGCGACAGGTAATCTCACTGTAAAGCTGGATCTCAGAGTCCGACATGGAACATATTTCCCTTCCGTATCATACGATTAGCAGAAACAGCATTTGCCTGTTGTATTACACCGGTATCTGGCATGACTTTATTCCAGGTCTATTATTATTTTCCCGCGAGCGTGACCGTCTTCCGAATGAACGATCGCCGCCGCTACATCCATTAATCGGTAACGACTATCAATGACCGGTGTCACTTTACCGGATTGCATAAGATCACCGAGAATTGCCAGGTCACCCTGACGAGCCTCCGCAAGGATCATGACGAATTCCTGGCTCACGAAGGGCGACATCATAAGCGCTTTGATCGGGGTCATCAGGGGTCCAAGCCAATTTCCCTTGCCACCTCCGACGATGACGAAGATCCCCTCCGGCTTCAGGACGCGCCTGTTCTCTGACAACGTGTGATTGCCCACCATATCGATGATCAGGTCGAATCGTTTTCCGCTTTCAGTGTAATCCTCTTGCGTATAATCAAAAACATGATCGGCCCCAATTGAGCGGACCATCTCAACATTTCGTGTGCTGCATACGCCAGTTACTTCAGCACCAAATGACTTGGCTATCTGGACTGCAAACGTACCCACGCCACCCGATGCACCGTTAATCAATACTTTCTGCCCTGGCTGCAGTTTGCCGAGGTCGCGAAGCGCCTGCAGAGCCGTGACACCCGCAATTGGCACAGAGGCCGCCTGCTCAAATGAAACGTCGGTGGGTTTCAGAACCAGCGGCCCATTCTCGCCTATGGTTAGATATTCGGCGAAAACCCCACTCCCGGCCCCGAACACTGCATCTCCTGTCTTGAACCGTTTGACGTTGTTGCCGACCGCCTCCACCGTGCCGGCAAAGTCCACGCCCAATCCGGTCTCTTTCGGCGTGCCCACACCGGACAGCAAGCGCAATAAATACGGCGTACCTCTCATAAAGTGCCAGTCAAGTGGATTGACTGCGGCTGCCCGCACTCTAACCAGTACTTCATCGTCTGTGGGTACCGGCTTTTCGACCTCCTCAAAATTGAGGACTTCAGTCGAACCATAGCAGCGATAGACGATAGCACCCATGGTCTCAGCACCATCGGAGACGGCCGGAGCCGATCCGCACGCCGAATCGTAGCTCAGAACGAGGGCCAGGGCCGAAATCGCGACCGTCAGTAAAATTACGCATCCGCCGCCGATTTTATAACGTAGTTTCATGGCATTTTCGATCTGTCATCGCCCCCTTTTGACTGTATTTCCATTTTTTTGTCAGCAAGCTACCGCACTGATTTCCGCTTGAAGAAGCTCAAGAATTGCGTCACAAAGTCTCCCTGCTTCAATGAATTGCCTGGCACGATCTCCGCAAATATCGAAGTTGTACTTTTGCCTTTGATCAGGTCCGAGAGCATCACGGTCTGTCTGCCTGGTGCCGCGCATTTTCCAACAGCTTAACATTCAATCGCAATGACATTCTTCAGCAATGGGTACTGCTCTTCAATGCAAGAATACATCGGTAATCATTTCGTGCTCCTGAACGTGGGGTCCGACGTTGACGTAGTAGAAAAAGACCGGAAATTCGCTCGTTTCTGCGCCGCTTTTCGGTAGCCATTCCTTAAAAAAGGCAGATTGCTGCGCCATTTCGCGAGCGGGGCCCGACATGCCTTGCCAGGGTGCAACGGTTGGCAGGAATGATCTTGCCGACTATTCCCTGCGAATTACGTTCGACTTCACGTTGGTATGCAACACAAAAATCGACTCTATGCAGGCGTGGATCGATCAAGAGCGGGTCCGTGTAGTGAACTCCGTACGTGCGGTGCGTGCCGGGAGATTCATAGAAGCAATGGCAGCAAATCTTCCGGTCGATCGACTGTCGCGTAGACTCCCGCCGCTTCCAGTTCCCCGCGCGAACCATAACCGTAGCTAACGCCAATCGCCCGCATGTTATTGCGTCAGTTTACTGGTCATTCCGACGTATCGAGTCTTCGATTTTCCCGCTGATTTTTGAAGTCCCAATTTTTCACATGAGAAAATCCCTCATACGATCGCCCATGCTGACTTTCACAAATTTTCAACAACGAGTCTTTATAGAACTTGACCGTGGTGAAGTCCTGGAAAAACGTTACGTAGTATGGTTCACATTCCTTGCTTTGAAATTGCTGTCCGGTCAGAACGGTCCGATACTTATGGGAAAACTCGTCGTTAGACTCACCGATCACTACACCAAGATGTTCCAAACCCATTTTATAAACGCGCCGATGCAGTGGGGGTATCAACTCGATCACCGAAACCTCAAATTCCGCTCTCAAAATCAGTGGCTCCTCCAGTTGCATGATCGACATGGGACGACCATTCCAGACATTTTCAACGTTGGACGTGCAATATCGCTCTATTTTATCCCTGGTCTGCAGGTATTCTTCGCAGCTCGCCGTACGATAGGCCAAGTGGCTTATCTCATATCCAGAGATATCGATTTGAATATCATGCAAACGCCCATATTGAAGTGAAAAGAATCCTGAGTAATCTCCGATGATGTCTTTCATCGACATGACTTTTGCCTGTGGTTTAGCTCGCTGGCGCCAGGTAACGGGCGCGCTTCGCGCGAGGCAACATCATAACAGCGCACGAAGCGTGGCAGGAGTCGCTCGGGCGGAGACTGGAAATGGCAGTACCTGTTTCCATCAAAACGATATGCCTTCATTCGGAGCGACATGGGGAAACGGCGTCACCATGTGCACGCATCAAGTCTGGCGCGTGCCGTTAAGAACGCGGTCGTTGCGACGGGAGTGGCGAAACGGGCGACCTGCCATACGTTTCGCCATTCGTTCGCCACTCACCTGCTGGAAAATGGCTATGACATTCGCACCGTTCAAGAATTATTAGGTCATGCGAATGTAAGCACAACCATGATCTACACTCACGTTCTCAAGCGAGGTGGAAATGCCGTTCGAAGTCCGTTCGATTCAATTTAGCCGAGCTTTCTGATGCCCACCGCATGCCGAATCTGATCCAGGTACGGAACTGACACCTCACGCGCTTTCTCTGCACCTTTGACGAGCACACGCTCTACTTCCGCGGGATCATCGATATAGCGCTGATATTCAGCTCGCGCGGGTTTGATGTGTTCATTGATGTACTCGAACAGTACCTGCTTCATTTCCCCCCAGGCGATGCCGTCTTCGTAGCGCTTTTCGATTTCCCTGACTTCGTCGGGTTGCGCGAAGGCTTTGTAGATATCGTAAAGTGTCGAGTCGTTTATGTCCTTGGGCTCTCCCGGCTCAATGCTGTTGGTCTTGATCTTCATGATGAGTTTTCTCAGTTGCTTCTCATCGGCAAATAGGGGAATCGTATTGTCGTAGCTCTTGCTCATTTTTCGGCCATCGAGTCCAGCCAGAACTGCGGTGTCATCACCAATGACCGCTTCGGGAATGACGAGAATGTCGCCGTAGTGATGATTGAAGCGCTGAGCGATATCTCGCGTCATTTCCACGTGCTGTTTTTGATCTCTTCCGACAGGCACCTTGGTCGACTTGAACATTAGAATATCCGCCGCCATCAGGATCGGATAGCTGTACAGCGCCATGTTGATACCCTTGTCCGGGTCCTGACTGTACTTTTCCACATTCGCCTGCACCTGCGCCTTGTACGAGTGCGCACGATTCATCAACCCCTTCGCCGTCATACGGGTCAGAATCCAGGTGAGCTGTGGAATCTCAGGAATATCGGACTGGCGATAGAACACCGCATTATCGGTATCCAGGCCAAGCGCCAGCCACGCCGCCGATATCTCCAGGGACGAGCGCGCGATGCGCTCCGGATCTTCCGCTTTCGCCAACGCGTGAAAATCGGCCAGAAAATAGTAATTCTGTTTCGACTTGTCTTTGCTGGCTTCGATACACGGGCGAATTGCACCCACGTAGTTGCCAATGTGTGGCGTGCCGGTCGTCGTAATTCCCGTGAGGTAAATATCTTGTGTCATTGTTAGTATCCGGCGGCCTGGCCGTCCTTTCTGCTTTCCGACGCGCCATAGTAGACACGCTGATTCTTGTCCCACTTGATGGCCTGGTACCCGCCATAGCTAGTGCTCTGGGTTGCTATATTGTGGCCTAAACTCCGCAGCCGGTCGCGTGTTTCCTCGCCAATGCCGGATTCCATGTACAACACACCGCCATCTTCCATCACCTGGTCGGTTGGCTGTGACGAACCGGTATGACGCATGCGCGCCGCATCACCCGCTTCCTGCAGGTTCATGCCAAAATCAATCATGTTGACCAGGATCTGCGCATGTCCTTGCGGTTGTATTGAGCCTCCCATAAAACCGAAACTCATCCACGGTTGGCCGTCCTTCATGACGAATGCCGGAATGATGGTGTGAAACGGTCGCTTCCCCGGTTCGAATACATTGGCATGACCTTCCTGCAAGCTGAACAACGCGCCACGATTTTGCAATCCGAAACCCAGTTCGCCTGGCGTCATGCCCGAACCCATGCCAGCAAAGTTGCTTTGGATGAGGGAAATCATATTGCCGTGCTTGTCGGCAACCGTCATGTAGATCGTATCGCCGTTTTCAATGGCAGCGTCACCCGCGGCACAGACGAGCGCCGCTTTTTCCGGATCAATCAGTCGTCGGCGTTCGGCCGCGTATTTCTTTGAAATCAATGTTTCAATCGGAACCTGTGCAAAATCCATGTCCGCGTAGTACTTTGCGCGATCCTCATAAACAATCTTCTTGGCTTCAACGAAGGTATGCACATACTCCGTGCTGCCAAATCCCATGGCCGTCAAATCAAACCCTTCCAGAATATTGAGTATTTGCAGCGCGGCGATACCTTGTGTGTTCGGCGGCAGCTCGAAAACATCATAACCGCGATAGTTACTGGACACGGGAGTCACCCACTCCGACGTATGTTCAGCGAGGTCCTCGTAGCGTAGAAAACCGCCATTTTCGGTCATGTAAGAATCAATTTGCCTTGCGATCTCTCCCCTGTAAAACTCATCGCGGCCACCGGCGACAATCTTGCGATAGGTGTTGGCCAGTCGTCGATTGCTGAATAGCTGGCCCTTGGCCGGTGGCTTGCCGTGCGGCAAAAATGTCGCTTCAAATCCGGGAAAGTCGCGTCGGCTCTCTGCATTTGCGGCCCATTCTGAGGCGATGACTTCGGAAACAGGAAACCCTTCGTCGGCATAGGCAATTGCCGATGCGAGGATGTCGGTCATCGGCAGGCTCCCGTAGCGTCCGTGTAATTTGTACCAGCCGTCCACCGCGCCGGGTACGCTGACGGATAGTGGGCCCAATTCAGGCACTTGGGACAACCTCTGTTGTTGAAAATGCTCAAGCGTCAGCAGTTTTGGGGATCGGCCCGATGCGTTGAGGCCGGTGAGTTCCTTTTTGCCGGCATCCCACACGATCGCGAACAAGTCACCACCAACGCCACCGCCGGTGGGCTCCACCAGGCCAAGGACGGCATTGGCCGCGATTGCAGCGTCGATCGCGTTGCCGCCGGTTTTCAGGATATCGAGCGCGACCTGCGTTGCAAGTGGCTGGCTGGTCGCGGCCATGCCGTGCTTCGCGATGACTTCTGAGCGCGTGGCAAACGCAGCACCGGTCTGGCGCTCGTAACCGTGGACACCTGCCAACACCTTACTCATCGGCAACAGCTTCACTTGGATCAGGCGATTCCTGCATTTCTTCGGGCGCTCTGCAAAACATTAAATGATGCCTAGATTGGACGGGGAATGAAACTCTAATCAGCGGCTCGCCCGGTACTGGACGGATGCTCGCAGCATCGACCCACCTGAGGGTATGATGGACGTATGAGTACACAACAATTCATCGATGATGCCGTACTTGGCCGATCCTACAGCAACCATGTAGATACACTCAAAGAGCGCCACGACCGGGCATTGGAGAAGGCCGGTGCGAGCCACGCGATTATTTTCTCTGGCGCCCCAAAACCGAAGTTTCTGGATGACAACTATTATTCGTTCCAACCAAATCCGCACTTTGTGAGCTGGCTGCCGCTCACTGCGACACCGTATTGCTACCTGGTGCACACGCCCGGGGAAAAACCGCTTCTCATTTATTACCAGGAAAATGACTATTGGCATTTACCATCCGCCAGTCCCGCAGGATTTTGGACAGCTTACTATGACATCCGAATCGTCAATTTCATCGAGGATGTCGCCGAGCTCTTGCCACAGGATAAAGACAAATGCATCTTGATTGGTGAATTTTCGGATAACGAACATGCCTTCGGCATCGACCGCATCAACCCGAATACCGCCATCAACATCCTGCACTACGCGCGTGCCAGGAAAACACCGTATGAGCTCGATTGCATGCGAGCCGCATCAAGACGGGGTGTTGCCGGACACCGCGCCGCCGAAGAGGCCTTTCGCGCCGGTTCATCTGAATTGGATATCCACCTTGCGTATTGCCATGCGGTGGAACAGACCGAGAAGGAGCTACCATACGGCAATATCATCGCACTCAATGAAAATGGCGCCGTATTGCACTACCAGCATCAGTCGCCTGTCGTTCGTGAGAATGTACGCTCTTTTCTGATTGATGCCGGTGCCACTGTTTATGGGTACGCATCGGATATCACGCGGGCCTATTCCTACGACTCGAGCGAGTATCAGGACATCATTAATCGCATGGATTCCATGCAGCAGGACATCGTGTCCGAAGTTAAGGCCGGTGTTGACTACGCGGCACTGCATATCAGCACACATGAGAAACTGGCTACGTTATTGATTGATCTTGATCTTGCCAGTGGTTCGGTCGATGCGTTAATCCTCAACGGTGTTACGTCTGCTTTCTTCCCGCACGGACTCGGGCATTTGCTTGGTGTACAGGTACATGACGTTGGCGGATTCATGGCCGATGAGAGTGGCACTGTTATTGATCGCCCACCGGGTCACTCGTTTCTTCGACTGACACGTACACTGGAGGAAGATCAGGTGCTGACGATCGAACCGGGTTTGTATGTAATCGATATGCTTCTCGATAACCTTCAGGGAAGCCCGGGGCACGCCATGCTTAACCAAAAGAGAATTGACTGGCTAAGGCCCTTTGGCGGGATTCGGATCGAAGATAATGTCCGGGTTCTGCAAGATGGGGTGGAGAATCTGACGCGGGACGCCTTCGCGTCATAACGTTAATCGTCGCTTTCGAGCTTCGCCGCACGCATTTCCGCTTTCAATTTTCTCTTGACCCGGCGCCCCTTCGCGTTCAGCAAAGGTTGCAGGCGTTTACCCAACCAGGGAAATAAATAGGACATAGTGGTGAGAAGCCCACTGACAGGTGGCATCGACCGCTCGCGTCGGGTATTGACACAAAGTTTCAGGATCTCATCAGCCACCTCATCACCGGTACTCATTGGTTGTGAAAACGTGATGTCGGCCACTGAGTCGATATTCGACATGATGAAGCCTGTATCGATGGGTCCCGGCGAAACCGCCGCCACTTTGATGCCCGATGCTTCAAGTTCCTGGCCGAGTGCGAACGTAAATGCACGCAGTCCGAACTTGCTGGCAGAGTAGGTCGCTGCGGCAGGAATGGGTACGCGCCCGGCCAGAGAAGCAACATTGATGATGGCTCCACCGCCCGATTCCTTGATATAGGGAATCGCCAGCCTGCTGAGGATGATTGGCGCTTTGAGATTCACATCAATCATCTTGCCGAGATCCTCGGCATCCATGTTTTCGACCAACCCTCGCTTGTGGTATCCGGCATTATTAATGAGCACGTGAACAGCGCCGAACTCGAGCATGGCCTTCTTGAACAGACTCGCGCATGCATCCGCATCGGAGACATCCATTCGCACTGTAAGAACACTGGCCTGACCCGTAAGCTCTTCAGAAATGCGGTCAAGCGTCTTGCGGGTCCGGGCGACCAGCACGAGGTTAGCACCGGCGGCGCCAAATCGGCGTGCGGTTGCCGCACCAACGCCTTGCGAACCACCGGTGATGATGACGGTTTTGTCTTCAAAATTGCTGTTCATGGCGGAAGTCTACCAGCGAAGATGGGGGTAGAGATATTATCTGCTAGCGATGACGCCGGTGCAGTCCGGGCTAGATTCCGAGGTAGCCTTTGATCTTGCGCCAGATGGAGGATTCCCAGCCGTAGACTTCCAGCTGTTCAGGATCGAGCGTGGCAACCGGCATTGTGGTGGATGCCTTCATTTCTTCATTGGCAGCATCCTCGGGACGCATTTCGAACTCCCTGCGAACCTTGGCACCCGAATCTGTCAGCCCATCGACGGCGAGACTCAAATAGGGCAGCACGTCATCATCGACGATGTCGTCAAAGAAGACGGCATCCGGATCGAAGGCATCCTTGTCGAGAATGACGCAATCAGTGAATGTCCGGTCGTTGCTAATAATTCTGGCTCCTTGAATCAGGTGTTCACTGTAAGCGACCGCGTGAGCAGACACTGTGAGACCCTTCACAACACTTGCAAATAGCCTAATTACTTCGCCTAATCAACGGCTTATGGCTTCCGTCACGGCCCCTTTTTCACTGAAATTCGGCGTTTCAGGGTTCTTTTCCGTCACACTCGCCTTACGACGGATAATGCTCCGCTATTATGTGAAACTGCTCATGCAAAAAAGGGTCAGGTTTAAATTCCGAAGAAAATAAACCTGACCCTTTTTTCTGACCCTTTTTTCTGCAAGCCTGAAGCTATTCTTCCGCGTCAGTCTCCGCCGGTCCCTCGACCAATTGTACAATTGCCATCGGTGCTGCATCGCCCGCACGTGGTCCAATTTTAAGAATGCGCAGGTAACCACCCGGGCGTTCCTTGAAACGTGGACCCAACTCGCTGAACAACTTGCCAACAACCTCTTTGTCGCGCAAGCGGCTGAATGCCAGGCGTCGATTGGCAACACCGTCCACTTTGGCCAACGTGATCAGTGGTTCAACCACACGTCGCAATTCTTTTGCTTTCGGTACGGTGGTTTTTATGGTTTCGTGGCGCAGCAGTGACGCGGCCATGTTGCGAAACATCGCTTTGCGGTGGGAACTGTTGCGGCCCAGTTTACGGCCGGATTTCTTGTGACGCATGACTATTGCTCTTCGTTAGACGATTTCGTGTTCCGGACGCAGACTGGCAGGTGGCCAGTTTTCCAGGCGCATACCAAGACCCAGCCCGTGACCTTCCAGTACTTCCTTGATTTCGGTTAAAGACTTCCTGCCAAGGTTTGGCGTACGCAGCAATTCCACTTCAGTACGCTGCACGAGATCACCAATGTACATGATGTTTTCGGCTTTCAGGCAATTCGCGGAGCGAACGGTCAGTTCCAGTTCATCGACCGGTCGCAGCAGAATCGGATCAACCTGACTTTCGGCTGCCGCGCCTGCGCCGTCTTCCTGACCTTGCAGGTCAACGAATACGGACAACTGGTCTTTGAGAATGCTGCCCGCCCGACGGATCGCTTCTTCCGGATCAATCGTACCGTTCGTCTCTATATCGATAATCAGCTTATCGAGATCGGTACGTTGGTCGACACGAGCTGACTCCACGTCATACGTGACGCGCTGCACCGGACTGAAAGATGCGTCGAGTTGCAAACGACCAATCGGCCCAGTCTGTTCTTCGAACGACGGTTGCTGCGTTGCCGGGCGATAACCACGGCCGCGCTCGACCTTGAGGATCATATTGAGCTGGCCATCTTTCGTCAGAGTAGCGAGCACAATATCCGGGTTCATAATTTCCACATCGTGATCAAGCTGAATATCCGCGCCCGTTACCGTACCGGGTCCTTTCTTGGAGACGCGCAGCTCAGCGGTATCCCGCGTGTGCATACGCACGGCAACCTGCTTGAGGTTCAACAAGATGTCGACGACATCTTCCTGTACACCCTCAATGCTGGTGTACTCGTGCAAAACGCCCTCAATTTCCGCCTCGACGATGGCCGCACCGGGCATCGACGACAATAGAATGCGGCGCAAAGCATTGCCGAGCGTGTGACCATATCCGCGTTCGAAAGGCTCAATCGTAACTTTGGCGTGCAAATCATCAACCGGCGTTACTTTAACGACGCGGGGCTTCAGAAATTCATTAACAGAGTCCTGCATGGGTAAATACCCTCCTGACTATTTCGAGTACAACTCGACGACGAAGTTTTCGTTGATATCGGGCAGGATATCCTGACGATCCGGCAACGATTTAAGAATACCCGTCATCTTCTTCGCATCCACTTCTACCCACTCCGGCAAACCGACCTGACCGGCGATCTCCAAAGCACTTTGAATGCGAAGTTGCTTTTTAGCTTTTTCCCGAATGCTGACGGCGTCGCCTGCACTCACCTGCGCCGAAGGTATATTGACAACCCTGCCATTCACTTCGATGCCTTTGTGGCTTACCAACTGACGAGCCTCAGCACGCGTGCACGCGTAACCCATTCGGTATACGACGTTATCCAAACGTCCTTCGAGCAGACGCAGGAGATTTTCACCCGTGGAGCCCTTAAGCTGGGCAGCCTTTTTGTAATAATTGCGAAACTGACGTTCCAGTACTCCGTACATACGACGCAGCTTTTGCTTTTCACGAAGTTGAATGCCGTAATCCGACAATCGCGGACGACGTTGGGGCGCACCGCCAGGCGGTACATCCAGTTTGCACTTCGATTCGAGTGGCCGAACGCCACTCTTCAAAAACAGATCCGTGCCTTCACGGCGCGACAGTTTACATTTTGGTCCAAGATATCTTGCCATTACTTTGCCTCTACACCCGGCGCTTTTTCGGTGGACGACAACCGTTGTGAGGAATCGGTGTTACATCCTCAATATTTTGAATTCGCAAACCCAATGCGTTCAGTGCTCGAACTGCGGATTCTCTTCCAGGGCCCGGTCCACGAACACGAACATCGATATTCACAACACCGAACTCCTGCGCGGCCTTGCCTGCCTTATCGGAGGCAACCTGCGCCGCAAACGGCGTTGATTTACGAGAGCCACGAAATCCACAGCCGCCGGCTGTCGCCCATGCCAACGTATTGCCCTGGCGATCGGTGATCGTGATTATCGTATTATTGAAGGACGCATGGATGTGGGCGATCGCGTCCACAACGTGCTTTTTGACCTTCTTACGTTTTGTCTCTGCCATAACTTGCTTCTTTCTCAATCACGGCCAAAGCCGTTTCTGTGTTAACTATTTCCCTGCCGGTGGATGCATCATCGGCACTTGCAAACCGAAAATGCCGCTCACCCGCGCGGGGATTTATCTCTTGATCGGGCGTCTCGGCCCTTTTCGCGTACGAGCATTCGTGCGTGTACGTTGCCCCCGCAAGGGCAATCCACGCCGATGCCGAATGCCACGGTAACAGCCGAGGTCCATCAATCGCTTGATGTTCATCGATGTTTCACGTCGGAGATCGCCTTCGACAATGAAGTTCGCAACTGCTGTACGCAAGTTGGCGACCTCGGGTTCAGCCAGATCCCTGACCTTGGTTTCCGGAGCGATGCCCGCTGCTCCGCAAATCTGCTTCGCACGAGTACTTCCGATGCCGAAAATAGCCGTCAGTGCAATCACGACGTGCTTGTTTACCGGTATATTTATGCCTGCTATTCGAGCCACTAAACTTTACCTTTTCCTTTAGCCCTGACGCTGCTTGTGGCGAGCGTCGGTACAGATCACTCGCACAACACCTTTGCGACGAACAATCTTGCAGTTTCTACACATTTTCTTTACTGATGCTCTGACTTTCATGAGCGTTCTCCACTAATCGCTGACGAATCAGCGAAGCTGTCCACTTCGGCCGTAGTTGCGTAAATTCGCTTTTTGCATCATGCCTTCGTACTGATGGCTCATTGCGTGAGCCTGCAGTTGCTGCATAAAGTCCATCGATACAACCACCAGAATCAATAATGAGGTTCCACCAAAATTGAACGGAATACTGGGGTAAAACATGCGGAATATTTCCGGCAACAGACACACGGAAGCGATATAGAGCGCGCCCCAGAATGTCAGGCGCGTCAACACCTTGTCGATGTACTCCGCAGTGTGTGCTCCCGGCCGAATACCCGGCACGAATGCACCTGATCGCTTCAGGTTGTCCGCCGTCTCCTTCGAATTGAAGACCAGCGCAGTATAAAAGAAGCAAAAGAATATGATCATCGCGCCGTACAGAATGACGTATACAGGCTGTCCTGGCCCGAGATTTGCGCCAATCGTCTGCAATATGCTCTGGACGGCATTGGGGTTCGTCGCCTGGCCGAAAAACTGTGCGATGGTTGCCGGGAACATCAGGATGCTCGAAGCAAAAATTGGCGGGATGACGCCGGACATATTGATCTTGAACGGCAAATGCGTGCTCTGGGCGGCGTACATCTTGCGGCCCTGCTGTCGCCTTGCGTAATTGATTGTGATGCGGCGTTGCGCGCGCTCCATGTAAACAACAAATACCGTCGCAGCGATACTGCCGAGCAACAACAGGATCGCAGTAGCCGACGACATCTCACCCGTACTCACCAATGATGCCGTACCCGCTACAGCGGCGGGAAGACCCGCAACGATGCCGGCCAAAATAATCATCGAGATGCCGTTACCAATGCCGCGCTCGGTGATTTGCTCACCCAGCCACATCAGGAACATGGTTCCCGTTACCAGCGTAATACAAGCCGTAATCAGGAATGTCGGGCCAGGATTGACGACAACACCCACCTGACTCTGCAACCACGACGCCGCAGCAATCGACTGGAACAACGACAACATCACCGTTCCGAAACGCGTGTACTGCGTGATCTTGTGCTTGCCTGACTCACCCTCTTTGCGCAGCTGTTGCAGCGACGGAATAATCATGCTGGCCATCTGCATGATAATTGAGGAAGAAATGTACGGCATGATGCCAAGCGCGAAAATACCGAAACGCGACAGTGCGCCACCTGAGAACAAATTGAACAGCGCCAGCATATTGCCGGCCTGCTGGTCGAAGAAGGATGCCAGTGCCGCTGGATCCACACCAGGTACCGGGATATACGTGCCCGCACGGAAGACAATGAGCGCACCCACCAAAAACGCAATGCGTTTTTTGAGTTCGCCCGTCTTGCTCGCCGCTTTCGCTACGTCTGCCGGATTTTTACCTGGCTTCTTGGCCATGCTGATTCCTGGGTTACCTGTCCGTTACTCTTCGACGCTGCCGCCGGCTGCCTCAATCGCAGCGCGCGCGCCCTTGGTGACCGCCAGGCCCTTGAGCTTGACAGACTTGTCGAGCGTCCCCGACAAAATTACTTTGACCTTCGATACCTTTGCCGGTACCAGGTGTGCCTTTTTGAGAACGTCCATATTGATCACGTCGGCAGTCGGCAGTGCGAGCTCATGCAAGCGTAGCTCCGCCGTATTCGCCGCCATGCGCGAATTGAATCCGACTTTTGGCAATCGACGCTGCAGCGGCATCTGGCCGCCTTCAAAACCCACCTTGTGGTAACCGCCGGAACGGGCGTGCTGGCCCTTCTGGCCACGGCCACAGGTCTTGCCCTGACCTGCCGAGTGGCCTCGCCCCCGTCGCTTCGCGACCCTTTTTGCGCCTTTACCAGGCGATAATGTATTCAGCCGCATGTCAAACTTCCTCTACCGACACGAGATACGACACCTTGTTGATCATGCCGCGATTCTCTGGCGTATCCACAACGATTACGGTCTGGCGAATTTTTCTCAAGCCCAAACCCGCAACACAGGCACGGTGGCGTTTCAGCCGACCGTGTTTGCTTTTCAAGAGCGTTACTTTCAACATCTTCTGTGTCGCCATCGTTCTAATCTCTATAAACAGTCCGACCTGTCAGGCCAGGATTTCTTTAATCTTCTTGCCGCGTTTTGCTGCAATTTGCCGCGGTGAATGAATTTGATCGAGTGCCGAAATGGTTGCGCGAACAACGTTGATCGGGTTTCGCGATCCATAGCTCTTGGCCAGTACGTTCTTGACACCCGCACACTCGAAGACAGCGCGCATGGCGCCACCTGCGATAATTCCGGTACCTTCAGATGCGGGCTGCATGTACACATTAGTCGCGCCGTGACGTCCTTTCTTCGCGTATTGCAGCGTGTCGTTCGTCAGGTGAATTTTGATCATATTATTGCGTGCCGCCTGCATCGCTTTCTGGATGGCAATCGGCACTTCACGCGCCTTGCCATAACCGAAGCCAACCCGTCCTTTGCCATCACCAACAACGGTCAATGCGGTAAAGCCAAACTGGCGCCCACCCTTCACGACCTTTGCTACACGATTGACAGTGACCAACTTCTCCAGAAAGTCGTCTGTATTCGGTCCTCGTTCCATTCTTGCCATAACTTGATCCTGGTCATCCCACTACGGGATACCTAGTAATTCCTGCCTAGAATTTCAAACCCGCTTCACGAGCGGCATCGGCCAGTGCCATAACGCGGCCGTGATAACGAAAACCCGATCGGTCGAATGCAACGGTATCAATACCGGCTGCTTTCGCCTTCTCGGCAATTCTTGCACCAACAATAGCCGCTGCTGCAATGTTGCCAGTGCTCTTGGTGCCCTTGCGAACGTCCTTTTCAAGAGTCGATGCAGACGCCACAACAGTGCCGCCATCCGGCCCGATAATCTGCGCGTAGATGTGGCGTGGCGTGCGGTGAACGCTCAGGCGATTCACTGCCAACTCTGAGATCTTCGCGCGAACCTTTCTGGCACG
Organism: Pseudomonadota bacterium; assembly: GCA_022563505.1. GTDB lineage: Bacteria > Pseudomonadota > Gammaproteobacteria > Steroidobacterales > Woeseiaceae > JAADHU01. The sequence continues at coordinate 39,753 of JADFNG010000003.1, read as the reverse complement.
ACGCAAGCGATTTTGTTTCTTATCCAGTTTCATTATTGTCTCGAATAAATAATCAACTCTGCACTTGCAGGTTTATTTCTTTTTCGCTTCCTTCCTTACAACGTGCTCACCCGCATAACGAACGCCCTTGCCTTTATAAGGCTCCGGCGGGCGGAAGCGACGGATGTCTGCCGCAACGCCACCAACTTTCTGTTTATCTGTGCCGCTGATGACCACTTCTGTCTGGCTGGGCGTCTCAACGGTAATGCCCTCGGGAACGTCGAAGACGACCGGGTGTGAGAAGCCGAGTGTCAAATTAAGCTTCTTGCCTTGTACCTGAGCCCGATAGCCCACTCCAACCAGCTCCAGCTTCTTTTCAAAACCGGCGGTAACGCCTGTCACCATATTCGCCAGCAACGCCCGTGTCGTACCCGCCATAGCGGTCGAAAAGCGAGATCCTGAACGTGCCTTGACAGAAAGCATGTTTTCTTCCTGCGAAAGCTCGACCTCTGAATTCAATTCCAGCGACAACGTGCCTTTCGGGCCCTTCATGGTCACCGTTGATCCACTCAGGCTGTAATCAACGCCTTTGACTATTTCAACAGGTTCTTTTGCAACTCTGGACATAATTGTGTCTCGTTCGACAGGGGTTCAACGCATCAGGAAACGATGCAAAGAACCTCACCACCAATACCTTGCTCTCTGGCTTGCCGGTCGCTCATGACGCCCGCTGACGTCGAAACAATGGCAATACCCAGCCCACCCAATACATTGGGCATATCTTCCTTGCCGCGATAAATACGCAGGCCCGGCTTGCTCACGCGGTCGATCTTTTCGATCACCGGCAAACCCTCAAAATACTTGAGATCGACCGTGAGATCGCTCTTCACGCCTTCTGTCTCGGTCGAGAAACCCGTAATGTATCCCTCGTCCTGCAGCACTTTCGCTACCGAAACCTTGACGCCGGAAGACGGCATGGAAACGCTTACCTTGTTCGCCCGCTGACCATTACGTATGCGTGTCAGCATGTCAGCGATTGGATCAGTCATACTCATAGTTCTTCTCCGCCTACCAGCTTGCCTTCGTCAGCCCCGGAATCTCACCGTTCATTGCAGCTTCCCGAAGTTTGTTGCGGCCCAGGCCGAACTTGCTATAAACGCCGTGTGGACGGCCCGTGATCGAACAACGGTTTCTTTTCCGCGACGGACTCGAATCACGCGGCAAGGCATTTAGCTTCTCCTGCGCAACGGCTCGATCTTCGTCACTGGTGTTGATGTTGTGAATGAGCTCTTTGAGCGCCGTACGCCTCGTGGCGTACCTTTTCACTAACTTCGCACGTTTGGTCTCACGCGCAATCATCGACTTTTTAGCCATAACTCTGTTCTCTACTTCTTCTTAAAGGGGAAGTTGAACGCTTCAAGAAGCGCCCGGCCTTCTTCCGCATTGCGAGCCGTTGTCGAAATAGTGATGTCCATTCCGCGGATCGCATCTATCTCATCGTAATTAATTTCCGGGAAGATAATCTGCTCGGTAACACCCATGCTGTAATTGCCCTGACGATCGAACGACTTCGGGTTCAGGCCACGAAAGTCACGAATTCGCGGAATCGCGATCGTCACAAGACGGTCCAGGAACTCGTACATCCGTTCACGACGCAAAGTCACTTTGCAGCCAATCGGATAGCCATCACGAATTTTAAATCCCGCAACGGACTTTTTGGCAAGCGTCTTAATCGGTTTTTGCCCGGAAATCTGTTGCATATCTTTCAGCGCATGCTCGAGGATTTTCTTGTCGGCCACAGCCTCACCCACACCCATATTGAGTGTGATTTTAGTGATACGTGGCACTTGCATTATGTTTTTCAGACCCAGTTTCTTCTGGATTTGCTCACACAACTCGGCGCGATATTTTTCTTGCAATCTAGCCATTTCTTAACCCTGATTCTGTCAGTGACGATCGCTGCTCACCTCGGTGAACTCTCTCGACGCTGCATATTCCTCTTTGTACCTATATGTCGACCACTTCGCCGCTCGACCGAAAAATTCGTTCCTTCGCGCCATCCTCAGCCACGCGAAAACCAACACGATCACCTTTCTTGGTCTTTGGGTTGAAGACCAGCACGTTCGAAATATCGATTGGCATCGCCTTGTCGATAATTCCGCCCTCAATGCCTGCATTGGGGTTTGGCTTCGTATGCTTCTTTGCGATATTGATGCCTTCCACCAGAACACGCTGATCATCAAAGATCTGCAGGACGGTGCCGCGTCGGCCCTTGTCCTTGCCCGTGGTGATAATCACTTCATCGCCTTGTTTAATCTTATTCATCGTTACTACCGTTCTAGCTGCCGCATTAAAGAACTTCAGGCGCCAGCGAAATAATTTTCATGAACTGACTGGTTCTCAGCTCACGCGTTACCGGTCCGAAAATACGCGTACCGATTGGCTCAAGTCGTGCATTTAACAAGACCGCCGCATTGCCATCAAAGCGGATCAACGAACCATCTTTACGACGTACCCCCTTGCGGGTTCTCACGACGACAGCGGTGTAGATTTCGCCTTTCTTGACCTTGCCGCGTGGAATGGCATCCTTGACGCTAACCTTGATCACATCGCCCACACCGGCATAACGACGCTTTGAGCCGCCAAGCACCTTTATGCATTGCACGCGTCGCGCACCCGAGTTGTCGGCCACATCAAGAACTGTCTGCATTTGAATCATGGTTCTATTCCGTCGATCATTTTCGATTTAGCATCAAAGCCCGTCGCCTAACGTTCTGCGGCACGCTCGATAATGTTCACTACCTGCCAGGACTTATTCTTTGAAATAGGTCGGCATTCACTGATGGCAACGCGATCACCCTCGTTGCATTCATTGTTCGCATCGTGCGCCATGACTTTGGACGTGCGGCGAATGTACTTTCCATACATTGGATGCTTGATCAATCGTTCAATGGCAACAGATACAGACTTGTCCATCTTGTTGCTGACAACACGACCCACGGCGGTACGTCGGTTCTTCTCATCAATCGCTTTAACTTCTTCGCTCATTTGCTTGCTTCCTGTCGCCCGAGCTCATTAATGACGGTCTTGACCCTCGCAATATTCTTGCGGACACGACCTTGCTCATTGTTCCTGGTCAATTCACCCGTCGCCTGTTGCATGCGTAAATTGAATTGTTCACGCCGCAAGGCCACCAATTCCTCGTCAAGCTCCTGGCTGGATTTTGATCGCAGATCACTCGCTTTCATCACATCACCTGTCGCGTAACGAATGCGGTCTGAAACGGCAATTTGGCCGCAGCCAGCCTGAACGCTTCACGTGCCACTTCTTCGGTCACGCCTTCCATCTCATACAACATACGTCCAGGCTGAACCTGGCAGACCCAATACTCGACGTTGCCTTTACCCTTGCCCTGGCGAACTTCCAGTGGCTTTTTCGAAATTGGCTTGTCCGGGAAAACCCGAATCCAGATTTTTCCGCCACGTTTGATATAGCGCGTCATTGCACGACGGGCAGCTTCAATCTGGCGGGCGGTCAGTCGACCGCGTCCAATCGATTTCAGACCGAATTCACCGAACGACACCGTACTGCCGCGATGCGCCAGGCCACGATTGCGACCTTTCATCTGCTTCCGAAATTTGGTTCTTTTTGGCTGTAACATCTCTCTTGTCCCTTAACGCGCGCCGCTTGCCGCTTCCTTGGATTCGACTGTAGCCGCGTCGGGCTTGTCATAGACCTCGCCCTTGAATATCCAGACCTTTACGCCAATGATTCCGTAGGTCGTATGTGCCTCAGCAAGGCCATAGTCAATATCCGCCCGGAACGTGTGCAGTGGAACGCGACCTTCGTGATACCACTCTGAACGGGCGATTTCCGCACCATTCAGTCGACCACCCACCTTGACTTTGATGCCTTCGGCCCCAACACGCATCGTGTTGGTGACTGCGCGCTTCATCGCACGCCGAAACATGACGCGACGTTCGAGCTGCTGCGCAATGCCCTCAGCAACGAGTAGTGCATCAAGCTCAGGTTTACGCACTTCGGAAATATTGATGTGCACATCGCCGATAGGCATTTTCAATTGTGCAGCAACACCCGCTCGAAGCTTTTCGATATCCTCGCCTTTCTTGCCGATAACGATGCCGGGTCGGGCCGTCATTATCGTGATATTTGCTCTTTTCGCGGTACGCTCAATTTCTATGCGGCTCACCGATGCATCTTTCAACTTTTTCTTGATGTAGGTGCGCACCAGGTAATCGCCGTGTATGTATTCCGGAAACGTCTTCGAATCCGCATACCATTTGGACGACCAGTCCTTGACGATGCCTAAACGAATACCTATTGGATGTACTTTCTGACCCATATTGTTCTCTTTACTCGTCGCCGACGCGAATTGTAATGTGGCTGTTCCGCTTGATAATGCGGGTTCCACGCCCCTTCGCGCGCGCGCGATTGCGATTCAAAGATGGCGCGATGTTCACCTCAACGATGGTTACTTTCAGTTCATCGATATCGGCACCGTGATTGTGCTCAGCGTTGGCAATCGCAGACTCCAGCACTTTCTTGACGATGCGTGCACTTTTTTTCGGTGTAAAACTCAACACCTTGAGCGCATCATCAACGTTCTTGCCGCGAATTTCGTCCGCTATAAGGCGAACTTTCTGCGGCGAGATTCTTGCGTGTCTTAATGTTGCTGCAACCTGCATGACGACTCCTTAAACGCTAGGTCTTCCGGCCACCGGAGTGACCCCTGAAGGTGCGGGTTCCCGCAAACTCACCAAGCTTCTGGCCGACCATGTTTTCAGAAATCAGAACGGGCACATGCTGACGACCGTTATGAATGGCGATCGTTAAACCAACCATGTTGGGCAACACCATTGAACGACGTGACCATGTCTTGATTGGTCGTCGGTCATTTTTTGCTGCAGCCGCCGCAACCTTTTTCGCAAGGTGCGAATCTACAAACGGGCCTTTCCTGACTGAACGTGGCACTACCAGTTCCTCTCTTTTATGTCCTTGCGCAACAAAAGCGCAGCGACGTTAACTATTTACGCTTCTTGCGACGACGAACAATCATATTGTCGGTGCGCTTGTTCGAACGCGTCTTGTAGCCCTTGGTCGGCGTACCCCAGGGGCTTACCGGATGCCGACCGCCCGAGGTGCGGCCTTCGCCACCACCGTGTGGATGATCAACCGGGTTCATTGCAACACCACGAACCGTTGGACGAACACCCCTCCAGCGCTTCGCGCCCGCTTTACCGAGCTTGCGCAGGTTATGCTCGCCGTGTCCGACCTCACCGACCGTCGCTCGACAATTGGCGTGGATCTTGCGCATTTCACCGGAACGCAATCGAACGGTTACATAAGCGCCTTCGCGCGCTGCCAGCTGGGCCACGCCTCCGGCAGATCGCACCAATTGGCCGCCCTTGCCCGGCTTCATCTCAATATTGTGAATCAGCGTACCAACCGGAATACTGCGCAACGGCAATGCATTGCCCGGCTTGATCGCAACATCGTTTCCGCTCACAACAGGCGATCCCGCTGCAATGTCTTTCGGTGCCAGAATGTAGCGGCGCTCGCCATCCGCGTATTTGATCAATGCCAGATGTGCACTGCGATTCGGATCGTACTCCAGTCTCTCAACAACACCTGGCACGCCGTCCTTGTCACGCTTGAAATCGACAATGCGGTAACGCTGCTTGTGCCCGCCACCTTGATGGCGAACCGTGATGCGGCCCGTATTGTTACGACCTCCGGTCTTTGATTTCTTGTCGAGCAGCCCGCTGAAGGGTTTGCCTTTGTGCAATCCCGGCGTTTTGACGGCTACCTGAAATCGGCGGCCCGCGGAAGTCGGTCTGGATTTGTGTAATGACATATTCTCTTACCGTATTCTCTGGCCGTTAGCCCGTGCCAAGGAAGTCAATCCGGCTATCCGGCGCAAGCTTCACGTAGGCTTTCTTCCAATTGACACGACGGCCTTTTGTCTGCCCGTGGCGTTTTACCTTGCCCTTGCAGTTAACCACCGTGACAGCGTCGACCTTTACTTCGAAAAGTAACTCTACGGCCTGACGAATCTCTTTTTTGTCTGCATCCGTTCGCACCCTGAAAACAATCTGATTGTTTTTTTCAGCAACGATGGTGCTTTTTTCCGACATGTGCGGGCCGTAAAGCACCGTCATCAGTCGTTCCTGGCGGGCGGCAATGCTCATGAAAGACGCTCCTCAATCAGCTTCAGCGCCGGCAACGTGATCAGCACTTTCTCAAATCGCATCAGCACAACCGGATCAATTGAACCGGCATCACAAATGCCGACATTGGGCAGATTGCGGGCTGATAAAAATACTTTTTCATCAAACGCTTCGTTAACAATCAATACATTGTCCACGCCATTTGATTTCAGCAAAGCAGCCATTTCTTTGGTTTTGGGCGCCTTCATCTCGATCGACTCGGTGATGACCAGGCGATCCTGACGAACCAGTTCGGAGAACAACGAGCGCAACGCGGCGCGGTACATCTTGCGATTAACCTTTTGGCTGAAGTCGCGCGGGCGCGCAGCAAATGTACGGCCTCCGCCGACCCATATGGGGCTACGAATCGTTCCCGCACGTGCCCGACCCGTGCCCTTCTGGCGCCAGGGCTTGGCACCGCCACCGCGGGCCTGCGAGCGATTTTTCTGTGCTTTTGTTCCGGCCCGACCGCCCGCAAGAAACGCAGACACCACCTGGTGAATCAGGGGCTCATTAAATTTGACGCCGAAAGTGCTGTCGGCAACGTCTACAGTTCCAGAACCCTGCATCTTCAATTTCATGATGCGGCTCCCTTATTGCGATATTTCACCGCCGGCTGAACCACGACGCGACTTCCCTTGTGTCCCGGAACGGCGCCCTTGATCAACAACAGATTGCGCTCTATATCGACGCGAACCACTTCGAGGTTCTGCGCGGTACGGCGTACGCTGCCCATGTGGCCGGACATCTTCTTGCCCTTGAATACACGACCTGGCGTCTGGTTCTGGCCAATTGAGCCCGGAGCTCGATGCGCCAGTGAGTTGCCGTGAGTGGCATCCTGCATCTGGAAATTCCAGCGCTTGATCACGCCGGCAAACCCCTTGCCAATCGTGGTGCCGATAACATCCACTTTCTGTCCTGCTTCGAAAATGTCAACCTTGAACGCACTGCCCAGTTCGAATTCGCGCTCGTCGCTGTCGTCGATGCGGAACTCACACATAAGGTCGCCAGCTTCAACCTTCGCAGCAGCGAAGTGGCCGGCTTTAGGTTTTGACACACGGGACGCTTTCCTGCTGCCAGCAGATACCTGCAGCGCACGGTAGCCGTCTTTTTCCACGGTCTTCACCTGTGTTACCAGGTTCGGCTGTGCCTCAATCACGGTGACCGGAATTGAAACTCCGTCTTCCGTAAAGACACGTGTCATGCCGCATTTGCGGCCAACAAGACCCATTGTCATCTCATAAACCTCTCACCGACTTCGATTGGCCGATGCATAAAAATCCGGTTTTCACTATCTATCAATTTTCTTCACTTCGACTTCGATTGGCCGAAGCTGCTTTTCTCATGCGCTTGAATCGCGAAACTCCCAAACACACGAAAGGGCCAGCCGTCGCCTTGAACACGTTTTTTTGTGTTCTGGTGCTTTAGAGCTGACCCTGATCCGGTCTTCAGACCGGCTTTCCGGGATTTGCCGAGCCGCCTTCGATTTCCCAGCAGCCAAACATTCAGTGCCTCAGAGCAATGCTTTGTGGCACCAATTTCAGGTCCTGGCCGACTCCCGGTCCGGCCAATCCCTGTCGAGCCCGCTATTATAGCGCTCGTTTTCCGCCCCGCAAGCCTAAATTGATGGTTTGAGGGTCTTTTTTCTATTTTCTTTGCCATAGGCGTGGCAACCCGGTCGATCTCCACGAGAATGGCATTTTTGCAGGGTTCGAGGGCGGTGGTCGCGCCTCAGGAGACGCGACCACCGAACAATGATCCGGCGGAAAAACCGATAGATACCCTGGTCTCTGGCCTAGTTCAGCTTGATTTGAACGTCGACGCCCGCCGGCAATTCCAGTTTCATCAGTGCATCCACCGTTTTATCGGTCGGATCGATGATGTCCATCAGCCGTTTGTGGGTGCGGATTTCGTACTGATCTCGCGCGTCTTTGTTGACGTGCGGTGAGATCAGGATCGTAAAACGTTCCTTTCTCATCGGTAGCGGAATGGGGCCCTTGACGGTCGCGCCGGTGCGCTTCGCGGTATCCACGATTTCACGGGCGGAATTGTCGATCAGCCGATGATCGAAAGCCTTCAGGCGGATGCGTATATTTTGGTTTGTAGCCACGTTATTTCCTAGTAGGTCATCTAAATGTTTAGCACGGAGATCAAAACTGTCGCTACCGCGCGTATTTTATGAAAGCTCAATAGGTGATTTGAGACACCGAAGTGCAAGTCACCTATTGCGTTCCACCTGTTTCAATTATACGTCTTTCGTTACTCAATAATCTTCGCAACAACGCCCGCACCTACCGTACGACCGCCTTCACGAATGGCGAAGCGTAAACCCTCTTCCATCGCGATCGGTGCAATCAGCTCAACCTTCATCTGCACGTTATCTCCCGGCATCACCATCTCGGTGCCTTCCGGCAACTCGCACGCGCCCGTAACATCCGTGGTACGGAAGTAAAACTGCGGACGGTAGCCCTTGAAAAACGGTGTGTGCCGACCGCCTTCTTCCTTGGTCAGAATGTAGATCTCAGCCTCAAACTTCGTGTGCGGCGTGATGGTACCCGGCTTCGCCAGTACCTGGCCTCGCTCAACGTCTTCACGCTTCGTGCCGCGCAGCAGTACGCCCACGTTGTCGCCCGCCAGACCTTCGTCCAGCAGCTTGCGAAACATCTCAACACCCGTACAGGTGCTCTTCGTCGTGTCGCGAATACCCACAATCTCGATCTCATCGCCTACCTTGACGACGCCCCGATCAATACGGCCGGTGACCACCGTGCCACGACCTGAAATCGAGAACACGTCCTCGACCGGCATCAAAAAGTCTCCGTCAATGGCGCGCTCCGGTATCGGAATGTAGCTGTCCATCGCTTCAACCAGCCTGATGACCGACGGCACACCCATCTCCGAATCGTCGCCCTCAAATGCCTTCAGCGCAGATCCCGTGATAACCGGCGTGTCATCGCCCGGGAACTCGTAGATCGACAGCAGATCGCGGACTTCCATCTCAACCAGCTCCAGCAACTCGTCGTCGTCAACCTGATCCGCCTTGTTCAGGTACACCACAATGTACGGAACACCCACCTGGCGGGCCAGCAGGATGTGCTCGCGCGTCTGCGGCATCGGGCCATCCGCCGCACTCACCACCAGGATCGCACCGTCCATCTGCGCCGCTCCCGTGATCATGTTCTTCACGTAATCCGCATGTCCCGGACAATCCACGTGCGCGTAGTGACGGTTTGCACTCTCGTACTCAACGTGCGCCGTCGCAATCGTGATGCCGCGTTCCCGCTCTTCGGGCGCATTATCAATCTGATCGTAACCGCGAACTTCGCCACCGTGCAACTCAGCCATCACTTTCGTCAACGCGGCCGTCAAGGTCGTCTTGCCATGGTCCACGTGACCAATCGTGCCCACGTTTATGTGCGGCTTTGTGCGTTCAAATTTTTCTTTAGACATGTCCTTTTCTCTCGCTCAAAATAAATTCATCAATTCAGTCAAAATATCCAATCATTCATCCAGGTGTGTAACTGGAGCCCACACCCGGATTTGAACCGGGGACCTCTTCCTTACCAAGGAAGTGCTCTGCCCCTGAGCTATGTGGGCCGATTCGTATATTGCATTCACTCACCCGGTATCTGCCGGCTTTCCAATGGAGCGGGTGATGGGAATCGAACCCACATCATCAGCTTGGAAGGCTGAGGTTCTACCGTTGAACTACACCCGCATTCTTGAAACTGTGCCTTCGTTCGACCTCGCAGCACCTTCTGGATCACGCTTTAGTTGGTGTACTTCCCGCGCCCGTTTTATGTGGCGCAAAAAAATCCTGACAGTCTGTTTACCCAAAACCGTCCGGATTTTGTTGTCTTTATATTGTGTGCCTTCCTGCCAGGGTCGGACATCAAGTGTTAGTATCGTTCCCGCTGCGCTTCTTCTCTACCGCCCACCGACCTTATATAAACTGGTGGAGGGGGTAGGATTCGAACCTACGTAGGCATAAGCCAGCAGATTTACAGTCTGCCCTCGTTGGCCACTTGAGTACCCCTCCGCAGATTCAAGCCGAGCATTGTCTAATCCTGCCGCCAAAGAGTCAACACATAAGTGACTGATTTATTCAATCTGTGGCCATTAATTCGAGGCACAGTCGTGCCGACCATTGCCACAGTGTGTGGCTCAGTCCGTCAACGCCCAGTGCCAGGGCTCATAAATAAAGCCTGCCGGATTATCCCGCGGGTAGCTCATGCGGAAGCCGAAACGAGCGGCAGACTCGGTCAGCCAGGCAAAAGCGGCCTGCGTCTCGAAATTTTCTGTCAGCGGCGGACTTCCGGGAACGGCAATATCAATGGCATTACCCGAATGATGCTCACTGTATCCCGGCGCCGCATTGACGGTCAGGATCTCCGCAATGGATTGCCCGGCATCGAGTTTTTTCTGTATGAGGCCGGCCTGGTAGTCGAAACTGCGAAATCCCGAAACGATGAGCAACGGCAAGCCATCCTCACCGGCAGCGACCACCATTTCCTGCCAACGTAACGCAGCGGCGGGTGTCAGCCGCTGCATGCGGCCGACAATATTCTCCCCAACATCAACGAGTTCGCTGGCCTCCGGGTAAAAGGGCAGGCGCCGGCTGGCATACTGCTGTGTAATACCCAGGGCGGCGTGTTGCTTCAATTGTGCCGGTGTCAACATCGAATGTCCCATGCTACGGTTGGCGCGATTGTCCCACAGTAGCGCCCGACAGCAAGCCCGAAAAACAGCGATTCTCTCGGTCAATCGACCAATTTACCTCAAAAACGAGGTAAAATCGGGAAATATCGTCGATTATATAGCGATCTTGCTGTTAATTTGCATGCGAGCACCCATCCAGCAGATGCAATGGACCACAGCCAACACCAAGCAGCAGGAAACACACATGCCACGGGATGAAATTTATACACAGCAAAACGCTGGCACAGGCACATTCGAATTCAACGAAGCGGTCGTCGACGTCTTCCCGGACATGCTGCGGCGCTCCATCCCCGGGTATGAGGCATCGATCCGTGCGATTCGCGCTCTCGCACGGCAGTACGTCCAGCCGGACAGCCATTGCTACGATCTCGGTTGTTCGTTGGCAGCGGCGACGCTGGCGATGCGCCAGGGAATCGACGTGAGCGGATGCAGGATCATCGCAATCGACAACGCGCCGGCGATGGTGTCGCGTTGCAAGCAGATCATTGCTGCAGACAAAAGCGACATTCCCGTCGACATCGTTGCGGACGATGTGCGCTGCACGCCGATCGACAATGCGTCGATGGTGGTGATGAATTACACGCTGCAATTTCTGCCGATTGACGAACGCCAGCCTATGATAGGGAGAATAGCTGAGGGAATGCGGCCCGGTGGAGTATTCGTGCTGTCTGAAAAAGTTGTCGATGAAGACCCTGGCATTGAGGCCTTGCTGATCGATTTACACCACAACTTCAAGCGCCGGCATGCCTATAGCGAACTGGAAATCAGTCGCAAAAGAGAGGCGATCGAGAATGTGCTGGTGCCGGAAAGTGTCGCCACGCACAAGGCACGCATGCTCGCAGCCGGTTTCCAGCATGTCGGTGTCTGGCTGCGTTACTTCAATTTCGTATCACTCGTGGCGATTCGCTAGCCCGGACTATTCATGAATCACCGCGATGATTGCACCCCAGGAGTACTTCCTCGGATTGTCTGGCGACAACCCTCAGGGCGGGCAGAGATTTGTTTGCACAAGGAAATATCCGACCGAGCGGAATATCAGTGTGTATTTCCGAGGGAGGAAAATTCCTTGTGTAAACAAAGATCAAGCAAGGGCGCGAGTGAATTCGCGGATAGTCCGGGCTAGGCATGCTTGAGCTCGAAAGATTACGCGGCGATCTGGATGCAGAAGGTCTGTCTTCGTGGGCCTCGGAACTGCAACCATTGCTTGCCGAGCGCATTGCGGATACCGCACACGGCAAGCTTCGGGAGTGGCGCGATGCGCTGGACAGTTTGCCGTCGATGCAGCGACAGGCTGCAGAACTGGGTTCCGCGGCCATCGGAGCGCCTGACCTCAAGCTGAATCACGACCAGCAAAGCGCCACCCGGGATGCGTTGCTGCGTTTGCTACCGTGGCGCAAGGGGCCGTTCGATATCGGCGGTGTCGTGATCGACGCCGAATGGCGCTCCAATCTCAAGTGGGATCGCGTGCGTGCAGCGATAAGCCCTCTCAAGGATCGCCTGGTACTCGACGTCGGCAGTGGCAATGGTTACTACGCGCTGCGCATGCGCGGCCAGGGCGCAAGGATGGTTATCGGTATCGACCCGACGCTGCTGTACGTCGTGCAATATCGGGCCATCGCAAGTTTCATTGAGCCCCAGCCTGTGCATGTGCTGCCACTCAGGCTGCACGACCTGCCAGCGCAGATGCGCGCGTTCGATACGGTATTCTCGATGGGAGTTCTTTATCACCAGCGCTCACCACTGACGCATTTACAGCAGTTGCGGGATGCGCTGAAACCCGGGGGCGAACTGGTGCTGGAAACACTGGTGCTGCCCAATGAAGAAGCCTGTGCAAGAACACCCGAAAATCGCTATGCACGGATGCGCAATGTCTGGTTGCTACCGAGCATAGCGGAACTGACCGTGTGGCTGGCTCGCAGCGGATATATCGATATCACGCTGGCCGATGTCACGGCGACGACGGTGGACGAACAACGCTCCACGCGATGGATGCCTTTCGAATCGTTGCACGCAGCGCTGGATCCTGAAGATCCCACAAGAACCGTCGAAGGATGGCCCGCGCCGCGCCGCGCCATCCTGGTCGCCACAAGCCCTGCTCGCTCCGGGTCAAGCTCGCGGACTTGACGCCACCGCAGTAATTTCCTAGATTTCTGTTTTGACAGAAATGAAAGAACACTATGGAAATGTCACCGGCGGTTCAAAAGTATGTCTTGCATTGGGGTGAGATGGGGACCCGTTGGGGAACCAATCGGACCGTCGCGCAGATTCAGGCGCTGCTGTATCTGTCGCCCAAACCTCTCCATGCCGACGAGATCGTCGATTTGCTGTCCGTCGCACGCTCCAATGTCAGCACCAGTATCCGCGAGCTGCAAAGTTATGGCCTGGTCAAGATGACGCATATTCTCGGCGACCGCCGGGATTACTTCGAATCCCTGCACGACGTCTGGGACCTGTTTCGCGTGATCATCGAGCAACGCAAACAGCGTGAGTTGAATCCAACCTTGTTGATGCTGAGACAATGTGCCGAAGAAATAGATGCGGAGAAAGGCACGGACGAAACGACGAAAGAGCGGGTCAGGAATATGCTTCAGTTCTTGGAAACGACCAGCGAATGGTACGAAAAGATTCGGGAAATGCCGACGCCAACGCTGCAAAAAATAATGAAACTGGGCGCAGGAATTGCGAAATTTATCAAGCGGTAGCGGCGCAACCGAACCAGTCCGGACAATTCATGAATAGTCCGGGCCAGGAGTCTGCGCGGTACACGCAGCAACCACCGTCGTCGTACCATGGCCCAGCGTCCGCACCAGCCACACTGCTGCACTGTCGCCGGACAGACTCCCGTTAATGGCACCGGCTGGTCGATGGTAGTAGCCACCTGGCGCGTAGCGGGCGGTAATGATCTTGCCATCAACGCATTCGCTGTGCTGGTAGCTGCCCTCCAGCAGGTAGCCCTCCTCCGCCACGGTGGATTGCATCCACGGCCTGGTCGCGCCCGCTTCAATCCGCAATAGTTCCGTCCGCGCACCGCTTCCCGGGTCAAAGCGTAATTCCTTGCTCGACACCCCGACATCGTTCGGGTCATCGGAAATCGGCTGCCAATTCAGAATATCGCGACTCAGGATCATGGGTGTCTGGATGATACTGGCAGGATTCGCATCGTCCAGAAAATACAACAGCGATGCGCCAGCTTCGGTCTGCATACGCAATCCCATCGAGCCAGGCGGTATGTAAGCGTAACCTCCCGGACCAAGCTTGAAGTCTCCCAACTGAATCTCGCCGGCAAGCACATAGATCTCGACACTCTTGTCAGGGGCCGCACCGGTGCCAAATGTCCACTTCGGCGGCAATAGCAGCCGGTTACTGGAGCGACGTGTATCAGGATTCCCCGCCAGCTGTTTCGCGCGGATGCCCGGCAAGCCAACCATGAATACGTCCGGCAACGCATCGGCCTCAATAAAAGCCGGATACGGCATCTCTCGCGGGCCGGCTGCGCAAGCCGCGAATACGAGCATGGATAGCAGCAGACCGCTGCGTGAAAATTTATTGAGGTGGCTGTTCATAACAAATCCATACGCAGTCAATACCGTCCAATGCCATGTGAATCAGGAGCCCCATTGCGATCAATCGCAATCGTGGCCAGAGCGCCGCCGCGCCAAAAGCCGCGATTGCAGGGTAAGAATGCAAAGGATGAAAGCCGATGCTACAGCGGTTCGCATCATACACCGGGTCGGCAAGCAGGTGATCCAGATCGATGACCATGGTCGCAACCAGAGTCAGCCAGGTGCGCCAGAATTTATCGCGCCAGAACGCCGCCGCGATGACCGCGGGCACCAACGCATGCAGGGCGAGGTGAACATTTGCGCGTAGCATGGCGGTCGTGAAGCTCCTGCAAACGTGGGTTCGTCATTCCCCTGTGGACGTGCAACAAATCACCCGTCGACCAGAACGAAAAAAGCCGCCCAAAATCTGGGCGGCAAAGAAGTAGACGATGTATCCGGCGGCGATCAATTCGATGCTTGCGCGAGAGAAAACATCCACTTTTTTCATCTCACGCGGTCAAATCGGTACCGCTACCTCGTGATCGCGTTCTGGTTGATGCAGCGAGGTTCGATCGAGATCAAACCCTGTGCGTCGGCACGGAGGGTTGCGATGAGAGGTATCGCGCCAATCCCGTCCACCAGATCCTGCGTCCCGCATGGCGATCACGCCCGTATTGCCTTTCCTACACCTCATCTCCGTGCGTACCGGTGTGGTACGGCCAGCATCCTACTACATCTTGTGGCTCAAGGCGAGTTGCATACAAGATGTAGCTTGATCGAGACAAATCGCCACCCAATCGCGCCTTCCGTCCCTGCACTTGCTGTTTGGCTTTGCTGCATCGGAACGCGGTATCCTTGCGCGCCAGCAGAAGCCGACCCGGAGCAGCGACGACCGTGAGTCATACCAACAGCAAGGACCGAGCCACCCATCAAAAAGTGGGGCTCGTGCTGGGACCTCTGGTCGCCGCCCTGATGATATTCAGCGGAGCACCCGACGACTTGGCGACGCCTGCCTGGCGCACGGCGGCGATGGGATCCTGGATGGCCATCTGGTGGGCAACGGAAGCTGTGCCTATCGCTGTCACGGCATTGCTGCCGCTGGTTTTATTTCCGTTGCTCGGCATTGCCAGCATCCAGGACACATCGGCGCCCTTCGCCAACAAGGTCATCTACCTGTTCCTGGGCGGCTTCATCGTTGCACTCGCCATGCAGCGCTGGGACTTGCACCGACGCATCGCATTGACGGTTTTGCAACATACGGGAGGCAGTGGCCGCTCACTGGTCGGCGGATTCATGCTCGCGAGTGCATTTCTCAGCATGTGGGTCATGAATACGTCCACCACCATGATGATGCTGCCCATCGCAGTATCAATTATCGCGGTCATTCACGATTCGGTCGAGGGACTGGATGACAAAGCGAAGCGGGATTTTCAGTACTCACTGCTTCTCGGTGTCGCCTATGCAGCGACCATTGGTGGCATGTCCACGTTGGTCGGCACCGCGCCCAACGCAATGTTGGCCGCTTTCATGCTCGAGACCTATGGTACAGAAATCGATTTTGCACGCTGGATGATGATCGGCGTTCCATTGAGCGCCGTCATGCTGCCATTGGCCTGGCTCACATTGACTCGCTGGGTATTCAAGGTTGATTTCATCACATCGGGTGACGGCCGTGCAGCGCTCAAGAGAATGAAAGACGAACTGGGTCCGATTACGGTCCCGGAGAAACGAATCGGCATCGTCTTTATCGCTCTTGCGCTCACCTGGATCATGCGACCTTTGCTGGTAAAGCTCCCCGGCCTTGGTGCACTGGACGATTCGGGAATCGCAATGGCAGGAGCCATTTCGCTGTTTCTTATTCCCAGCGGTGAGCGCTCCGATCCGTTACTGATTCGGTGGCATTACATTGAGAAATTGCCCTGGAGTATTCTCTTGCTATTCGGCGGGGGACTGACACTTGCGGCCGCCGTCAGCAAGACCGGTCTTGCAGCATGGCTCGGCAGCGGCCTGGCAGGACTGGGCGCGTTGCCGATCGCCGCACTGGTGCTTGCTGTCGCCATCATGATTATTTTCCTGACGGAACTGACCAGCAATATCGCAACCACCGCAACGTTCCTCCCGGTTGTGGGCGCCATCGCAATCGAATCCGGCATGAACCCCATTTTACTGACCATACCGGTCACCCTTGCCGCCAGTTGTGCGTTCATGCTGCCTGTCGCAACGCCACCTAACGCCATTGTCTTCGGTTCCGGGTTACTGACCATTCCGAAAATGGCGCGCGCCGGGTTTGTGTTGAATCTCATCGCCATTGTCCTGGTGACGATCGTCGCGCTCACGCTCGCACCCCGTTTCTTGCATGGATGATTCCAGTGACCGATTCCTATTCGATTGACAAACAAAATAAAGTCAGGCAACTGGCCGAGA
Source organism: Pseudomonadota bacterium (assembly GCA_022563505.1). Classification (GTDB taxonomy): domain Bacteria; phylum Pseudomonadota; class Gammaproteobacteria; order Steroidobacterales; family Woeseiaceae; genus JAADHU01. The sequence continues at coordinate 22,862 of JADFNG010000003.1, read as the reverse complement.
AGGCCCATTACGACCGGAAAATCGTGCATGAAATTCTGGATGCAGGAATCATGGCGCACGTCGCCTTTGTCCAGGATGGCAATCCGGTCGTCGTACCGATGATCTACGGTCGCGATGGTGAAACCGTGTTTCTGCACGGTGCGCGCAAGGCACGCATCATCAAATTACTGAAAGAAACAGACAAGGTATGCCTGAACGTAACCCTGCTGGATGGCCTCGTGCTCGCGCGTTCGACGTTCAATTCGTCGATGAATTATCGCTCGGTTACTGTTTTCGGCACACCGGAACTGGTCGAGGGAAGCGAACGAAAATTGCGGGCCATGAAGTTTATCAGCGAGAACACCATGCCGGGACGCTGGGACGAACTGCGTAAATCACATGAGCGTGAAATCAAGATGACCGGGGTCATTGCGGTAAAAATCGAAAGCGCTTCAGCCAAAATCTCGAGCGGCGCACCGGACGACAATGAAGAAGATTACGAGATCCCGATCTGGGCAGGCGTGTTGCCACTCACGACACGACTCGGCACATTACAGGCCGACGACCGCGTGTTAGCGGATGTCGAGCCCTCCGCCGTGGTGCTGGCCATGCAAAACCAGGAATTGTAGGCGTGCCTCTCAGGTGCGATTCTCCTATATTTCGGCACGCGCTAATTTGGAAAGGCACTGAAGGTCAGTCCGCACCCGGTCAATGCTTCTCTTTTTGGCGTTTTGGGCGGACTGGGTCGCGCGTCAGGGCACGCTCCTGCAGAAGTGCCAATCGATGCATATTCGACAAAAGGGATCTGAGCCCAGTTATTGCACGTGCGCATCGCTGACATGTGGAAACTGGCTGTGCTCCATCTCGAGTCGCAACAGCGCCTCCTTGGTCGGCAAGCCGCCACTGAACCCGGTCAGGTCGCCGCTGCTGCCGACCACCCGGTGGCAGGGAATGATAATCGGAATGGGGTTTCGCCCGTTGGCCGCACCGACCGCTCGCACCGCTTTGGGGCGGCCGATACGTTTCGCGATGTCCCCATAGGACGTCGTCGTCCCATAGGGAATCTTCTGCAGTTCGTCCAGCACCTGCAGCTGAAATTCCGTGCCGTTGGGTTGCAGGGGGAGGTCGAAGTCTTTGAGCGTGCCATCGAAATAAGCAGTCAACTGCGCGCGCGCATCCGCAAACGGTTTTTCGGAATAGATCCAGTCATGTTCCGCTTCGCGACGCATGGAACCCTCGGGAAAACCGACCAGCGAGAGGCCTTGTTCGTCCCCGGCAAGGAGCAGATCGCCGATCGGCGTGGTCAAAAAACAGTAGTACATGGTCTTATCCTCCAGATGCGGATAAAGAGCCCCACAGGAGCAATGCAGCATAGGCACGCCAGGGTCGCCAATTCTCAGCTCGCTGAGACAGTGTAGTGGATGACACACGATGCGGTGTGTCGATCGCTTTTAGAAGGCCCAAATCCGCTGTCGGAAACGCATCCGGGTGTTTCAAAACCCGCATTGCGACGTACTGAGCTGTCCAGTCGCCGATGCCTTTGATCGCTTTGAGCCGGTCGCAAAAATCGTCCGGATCCTGAGAAAAATCGAAATCAATGTCGCCGCGAATGACGGCCGCAGACAGCGAACGGATCGTTGCTGTACGACTGCGCACGAGACCGATGTCGTTGAATCGTGCGCGCGCCAGACGGGCCGGCGTTGGAAAAACAAAAGCCAGCCCTGTGTCATGAGACTTGGTGTCAGCCTGCAAAGGTTCACCGTATCGCTTCGCAATGCGGCCAGCCAGCGTCGTTGCTGCCGCAACTGAAATTTGCTGCCCCAGTATCGCGCGAACGGTCAGTTCAAATCCGTCCCAGGCACCCGGCACGCGAATGCCCTGCTGCTGTTTCAGCATTGCAGCGAGCACGGGATCTTTCTGCAGCGTCTTCTCGATCTCTCCAACGGGCGCATCGAGATCGAATATTTCGCGCGTCCGTTGCACAACTTCGAACAGATTTCCCGTCGCCACACCATCAAGCGTCAAAGCCAGCGAGCCATCTTTGTTGCCTGGGCTAACGCTAACAACGCCTTGTTCGCCGTTCATCGAAATCGTGCGTTTGTAGACCTCCCCAACCACCATTTCGACGCCTGGAATCGCTCTGTGCGCGAAAAACTCCAGCATGGAAGCCCAGTTGAACGGTGTTCGGCAGGTCAGGCATACGGTGAGCGTTGCATTTCTGTCGTGCAATTCTTTGCGATCGCGGAACGAACGCAGATCGCGCGGTGTCCGTTGGTAAGTGTTTTTGAAGGCATCATTGAAGCGGCGCACGCTGCCATACCCGGCAGCATCTGCGATGTGATTCATTGGCATGCGAGTCTCGTCGATCAGTCGCTTCGCGAAGTGCAAACGCTGGGTATGCGCGACCGCAAGTGGCGATGCGCCCAGGTGCGCGCTGAACAAACGCCGCAGGTGCCGGCTGGTCACACCCAGCCGGTCCGCCAGCATTTCCACATTGCCATCATCGAGCGCTCCGGTGGAGATCAGTCGCAAGCCCCGTCGCACTGTGGTTGAAGTGCCGCTCCATGCCGGAGTACCCGGCGCGCTCTCTGGCCTGCAGCGCAGGCACGGTCGGTAACCCGCTTCACTGGCAGCAGCAGCACTGGGATAAAAGGAGACATTTTCGCTCTTGGGCGCATTCGCCGGGCAAATCGGCCGGCAATAGATGCCCGTGGTTTTAACGGCCACATAGAAATGCCCGTCAAAGCGTGAATCTCTCGCAAGCCTTGCCCTTTCGTATATTTCGTTTTGCAGTGGTGCCACGAACCTCTCCTCACTGCGAACGATTATACGCTCGAGGCTGTGGCGAAATAGCCGGAATCGGACCTGTATGTCAAGCGCGGGCAAGCTCGACCGATGCACAAACGATGAAAATCCGTCGCGTGAGGCAGCCCGGATCTTTGCCGGGCTGCCGCACATACCGTGCTGTTTCAAGCGGCCGTCTTGACTTCCTCTTCGTGGACTGCGGATAACCAGGCCTCCAGATCGTCTGCGCCGCCGACGTTCTCTCCATTGATGAAGACTTGCGGCAAGGAGGTTGCGTTGGCAACGGCGCGGAGCGTTCTGTCCGTATAGTCCTTGTTCAATTCCAGCGCCTCGAAGTCGATGCCCGCCTCGCGCAGCAGCGCTTTCGCTTTTGCACAATATCCACATCCGCCTCTGGAGAACACCGTGACATCCAGCGGCTTCACTGCTGCAGGTGCGAGGTATTCGAGCATCGTGTCGGCATCCGAGACACCGTACGGATCACCGGCTTCCTGCGGTTCGACGAACATCTTGTCAATCACGCCGTCACGCACCAGCATGGAATAGCGCCAGGAACGCCGGCCGAAGCCGAGGTCGTTTTTTTCCACCAACAGGCCCATGCCATCGGTGAACGCACCATTGCCGTCCGGCAGGAAAGTAATGTTTCTGACGTTTTGACTTTCTTTCCACTCATTCATCACGAACGCGTCATTGACCGAGATACAGGCAATCTCGTCCACGCCGTTTGCGGTGAATTCTTTCGCTAACTGGTCGAACCGTGGTACGTGCGAAGACGAACATGTGGGTGTAAAGGCACCTGGCAGCGAAAACACGACGACGGTTTTGCCGGCGAAGATGTCGTCGCTATCCAGGTCTACCCATTCGTGCTCCGCGCGAGTCTTGAAAGTTACCTTTGGTACTCGTCGACCTTCTCGAATTTCCAGCATGGTGCTATTCCTTGTGTTGATGATTAAAGCCTGCGTCCATGCTAGAGGCATTGTGTTGATTCGTAAAACGCATTATTGTTATTACTTTGATCGATTAAATCGAATATGAAATATCCGACCGTCAAACAACTACGGTACTTCCTGGCACTCAACGAGACTCACCATTTCGGTCGGGCAGCGGCGGCCTGCTGCGTATCGCAATCAGCGTTCAGCAAGGGACTGCAGGAGCTGGAAGCGGTTCTCGGCACGCAACTCGTGGACCGCACCAACCGGCAGGTCACCATCACGTCAATTGGCCAGGAGGTTGCCATCCAGGCACGACTTTGCCTGCGTGACATCGAAAGCCTGATTGACATCGCCGGCCAGCACAGGCGGCCACTCTGCGGTGAATTGCGGCTTGGGGTAATACCAACCATCGCGCCGTTCATGCTGCCAACCATCCTGCCGAAATTGAGAAAGGCGTATCCGGACCTGCGACTCTTCCTGGCAGAAGACCAGACGCAGAATATTCATGAGCAATTACTGGATGGCGAGCTGGACGTATTGCTGCTCGCACTGCCCTACGAACTCCGCAGCACGGAGCAATTGCCGTTGTTCAAGGATCGCTTTCTGCTGGCCTGCAAGGCGAATACCCAACGAGTCGACCCATCGAAATACCGCCTGAATCGAATCGAACTGGCCAGCGTGCTGTTGCTGAAGGACGGACACTGTCTCAGAGACCACGCACTCGATGCCTGCAGGTTGCGAGGCACCCGGAAGGTCAGCCAGTTTGCAGCCACCAGCCTGCTGACACTCATTGAGATGGTGGATGCCGATCTCGGCATCACCTTTCTCCCGGAGATGGCGGCAGGATCTGCGATGCTTCGCAATACACGGGTCAAGACTTACCCGACACACGACCGAAGTTACAGGACCATTGGCCTCGCGTGGCGCAAGGGCAGTGGCCGTGCCGACGAATTCAAATTGCTTGGCAAATTCCTGCGCGATAATCGCTCCTCTTGAACTCGGTCGCGCCTCAGGAGACGCTCCTACAGGAGTGCCAATAGTGAAATTGTAGGAGCGTCTCTTAGGCGCGATCCTCTGGAGTTGGGTCGCGCGTCAGGTCACGCTCCTACAACGGTGCCGATAGAAAAATTGCAGGAGCGTCTCCTGAGGCGCGACCCTCCAAAATTCAAAGGTCACGCCAGGCCGGGACGTCCGAGCCCGGCAGCGCCGTCGCCTCGTAGATCGCCCTCGCAATGGCGCGTGCCAGCGTATCCGCAGCCAACGCGCCCAGGCGTGTCACCAGTACGGAACGTGGCATGTCTTTCGACGCTTCCTGCTGTGCGGTTGAAAGCGTGAACACAACATCGCCATCGAACGGAGCATGCGCGGGACGCAGTGCACGGGCGAGACCATCCTGCGCCATGATTGCGATGCGCTGCGCTTCGACCCGGGTCAATGTCACATCGGTCGCGATACAGGCGAGCGTTGTATTTGCGCGCGGCTGCATGGCCCGACCGTAATCCTCCGGACGCGCAACCAGTCCCTCCGTACCGAGGCCGCCAAATTCCGCATTCAACTCAACCGGTGCCGCCCAGAAATACCGCCCACCCGGCGCAATGGCGGAACCCAGGCTGTTGACCGCCACCAGGGCGCCCACCGTAATCCCGTCTGCGGAAATAACGGATGCTGAACCGACCCCGCCCTTCAGTCCGCCCGAGATTGCACCGTATCCCGCGCCGGCGGTTCCCAGCTCGAATTCACTGGATGCTGCCTGCAGCGCTTTGACTCCCAGTCGGCGATAAGGAGGATCTTCACCCCATGCCTTGTTGCCACCGTTCGCCAAATCGTAAAGACAGGCCGTCGGCAAAATTGGCGACGGTGGAACACCGGGTGCAGCGCCCATGGAGAAACCACGATTTCTTGCTCCCATCCAGGCCGCGATCCCGTCGGCTGCCGCCATGCCGAAAACCGAGCCGCCGGAGAAGACAATGCCATCAACTTCCTGCACCAGGTTTTCGGCTGACAGGGCATCTGTTTCACGCGTTGCCGGACCACCGCCACGAACATCACAGGCCGCCACCGCCGCCTCGTCCGGCAAGATGACCGTTACGCCGGTTTGCGTATCTTCGTCATGAGACTGACCCACTTTCAGGCCGGCGACATCGGTAATCAGGTTACGCGGTCCGGTCCGGAAAACATTTTCCGCAGTGCCGGCAGAGCTATTCTCCGCCGCTTTGGAGCTACCGGCCATTGTCATCGCTATGCCCGTGGTCGTCACTGCTGCCAAAGTCCCAAGCAGGTTTCTCCGGTTCATTTTGGTATCCATATTGCAGGCTTCTATGCAAATGACTCTTCAATTATTCGGCTGCCAATGCAAGCAGCCGATCACCCGCATTATGCAAATTTTCAGGCGAAATCACTATGCCCCGGCACTCGACAACGCACTATCGAGATCGGGCACCGCAGCAAGGAGTTCGGCCGTATAAGGATGTTTCGGGCTCGAAAACACTTCTTCGGTTCGTCCCTGCTCGACGATACGCCCTTCTTTCATCACCAGCACTCGATCGGTGATCGCCCGCACCACCGAGAGGTCATGGGTAACAAACAGATAGGACACGCCGAGCCTGTCTGACAAAGCAGCGAGCAAATCGAGTATCTGCGCCCTGATTGACACATCGAGCGCCGACACTGCCTCATCCAGCGCAATGATTGCGGGCTCGGTAATAAGCGCTCGTGCGATGGCAATTCGCTGTCTTTGACCGCCGGAAAACTCGTGTGGAAATTGTTTTGCGTCAGACGATTTCATGCCGACCTGGTCGAGGATTTCATCGACTCGTCTGCGCGCATCTTTACCTGTGGGCGGCGAATCGAACAAGTGAAAGTTTTCGGCAATAAGTTGCTCAACACGCCAGCGAGGATCGAAGGTGCCGAAAGGATCCTGGAACACGACCTGGATGCGCTGCCGCAATCGCCGCATATCCTCGCTGCGATCTGCGGGAAATTTCTGGCCGAAGACGCGAACCTCGCCAGCCTGTGCCTGATCGAGACCGAGGATCGTTCGCAGCAGGGTCGACTTGCCGCATCCGGACTCACCCACCAGGCCGACATTTTCATTGGAGAAAATCTGCAGGCTGACGTCGTCAACTGCCCGCAGTGGTGCATGCCTGCCGAACAGTTTTCGCGCGCCCGGATATTCGCGAACAATATTACGCGTCTCAAGAACCGGGGTAGTGCCCGTTTCCCGTGTCGCGCTGCGTTGCGGAATGTGCACCGCGTTCTTCAGCAGGGTTTTTATGTACGGCTGCTGCGACTCCTGAAAAACCCGGCTGACGCTTCCCTGGTCAACAATCTTGCCTTCCTTCATCACCACGACCCGCGCTGCGGTTTGGGCGATAACGGCGAGGTCGTGTGTCACGAGAATCAGCCCAATGCCGTCGTCGCGAACGAGTTGCCTGAACAAGTCGAGGATTTCCGCCTGCGTCGTGACATCGAGCGCTGTCGTCGGTTCATCTGCAATCAGCAACTTGGGCTTTAGTGCGATGGCAATCGCGATGGCAACGCGCTGCCTTTGACCGCCCGACAAGTTATGCGGATACCGGTCCATGGGAAAACGGGATGCCGGCAAGCCAACCTTGTCGAGTGTCTCTCTGGCCAACTGCCGCGCCTCGCTTCGGGAAACATGCCGATGGATACGCACTGTTTCGGCAACCTGATTGCCAATGGTCATGACCGGGTTCAGTGCCGTCATCGGTTCCTGAAAAACCACACCGATATCCCGACCGCGGATGTTGCAGTATTCATTCTCGCTGGCAGCCGACAAATGCACGCCATCGAGTATGATTTCTCCAGACATTTTTGCACGCGCAGGCAACAAGCCCGCAATCGCCAGCGCCGTCATGGTTTTCCCGGAACCGGATTCGCCCGCCAAGCCGAGGATTTCACCCGCATTCAGTTCCATGGACAACGAATGGAGTATCGGTGTTGCGTCGATGGAGACAGTCAGCCCGTTAATTTCAAGAAGCGACATGGGCTAACGCTCCCGCCGGATGCGAGGATCGAGATGGTCGTTCAAGCCATCACCGATCAGGCCAAAACCGAAGACCAGCAGCATGATCGCGAGACCGGGAAAGATTGCGAGCCAGGGCGCGAAACCGATCATTGTTTGAGCCTCACTCAACATGCGGCCCCAGCTTGGCATGGGTGGCTGCACGCCCAGACCAACATACGACAGGCCGGCTTCGGCGACGACGCCGAGCGCAAATTGGATGGCAGCCTGGACGATCAGCAGGCCGCTCAGATTGGGCAGGATGTGCTGCATGGAAACAGGCCAGGCCGACTTCCCTGCGACCCTTGCCGCGAGAATGTATTCTCGTGCCCACAGACTCAACGCCGCACCGCGGGTGACTCTCGCGAACACGGGAATATTGAAAATACCAATCGCGATAATGGCGTTAGTCGCACCGGCACCGAATGCCGCCGTAATCATGACCGCCATCAGCAACGAGGGGAAAGCAAAGATCAGGTCATTGGTGCGCATGATCGATTCGCCGAGCAGGCCTTTCTTGGCGGCGGCCAGCAGGCCCAGCGGCACGCCGATGCCGGCGCCAATGCCGACGGCAACCAACGCCACTGCCAGCGAATTACGCGCGCCCACCATAATCATTGACAAGACGTCACGGCCAAAGTGGTCCGTGCCAAAAAGATGTTGCAACGAAGGCGCGAGCAATTTGCTGGAAATATCAATGGCCTCAACGTCGTACGGCGTCCATACAAAAGAGACCAACGCAGCGACGACAACTGCCACCACCAGAAACACACCAATACGCAATCCCAGGGTCATTCCACTGCGGCGCGGTGCAACGACTGCATTGGAGTTTTGTTCACTTGTGATCTCACCGCGCATCATTTGGACGAGTTCCTCAGACGAGGATCGACAGCCAGATAGGCAAGATCAATCAGGAAGGTCACCGTCACCACGGCGAACACCAGCACGATGACGACACTTTGCACCACGATGAGATCGCGTTGAGTGATGGCCTGGAAAACCAGCCGGCCGATACCCGGCAGGGAAAAGACATTTTCGATAATGATTCCGCCGGCCAGCAGGAACGGAAGCTGCAGCCCAATGATCGTCAGGACGGGGATCATCGCGTTCCGCAATGCATGACGCCACAGCGATTGCGTCCAGCTGAGCCCTTTCGCCCGCGCTGTACGTACATAGTCTTCGTTCATGGTTGCCAGCAAAGAAGTCCGCAGTACTCGCGCGATAATGGCCGCTTGAGGTGCGGCGAGTGCGATCGCTGGTAGCAACAGGCCCTTGAGCGCGGGCAAGAAGCCTGCGTCCCAACCCACGAAACCTCCGGCAGCGAACCAGTGCAATTGTGTGGAAAAAACGAGGATCAGCAGCAGGCCGATCCAGAAATTCGGTAATGCCACGCCAACCTGCATAAACGCGTTGAGCGCTGTATCAACGAAGCTGCCCCGCCGGCTCGCGGCCCAAACGCCCACCGGTAACGCGATGAGCAGGGAAAGAATCATGGCCATCAGGGCAAGCGGAGCAGAGACCTGCAAGCGCTCCGCAATCAAATCACCCACCGGCACCAAATACGTATAGCTGGTGCCAAACTGACCCGTCACGAGACCACCGACCCAGGTGAAATAGCGCGTGAGAGCCGATCCATCAAGACCCATTTGCGCACGTAATGCCGCCAGCGACTCCGGGCTGGCGTTCATGCCCATCATGTAGGCAGCGGGATCTCCGGGGACGATCTGGATCAGGACAAAGATGACCACCGTCGCCGCCAGCAGCGTACCCAGGTGAGACCCCAGGCGTCCCAGGAGATAGGCGGCGCCCATTTGACGCATGATGAGCGCCATAAGGACGATGATGACGAGAGGAATAATAAGACTGAACGACAATGAGTCGGACTGATCGCCTGATTGTTGGGTCACAGGCTCTGCTCCACTTCCCTTGAACCAGGCTGCGGCGGCAATATTTGCCGGTATCGGTGTATCCGCCCACAGTCCATTGAGATCGGCCTTCCAGACGCCGAGTCGAGCCGATTGCAGCAGGAAAACATTGACGGCGTCGTCTGCAATCTTTCTTTGGATTGACTGCAGCAATTCGTCTTTGGCGCGCTCGTCGATTTCGATCTCTGAGCGGGCAAAAAGCGACTTGAATTCCTCACTGGAATAACCGAAATAGTATTCATCGCGCGCGTAGATACCGAAATCCATTGGCTCAATGTGTTCAACGATGGTCAGGTCGAATTCATGACGCCTGAACACCTGGTCAAGCCATTGCGCCCATTCCAGGTTTTCGATTTCAATATGAATGCCGATCTGCGACAACTGCGCGGCAATCACCTCGCCGGACCGGCGGGCATACGGGCGTGGCGGCAAGCGCAATGAGACCGTGAACCCGTCCGGGTATCCGGCCTCCACCAACAACGATTTCGCCAACGCGATGTCGTGCGGATAGCGATCTGCGAGATCGAGATAGGCCCGACTCTGTCGCGTGTAGTGACTGCCGATCGGTTGGCCGAAGCCAAACAGGGCGCCGTCAATGACGGCGGCGCGATCGATCGCATGGGAGACCGCCCTGCGGACAAGATGATTGTTGAATGGCGATCGAGCATTGTTCATCGCCATGATGACCTTGCCTTCGGAGGCGCCGATCACCACCTTGAAGTTCGGATCGCTTTCGAATTCAGCGATATTCTCGGGTGCAGGATAATTGGGGAATGCGTCTACATCGCCGGCCTTCATGGAGGCGAAAGCGGCAGCAGGATCACTGATAAACTTGAAGACAACGCTGTTCAGTCTTGCGGCATCACCCCAATAGTCCGGATTCTTGTCGAGTCGGATGGAGTCCCCACGCCGCCAGCTTGAGAACAGGAACGGTCCCGTACCGATCGGATGGCTCGCATTAGTGGCAGCACTTTCAGGGGCAACAATGACGGCGTCGCCCCAACCGAGAAAATACGGCAGCGTGCCTGACGGGTGGCTGAGACTGAGTTTGACGGTATGCGGGTCGAGCACATCGACCTGCCGGATCGGGCTCAGCAACGCCTTTTGGGCATTCGTCGAATCCGGCGCGAGTGCCCGGTCGAGTGAAAATTTGACGTCGTTGGCATCGAACGTGCTGCCGTCGTGGAACCGGACGCCGCGTCGAAGGTGAAAAACGTAGGCGAGACCGTCCGGCGATATATCCCAGGACTCTGCCAGTGCCGGGGCGACATTGCCGGACTCGGTAATCCGGGTAAGGCCCTCAAAAACGTTACCGTAAACAATCGAATCGACGGCAGCCGCCGCACCGGACGTTGGATCAAGATTCGGCGGCTCCAGGGGAACGCCAAGAATGAGTTGGTCTTTCGCGCTCGCACTTTGCAACGGCGCGCTACAGCAAAGCGCAAGACAAACCAGGAGAAAACCCTTTGCTGAGGCATTCATCGAAATACCGTTGCTGGCGGCATGACGATCGCCGTCACGCCGTTCGTCGGAGCAAGCGCGAAGCGGTCAGCGCCATGACTTTGGCTGCAGCGACCATGTCGTCGATGCCGACCCATTCATCCGGCTGGTGAGCAAGATCCAGCTGGCCGGGTCCATACGCAATGCAATCTTTCAGTTTGCCGATGCGATCAATGTGTTTTTGATCGTAGGTGCCGGGCGAACAAATGAAACTTGGCTCAACTGCCAGCACTTCCTGGATGGCCGCGGCCGTTGTGGCCGCTACCGGACCATTTTTGTCGGAGATGCTCGGCTCCACGGCGAACATTTCGCGGATATCGAATTGAAAACCAGGGCGGCTCTTAACGAGGTCCTCAAGAATGTCGGTGATCTCGGACCTGACCTCGTCGAGGCTTTCTTCAATGAGGAAGCGGCGGTCGATAATCATTCGACAGGAATCCGCGACACAAGGTGCGGGCAATCCGTCGTGGCCCTCCGCCTGCCCGCCGTGCAGCGAATTGATGTTCAGGGTGGATTGGCGAGCACCATCCGGCACTACCGGCATGTCTGAAATGCGTTCCGCCAGCTTCGGGTATAGTTTTTGCTCGAAACGATCCAGCACGGCCGCCATGTGACGAATGGCGGATTCGCCAAGAAACGGCATTGAGCCGTGGGCCATGCGGCCCTTCGTTTCGATCTCCGCCCACCAGACACCACGATGCCCGATACAGACACGATCGACATTGAGTGGCTCCGGGATGATGACATGATCCACGCGCGGTGCTGAAAACCAGCCTCGTTCGGCCAGATAAGCCACGCCGCCGAAGCCGCCGGATTCCTCATCGACGGTCGCCGATATTTCGATCGCCCCGGGATATTCAGGATCGGTGTCTATCAGGGCTTCAACGGCAATGATGGCCGACGCCAGCCCGCCCTTCATGTCACAGGCACCGCGGCCGTAAACTCTGCCGTCTTTTACAAGACCGTCAAACGGCGGCACCGTCCAGCCCGCTCCAACCTCGACCACGTCAATGTGGCCGTTGAAATGGACACACGGACCGGAGCGCGAACCCTCTCGTCTTGCGACCATGTTGATGCGCGGGTAGGCATCACAGTCGCCTGGAACATCGAATGCGCGCACGTATTCGATAGCAAAACCACGTTTGGCCAGACGCTTGCCAATGTATTCGGCACAAGGCTGATACGCCTCACCCGGTGGATTGATGGTCGGAAAACGGATCAGGTCGCGGGTCAGTTCGACCAGGTCATCAACGCGGTCGTCAATCCTGTGCAGCACGGGCTGCAGATCAGATACAGCGTCCACCATCCACCTCCAGCGCCACGCCCGTTATCATGGACGCATCGTCCGAACACAAAAAGCATGCGGCGGCGCCCATGTCTTCCGGCGTCGAAAACCGGCCGATTGGAATCGAGGCAAGAAACTTTGCACGAATTTCCGGTGTATCTTCGCCCATGAATGTTTTTAGCATCGGTGTCTCACCTGCAACGGGATTGAGTGCATTGACACGCACACCCGACGCCGCCAGTTCGACCGCCATCGAGCGGGTCGCGGTAATCACCCATCCTTTTGAAGCATTGTACCAAGTTAGGTTTGGCCGCGGACTGACACCACCGGTTGAGGCGATGTTCAGTATTGCGCCGGCGCCGTTTTCCTTCATGATCGGCACCACCTGCCGGGCGGTTCGATAAATGGCTTTGATGTTCACGTCAAAGATTCGATCGAACATTTCCTCTGACAAGGTCTCCATGGGCTCCGGCTTGTGTCCAACACCGGCATTGTTCACCAGGATATCGATGCCTCCCAATGACCGGAGCGTGGACTTCACCATCGTCTCCACATCGTCAGCGCTCGATACATCGACTTGCAGACCCAAGGCCGCGTCACCCAGTTCGTCTGCCATTTCCCTGGCAGCATCACCGTTAATATCGGCAATGACAACGCGCGCGCCTTCGAGAATAAAACGCCGCACAATGCCTGCGCCAAAACCCGACGCCCCGCCCGTAACAATGGCCGCTTTCCCGCTCAGTCTCATTCAATCTTTTCCTTTGGCATGCAACGCCGCAATGGTCTTGACCGTGGTAAAACCGTACAACGCCTCAAATCCCTTTTCACGGCCGTGACCGGAACGACCCACGCCGCCGAAGGGCAATTCTACGCCGCCTCCGGCACCGTAGTTGTTGATGAATACCTGCCCGACGCGAAGCTGTCGCGCGAGCCGCATCTGTCGGCCGCCATCGCGCGTCCAGAGGCCGGCAACCAGTCCATATTGCGCACCGTTCGCGATGTGCAATGCCTGTTCTTCCGTATCGAACGGAATAACCACCACCACCGGACCGAAAATTTCCTGCTGCGCCAGTTCATGGTCCGGGTCGACGTCGGTGAACAAGGTCGGTCTGACATAGTGACCACCTGCCGGTGCGTTTTTAATAATGCTGCCTTCGGCGGCGACGCTGAGGCCGCTCTCCCGGCCGCTGTCGATAAATTTCGACACCTGCGCCTTTTGCTTCGCGGAGATCAGCGGCCCGACATCCAGATCATCGATTGCCGGGCCGACACGCAACGCTGCAAACCTTGCAGACAAACGCTCCACCAGTTGATCGTAGATACCTCTTTGAACAAGAATTCTCGATCCGGCCGAACAGGTCTGTCCCGCATTTTGCACGCCGGCATTCACGAGGAAGGGCAGCGCTGCATCCAGATCGGCATCGTCGAAAACCAGCTGCGGCGATTTTCCGCCCAGTTCCAGAGTGACCGGCACCGTATTGCGCGCGGCAGCGGATTGCACGGCAATACCCACATTTGTCGAACCGGTAAAGGAGACATGGTTGACGCCCGGGTGAGCCGCTAACGGCGCACCGGCATCCACGCCCGTGCCCGGGACAACATTCAGGGCACCCGCGGGAAGGCCGGCTTCCGCTGCGATCCGTGCAAATTCGAGTGCCGTCAGGCACGCCTCCGCTGCCGGCTTCAGCACGGCCGCGTTGCCGGTGGCCAATGCAGCCACGACGGAACGACCGATGATCTGCATCGGGTAATTCCAGGGAATGATATGCCCGGTCACACCATGCGGTTCACGCAAGGTATAGACCGTATAGTCGTTCAGGTAGGGAATGGTTTCGCCGTGAAACTTGTCGGCACAACCACCGTAGTATTCAAGATAGCGTGCCAGCGCCACCGCATCGGCCCGTGCTTGCTTCAATGGCTTGCCCACATCGAGCGCTTCAATCTCCGCCAGGAAATCGACCTGTTTGGCAACGGCCTGTCCCATTTTTGAAAGCAGCCTGCCACGTTCGGCGGCCGTCAGTGCGCCCCAGCGACCATCCAGCGCCGCGCGGGCCGCAACGACCGCTGCATCGATATCGGCGGCTTGTGCTGCCGCAATCTCGCCGATCGCCTCGCCCGTGGACGGATCCTCCAAAGGCAGAACCCCGCCATCGCTGGCAGGACGCCACTCACCACCAATAAATACTTTGCTGGCGTACGCCGCTATGTTCATCGTTCCCCGCCTGTAAGCTGCACCTTGAACAAGGTCCCGTATTAATTGTCACCGGCAGGATAAATCACCGACCAGTCATCCTGCATGCTAATGACGATCCAGCCGTTCTCTTTCGCCGCATTCAGCGACGCATTGTCGTCTTCGGCGTAGGCAAACTCTCTCGCCGCATCATCGTGATTAATCAGCAGCTGCAGCGACACGCCTTTTCGCCCTTGCGAATAGCTCATCATGCCAATGTCGCCTCTGCCGCCTTCATTTCCCATGACGAGCAGTGGTCGCTTGCCGATGTGTAAATCGATATTAACGGCTTTCTGATCCTTGTTATTGATCGGGTTCAGCTCGCCGGTTGTCAGCAGCTCCCATGTTCCGTCGATCAAGTGTAATTCCTTCTGATAGGATGTGCCGATAACCTGATCAGACTCTATGCCATAGAAATCACTCGATATCATGCGCATGAAATCAACGCCGCCGCCGGAACAAATATACGTTTTGAATCCATTAGCTCTCAGGTACTCGAGCAGTTCGATCGCGGGCTGATAGACAGTCTGACTCATCGGAACATTCAAACCGGGATGTCGGGCATTGGCAAAAAACTCCGCCACCTCCGCGTCGAATTCGTCACGGGCCAGCTCCACTCTCGCCGCTTTGATCGCCTCAATCATGACGCGTATGCCGCCTGTCTCGAAGTACTCACGGTCATGAGCTAGCGCTGCTTTATAGGGTTGCTCTTCGCCGAACTCCGGATGCCGCCCGGCCGCATTCCTCAGCATTTGTTCCAGGAACAGCCCCTGCACCCAGGGTCTTTCACTCCAGAGCGTGCCGTCGTTGTCGAAGACTGCAATGCGATCCACGGGGCGTACGTAATCCTTGCCACCTTCGGTTGTGACATTCACGACAAACTGCGTGATCGCCTGCTTGACGTCACCGTCCGTCCAGGAAGGCAAGGAATCCGTGGACTGCGTCGTCACCGCACAACCCGAGAAAACGAGCGCAACGACGGCAAGCATCAAAGGAAATAGTCGTTGCACCACCGGCTTGCTCGTCATCGATATTGTCATGCCCATTGCTTCATCCTCACACCACTCCAGCCGGTTAGTGTCTTGGCAAGACTACCGCACATCGTTGGTTCAGGTGCATTTTCTCGATGCCATGTGCAACAACCAGCAAGGATGGCATTGGCCGTATTGTGAATGTCAATCGGCCGCGGGATTGCCGGCCTGTAACAACCACTCTGCTTTGCTCAATTCCCAGTATCGCGAGGGCCGCGTTCACGTTCAGCGAGGTGATGGTCGATAAAGGTCGCGATGGTGTCGTAATTGATTACGCCTGGAAGCGTGTAGATTCGCCCGGATATCTGCGGGCCCGCTAGTAGCGCAGTCAGCGCATCCATGTCTTGCGCGCGCGACCTCAGCAATACCTGCGAGGGATTCAGTCGTGCTGACAGCATTACGAATAGGATTCTGTTTCTCGGTACTGGCAGCCACTCTTGCGATTGGCAATGCAGCCATGCTTGTTCCTTAGCCGTCAGGAAGTATCGGGCCCAAAGAGTTGTTCATGCCGTGCAACAATTTCAGGCCAGAGATCAGCAACGCCATCAACGTGCAGTCGAAACTCGTTCGCGAGAATTGCAACCAATGCTTCCGGCGAATCCAGTGTTTGCGACTCCATACCATTCACTTTGGATACACGAAATACCCGGCCCCGCAAACTAAAGTGCTGCTCGCGAGAGCGTCGTTGTGCGACCAGGTTCAATACGAAGTGTGACCCAGGGTCACTTTGGAGACTTTCGCATTTTTTGGCCAGCGCCAGTTCACACGCCGGATCTTCAGTGAAATCGAAACTGAATTTTCCATCGCCCAGATCCTCCCAGTATTGCCAGTATTGATCATCCAGCCGCTCCAATCCGAGACTGAAAGGTGGTTGATCGTATTGAGCTTCCAGCAGTGGAACAGGCGTGAGCATGCTGCCGCCAAAACCAACATCGACCAGGTATTTCGTCTCGGACTCAGGCATTGTCACCAGCAGACAAAGATGGCTTGCCGCGGACGCATTGCCAGCTTGCTCGCGCATGACGCTGGCAGCAATTCGTGTAACGCCAAACCCAATCTCCGATAACACCCAGCCAAACAAACCGTTTTGTTCATAGCACCAGCCGCCCCGCCCATGCGTTACAATTTTTTCATAAGCGTCTTCAATTCGAATGGACAGCGGGCGACCTAACTGAACATCCAGATTTTCGAACGGCACCGAACAAACATGCGCTTCCTGTAACGCAGAGAGTGTCGCGAAATCCGGTTCGACGGCTCCATCGTAGTCGATGCGGTCGAGGTAGAGCGGCAGCTTCATTGGCGCGTTCCTTCGTGCCGCTCAGGCGGCCATTTCTCAGAGGGGCTATAATGACAGCACAATTACCGCAACAGTATCGGTAGTCAGAATATGCGCTTCGTCCGCCCTGCCAAACTATACGTTGGTCGGCCACTACTGGCCTGTCTTTGTTTTCTGTACCTGCTGCCCGCGATTGCGCCTGGCGCGGATGAAACCATAGACGAAATCATCGTGGTCGCTCCCCACACACTGGTCTCGATCAGGCGGCAAATGCTGCGGGCCGATATCGAAATGTACAGAATTTCGAATACTTTGATCAACGACCCCTTGTATAAAGTCTGGTGCCTGCTGGAATCGAAACCCGGATCGAGAATAAAACACCGCGTCTGCAAACCGGGTTTCGAAAGAAATATAAATTCAGGAATTCTCAACAATGAAGTAAATATGTCCCGGTTTGGTGAAGGGACTTTCAGCTATAACTATGCCTTGTCTTCGACTGAGATAAAAAAACACCGAGCAATACTGAAGCTGAAATTCATCGACCTGGCTGCGGACAATCCAACGCTCGCGAAAGCTATCTACGCAAGAGCGAACCTGAACCTGGCATATGAGGAATCGTTGCGACGCAAGCACGACTAAGCGAATTGGCACAGGACAAGGGCATGATCTCGCACATACCGCGACCGATTTTTTCCAGGCACGGCGGAGGAGTTGCTTGAGCTACTGTTGGAGGAAACTCCAGCCAGGCAACACTGGCAGCGTCAGGTCCGAAAATTCAGCGTGGTTTGAGTACCGGCTTTTTTAGAAATACAACCGTATCGTACGGGTTAAAGCCCGTCGATGCATCGATGTCCGGTGCCGTCGGATCGATGGTTTTCAGGAGCGGCTGCGTGGCAGCATGCTTTTCGGCATAAATGTCAGGCATCAGGACATCGCCCTCGGATTCGCCGTTGTCAATGGATTCGGACGTCGCCTGGGGTGTCTTCTTGTCGAGCGATGTATTACCGGGTGCCATCTGCCAATTCCGTCAATCTGAATGCGTTGTGCTGCCAATAACCCTGACCGTACCCGATAGTGCCGCTATCAAATGGGACGCAGTTATCGAAATTGCGCATAAAACCCATTGAAAACGGTGTCTTGTTAAGAAACCGTTGATTTATGCTGGACGAAGCAGATCGCGATGCAATATGTCCAGCGTCAAGGCGCAGCGCTCGTGGAATCTGCGTCAATCCCGGCGTTCGGGCGATCCTTGTTCCTGACGATCAATGGCATCGGGAGTCGAGGTGCCTCCGTCCCGAGACCGATATTTGCGCCCGAAGTGTCAACCCTGACTACGCCGTCGGGGAAAACACATTTAATTCGTTTGCTTATTCTTCATGCCGATGTCGGTGTCGCCGCAACAGCCCGACGACCATACCTGCAACTCCAATGAATACAAATACCAGGATGAAAACCCAAAATGCAAGCGCGCCGCTCGACTGAATGTTGACCAATTCCCGCAACGATTCCATTGTCAGAGGATAACAGATGGACCGGTTACTTCCGCCAGCCATCAACGTGCTGGTCGCTTTTTATCAGGAACGGGGTCGTGTCCGCCACGCTAGCATGCCGGTGACGTCAGTGAGATACAATAACGACGCTTTTCAGGAGGTATTTTGCATGCGAATCCGTGAGGATAATGAAGATAATCTGCAAGGTCCTGAAATCGCCGATTTACTGCGAGAACATCGTCGCAGCGCGCATGAGCACTCACCTGCCGAAAGCGCGCATGTCCTGAATCTGGACGAGTTACGGTCGCCAAACATCACATTCTGGACTGTTTGGCAAGGGCCGGAGTTGCTCGGATGCGGGGCACTGAAGGAACTCGATAGCAAACACGGTGAAATAAAATCCATACGAACTGAGGACGCACACCGCGGCAAGGGAGTTGCCTCGTCGATGCTGAAACACATCATCAAAGAGGCAGAAAGACGTTCTTACAACCGCTTGAGTCTCGAGACCGGCTCAATGGATGCGTTCGCTCCAGCACGAGCGCTCTATGAGCGCTTTGGATTCGAATATCGGGAGCCGTTTGCCGACTACAAAGAAGATCCCTACAGCACTTTCATGTCTTTGATTCTGTAGCGTTCAATTAGACCGCCTCGGGTGACTTTATTTCACCCGATTAGAATATCCGTGAGCTTTCTTTCAAACGCAGGCAGGTTTTTCCAGGCCACCGCACAATGTACGATTCGGCCACTAACTTCATCAACAACCGTGTATCCATCATCGGTAACACGAAGCGGTACATCCTGCATTTCCAGAAGATCTTGTTCGGCCGCCATGTAGACTGCAACGGTATCAAAAAGTGTGGAACTGATTTTAGTTGGGTCTGTTGTTGGCTCCATGTACGTCGCGCCCGGCAACCACACTTCGTAGTTCTCGATCAGCGCACGCAGCCAGGGGTCGTCGCTTGTATAGATTTTCCGATAATTATTTCCTGACAGTCGAACCAGGCCGCAAGTATCAAGCGGGGTAATCGTGCAATCCCAGGGTGCTGCAAACACCTCTTGCAGTGAGTGTGGATCAATCCTTACGTTCCATTCGGCAACGGGATCCGGTGCACCGTCATAGCCGACAAATACGGAGCCAAACATACCGATAAACCGGGCGTTGTCAGCAATTGATGGATCACGCCGGAGCGCCTCAGCGATGTTAGGCACCGGGCCGATGCAGAGCAGCGTTACTGGCTCCGGCGAGCCCTTTATCGTGTCGATGATTGCCTGAACACCATCGTCATGAACCGTTCCCGGATAATTCTTCAGCTGATAATTTCCCAACCAATCGCTTTGCCCGCCAGGGTCGTCCGCCTTGTCAACCCCGATACCGACAGGCACGTCGGTGCGTCCCGTCAGCTGCAGAAGCTTCGCTAACAATCGTCCCCGATAGACGGCGTTGCCGTAATCGCCCACGGCAAGCTTCAAATCGAGTTGTGGCATTCGCAGCAACATTAGCAGCGCCCAGGTATCGTCAACATCATCGCCGATGTCGGTGTCGAGAATGACGGGGATAGCAGCCGTAGCAGCGCCATAGGCCCGAGAAGGGACGGCAGTTATACCCGGAGCGTTGCGGCACCCGGCCGCGAGCCCAATGGTAGTTGCCAACGCGTACTTGCAGAAATGCCTTCTTGTCTTCACGCTCGCCTGACTCCGCTAATTTTCGGCTGTGTCTTAAGATGATAAATCTAGTACCTTTTTCACGGTAGTATATGACTTGGGCGTTTCCATTCCATTGGCGAGCAAGCGCTTGAAATTAACCGCAGCGGTGAATCGACTGAATACAGTTTCAAATGGAGAGCAGGAGACATTGAGCGATGAAAAAGATTGCCACCACATCGAAACGATATGGATTTTCGTTAGGCGCGATTCTTGCCTTGACCATCGGAACTCCAGCGTTCGCTGAATGCCCCGATTTATCCGGCGCCACGGCTGCGCAACTGATCCACAGCGAAATACAGGACAAGCTAATCGCGGATCTAGTATCCAAATGGAAATCAAAAGAACCGGTCCGCATCATCAAGTTCGGCGCTTATGTGTCCAGGTCAGGCCGTCTGGAGAATGCGTGTTGCATGTCGTCGGCCCACAGAATGTCTGAAAGTGCATCTAAACGTCTAGGCCGTAAAATCGCGCTCTTGAAGTTTTCACCTGCAAATCGCATGGGCGACAATGTGCGCGTATTCGTTGACGTCACAATTATCGCAAGGAAGACAGCCGATGGTGTTCAAACGACGCTGGTTCTGAACCACTTGCACTCAATGGACAAATTCGGCATAGATTACTCTGCGCCACAGAGAATCTGGTCCGCGTCGATGTCGTCCGGAAGCAGGCTGGCGGGTGCCGTGACATTTGAGATTCAAGCAGTGGTTGATCAATTCGGCCATGCTTCAGGCGCAAAAGTTAGCAACAAGGGATTCAATTCTTCTGCAATGGACGGCCTGGTAATGGGCAGGATCGAGTCCGCATGTTTCATTCCTGGATTTCACAAGGGCGAAGCGACAGCAATGCTGTATGCAGAGGGGTTTGAGATTCAGTAGCTCCAGGAACAGCGGTCACTCAGGAAGAAGAGTCCAGTCAATCCTGAGCCGAGAGATGGACATCACAAGGCTGTATGATCCGTGTTCGGACCTGTTATTTTGTGAGGGGCATCAACCGTGGAAAACAGATTCTCTTTTTCAGGACTACTGATATTGGCAAGCCTGATCACCCTGTCATTGGCTCAGGCAAACGATGATTCCAACAATTCAACCACCGCTATTAAGGTCAACGCCGTAAGCGGATTTTTGGCTCAACGTGAAGACGTGGTCATTTTGGATGTTCGAACTCCAATCGAATACGAAATGTCCCATATCACCGGCTCTGTGAACGTTGATGTGGGGGATGACTCTTTCGACGCCAGGGTCGCAACGCTTGATTCAAATAAGACCTATATCGTGCATTGCACCAAGAATCCGGCGGGTGGCAGATCCAGTCGCGCGTTGGAGACTTTGAAAAACCTGGGCTTCAAGCATTTGTATAGCCTGGAAGGCGGCTACATCGCGTGGAAGGATGCCGAACTGCCGCTGACAGAGCCGTCAAACTAGCGTTTAGTTTTCGTTGCTCGCAAGATCGAGGCTCACTTTCAGCCCACTTGCTGCCACAACGAACAACGGACTCGCAAAGAGTCCGTGCTGTTTTGTTTGGTGCCGGCACCAAGAGTCGAACTCGGGACCTACTGATTACAAATCAGTCCCACAACCCCTTAGCGATGCGGTCTGGAGCTAGATCCTATTAGAATTTTGCCAAGATCCGGCCTCGTAGCCATGCGGTGCACAAGCACATTCTTAGAAGGAAACCACTCGTTTCGAAAGCGCGGACGCCAAAAATACGTTTCTAATCATTCAGGAACTTGTTTGGGCAACCCTGTTACCAATTGTCGTTTTTTAGCACCGACAACCGCGCGGCACTACTGAAATGCTACCTTCTTGCTATGCAGGACTAGCGACCGCATGGTTCGTAGTTGGGTCACTGAACTGTAACTTGTTGTTATCAAAGATAGTCTGTGGCGCGCCCGTTGCTTAATCTGCACGACAATGCATAACCGAGCACTACTCAATCACGCAATTTTCCCGCAAGACAATCGGATCACTAGGACCTGATCGGATTCGTGCTAGCCAGCCATTTTAAAAACGCCCGGCAATATCCCGGCAATAGATTTCGTAATAGACAAGAATTGTTGATGGCCGGCGCATTTGCGATTGAGGCACCGCCTGGGATCGGCAGCCGACGCCAAGCTACGCACTTCAATCGGCTTGCTCCACACCCGTAATCAGTCTCGCGCCGCGACCATAGGTTATGTACTCCCACAGCCAGCGGATGGAAACGACCAGCGGACTCGGCACACCAACAAGAAAATAGATGTGGGCAACGCCCCATATCCACCAGGCCAGCCTGCCTTTCAGTTTGCAGCGTGAAAACTCGATGACCGCCGATTTACGCCCTATGGTCGCGAGGTGGCCGGCATGCCGGTATCGAAATGCCTGCGAGGCGGATTTGCCTGCGATTCTCATGGCAATAAGGTCCGCCACGAACCGGCCCTGCTGCTTGGCGGCTGGTGCGATGCCGGGAACGGGTTCCCCCTCCTCATTCATCACCGCTGCCGCATCACCGATGACAAATATCCTGGAATCCTTTTTAATCGACAGGTCCGGTCGGACGATTACCCTACCGGCCTTGTCAGTTTCTTCGTCCAACCATCGCCGACTGGTGATGCGGCGACACCTGCCGCCCAGATCACGGTTGCAACGGCAATATCTTCGCCGCCAATCGTCACCCTTTCCGCATCGCAATGGGTCACGGGT
>JADFNG010000118.1 GCA_022563505.1 Pseudomonadota bacterium | reverse complement strand
CCCCGGCTCCGCCAGATTAAAGGCCAGCGTAAGCACCAGCATGATCGCAACGATGCCCTGCACGGCCATGATGCTGCTCTCCTGCTTGGTCCGCTTGGCCGACATTTCGCGTTCATACTCTTCCAGCACCGCGCGTACTTTATCGCTCAGTTGCGTGCCATAGCTGAACACCTTGAAGTACTCGAGCAACGCGCAAGTCATGAGGCCCACCGCGAATACGGGCAGGGAGATGTGCGCCATCTTCAGGAAAAAGGTCAGAAAATCCCAGCCCATGATGCGGCCGATCAAAAGATTTTGCGGTTCGCCCACCAGCGTGGTCACGCCGCCGAGTGCCGTGCCCACCGCCGCGTGCATCATCAAATTGCGGAGAAAACTGCGAAACTGCACCAGATCGCTGCGGTGCAGGTCGGCCACCTCGTCATCCGTGGAAGGATCGTGATCGAGATCCAGCGTCTTGCCCGACGCCACCTTGTGATACACGCCGTAGAAACCGGAGGCCACCGTGATCACCACCGCCGTGACCGTCAACGCATCGAGAAAGGCGGAAAGAACGGCCGCCGAGAAAGAAAACATCAGCGACAGCAGAATCTTCGAACGTACGCCGAGCAGAATTTTGGTGAACTGGAACAGCAGCATCTCGCGCAGGAAGTAGATACCGGCCACCATGAACATCAGCAACATGATCACCGGGAAATTCGTCTCGGTTTCGTGATAGACCATCTCCGGCGTCGCCAGGCCGATGATGACCGCTTCGATGGCCAGCAAGCCGCCCGGTTGCAGCGGGTAACACTTCAAGGCCATGGCCAGCGTAAAAATGAATTCGGCGATGAGCACCCAGCCGGCGAGAAAAGGCCCCAGCGCAATCATCAAAATCGGATTCAATATCAGGAAACCGATGATCGTCGTCTTGTACCATTCCGGGGAATTGCCGAGGAAGTTTCTGTGCAAGGCGCCGGCAATCGTCTGCGGATTCATTGTTGGTCCTGTTTTTGGGCCAGAGCATCAGGCCCGGCGGATTGTTTAATGTCAGGAGATTCTACTGACTTTTTAGGGGTTTAGCAGCTTGACTCCGCAAAAAGGAGTCGGCAGCCAGGTGCCGCTCGATAGCTTTGGTCGCGCCTCGGGAGACGCTCCTACAGGAAGCCTCGTAGGCGCTCCTACAGGAAGCATCGCAGGAGCTCCTGCAGGAAGCATCGTAGGAGCGTCTCCCGAGGCGCGACCGGTAT
Source organism: Pseudomonadota bacterium (assembly GCA_022563505.1). Taxonomy (GTDB): domain Bacteria; phylum Pseudomonadota; class Gammaproteobacteria; order Steroidobacterales; family Woeseiaceae; genus JAADHU01. The sequence goes on along the minus strand of JADFNG010000118.1, from coordinate 5,183 downwards.
CAATGCGTACGACCCCGTTTATGTTCCTGCTATTCGTCGCGCCACACGCAGCTGCCGCCGTCGGCGACTTTGTCCAGGAGATGCTCGTGGGCGGCCAGTTCGTCTTCGGTCGCTTGTGTGATGACCAGCTTCAGGTCAGTTCGGCGCTCAGCAACAACAACTTCACCGGTTTCGGTTGATACCAAAGACTCGTCCTCGTCCAGCAATAGCGTCGTCTGGCCGCCCGTCATCGCCAGATAGACCAGCGCGAGTAACTCCGCGTCGATGAGCGCGCCATGCACGTCGCGTTTCGAGCTGTCGACTTCGTAACGCTTGCACAGGGCATCGAGGCTGTTGCGCTGCCCCGGGTGGAGTTCGCGGGCGAGACTGAGCGTGTCGAGAACCGTTGCATGGTCATCGATTCTGGCTTTGGGGTGTTTCATCAACGCGAGTTCATACTCGATGAAGCCGACGTCGAAATCCGCGTTGTGGATAATCAGTTCAGCGCCGTGCAGGAATTCCAGCAGTTCATCGGCGATGTCGGCGAAGCGCGGCTGGCCCTCAAGATCTTCCAGGGATATGCCGTGTACGCGCTGGGCACCTTCGTCGATGTCGCGCTCCGGGTTGATGAAGCGGTGGTATTCGCGGCCGGTGAAGCGGCGATTGACGAGTTCGATGCAGCCGATTTCGATGATGCGATGGCCCTGGGCGGTGGAGAGACCGGTGGTTTCGGTGTCGAGGACGATTTGACGCATGCGGGGAGTCTACGGGAATTTGCGGGGCTCGGTGGGGGCAGTGCCAGTCGCTAGCTTTGTCGCGTGTCAGGTCACGCTCCTACAGGAGCACGTTGTAGGAGCGTCTCCTGAGGCGCGACCAAAACCGGCACCCTTGTAGGAGCGTCTCCTGAGGCGCGACCGATGTCGATTTTTGGCACTAAAGCTCGTCAATCCCCCGATTTGCCAACGCGTCCGCTGCCTCGTTACCCGCATTACCGGTGTGCCCTTTAACCCACTTCCATTGAATCGTGTGCCGGGCGGCGGCTTTATCAAGCATCTGCCACAAATCCTGGTTCTTCACCGGCTTCTTGTTGGCCGTTTTCCAGCCGCGCTTTTTCCAGCCGGGCAACCACGCAAGCATGCCGTCCATGACGTATTTCGAATCCGTATGCAGCGTGACCTCGCGCGGACCGCGCAACGCATTGAGCGCCTCGATCGCCGCCGTCAGTTCCATGCGGTTGTTGGTGGACTCAGGCTCGCCGCCATGCAGCGTCTTGCGGTGCGCGCCCGCGATCAGCACAACGCCCCAACCACCCGGGCCGGGATTGCCCCTGCAGGCCCCGTCGGTGTATATCTCAACTGTTTTCGTCAAAACGGATTCGCGATACTCGGCTGGTGGGTTCGGCCAGGCCGCCGACGACTTTCGCTCGGGCGCGCCACGGACTCTTAACGGGCGTCAGCGTGAACATCCGTTTCTGGGCGGTGAGCATATAGCAAGCGGCGAATTCGGGCCACCAGCGTCGGCCGCGCTCTTCCCACAAGGGTGAGCGCGATGCACGCTTGCCGGTCAGCGGCCAGCGGAAGAAGTAGCGGTTGATGCCGTGGATGCGTAAATCCAGCAATTTGAGCCAATCCGACAATTGCCGGTCGCCAATCAAATGATGCATGTGCGGTGGCAGGCCCGCGCCCGGAATCAGTCGCCGCACCCCCCACAGGCCACCCGGCTTGAAACCGAGGATAATCAGCTGCCCGTCAGAGCGCAGTATCCGGTGCACTTCACGCAGAATTTCGTGTGGCCGGCCGCTGAAATCGAGCGTATGCGGCAATATCGCCACATCGATGGAATCCGCGGCAATCGGCAGGCGATGCATGCGGCCGTAAGCGCTCGGCGATTCGCTTTGCAGCACATTGAGTGGATTGGCGATACAGGCCGTTCGCTGCGTGCGGGCAAATTTGAGAAAGGTCTTCGGCTCGCCCCACAGCCCAAACTGCAGGCATTCCTCGCCAAACAGGCCGTCGAGTACCTCTTCAACGATGCGCGTCTCCTGCGTGAGCAGAAGCTTCCCCAGCGGCGTCGTAAGCCAGCGGCGAGTCGCCTCGAAAGCAGTGCTTGTTTCAAGCTCTGGCACAGATTCTCCTTTTTTGCTCAAGCACGGTAGGAGCGTCTCCCGAGGCGCGACCTCTCAACTCTGCTGTCGCGCCTCAGGTGACGCTCCTACAATTTTTCTATTGGCACTCCTGGTAGGTGACGCTCCTGCAAGTGTGTTTTGGTCGAGGTTATGGACGCACGCACTTGCAAGCACAGTCCCTGTGGGTAGGATAGCCCGATGCGCGACAGAAATCCGACAAAAATCCGCTCTTGCGGGCTCCAAATTGCCACCTGCTGCACGCTTTTGATGGCCGTGTGGGCAAGCCCCTCGCTGGCGGCAGAACCCGTGCCCTCGATGACTGCGGGCCTGAGCATCAGCAGCTCGCAGACGATCGAGCCGCCCGCGGACCAAATCTGGTTGACGCTGGAGGATTATCAGGACACCGCCGTATCGCCAGGCAAGCCGTGGAATGATCTGCTGGATCATCTTCGCCGCGGCTTCGCCATCCCGCCGGTCATGAACAGCCGTGTTGAAGGCGAACTGGACTGGTTTGTGCGTCACCCGGAGTACCTGACCCGGGTATTCAATCGTGCCCAGCAATTCCTGCCGCATATCGTGGCGCAGTTAGAAGCGCATGATTTGCCGCTTGAGCTTGCCCTGCTGCCGATGGTCGAAAGCGCCTACGACCCGTTCGCCTATTCGCACGGGCGCGCCGCAGGCCTGTGGCAAATAATTCCCGGTACCGCGAAGCGTTTCGGCATTCGCCAGAACTGGTGGTACGACGGCCGTCGCGATGTCGTCGACTCAACGCGCGGCGCGCTGGCCTATCTCACCTATCTGCACGAGTTCAATGAAGGCGACTGGCTGCGAGCCATTGCGTCTTACAACTCCGGCGAGGGTAACGTACGCAAAGCCGTGCGACGCAATCGCGCCCGCTCCAAACCGATCGATTTCTGGAACCTCAAATTATCGCGTGAAACGAGCGCGTATGTGCCACGACTGATGGCGTTGGTCGAGATCGTTCGCAACCCCGCTGCTCATGGCGTGACCCTCCCGGAGATCATTAATGAAGCCCAATTTGTGTCCATCGAAATTGGCAGTCAACTGGATCTCGCCCTCGCTGCGGAGCTTGCCGGTGTCACGCTCGATAATCTGTATCAATTCAATTCCGGCCTGAATCGCTGGGCAACCGATCCCGCCGGACCGCATCGGTTGCTGGTGCCGATAGCGTCCGCAAGCACCTTCGGCGAGGCTCTCGCCGAGGTACCGGAAAATGAACGGGTTCGATGGAAGCGGCACAAGGTTCGCAGTGGCGAAGCAATTTCCATCATCGCCGAGAAATATCACACCACGCTGGCCGCCATTCGTGCCGCGAACGGCATGCGCAACAATACGATTCGTGCCGGTTCTTACCTGATGATTCCGGTCGCCAGCAAACAATTGAGCGACTACAACAAGAGCGCCGATGAACGACGCGCGAAAACGCAAAACCGGCAGCGCAAGGGCAATCGTGTCGATTACGTGGTCGCATCCGGCGACAGCTTCTGGTCCATCGGCCAGCGCTTTGGGGTCGGCACGCGCGCACTCGCGAGCTGGAACGGCATGGCGCCGCGCGACACGTTGTCGATCGGGCAAAAACTGGTGATCTGGACGTCCAGGGCACCGCCCGGTTCTGTGGCCGGCAATGGTATGACGCGCAAACTGCGCTACACGGTACGTCGTGGCGATTCGCTGTATCTCATCGCCAGCCGCTTCCGTATCACCGTCTCCGATCTGCTGCGCTGGAACAAGCTCGACAAGAACAAGATTCTGCGGCCCGGGCAAAAGCTGACGATGTACGTAGACGTCCGGCAGCAATCGAGTTAAAACCCGCTCGCACCCTGGCGCACCTCCGCTGTAGGAGCGTCTCCTGAGGCGCGACAACGCTGAACCGGATCGTGCGCCAGGTCACGCTCGTACAAGTCTGCCAATAGGAAACTCGTCTGCGAAAAGTGATGTTGCGATTCTATTGAGTTGAGTCGCGCCTCAGGAGACGCTCCTACAATTTTTCTCTGGCACCCTGGTTGAAGCGTGTCCTCAGGAGACGCTCCTGCAATTTTTCTCTGGCACCCTGGTGGAAGCGTGTCCTCAGGCGCGATCCCGGCTAGAATAGTGTCCGCAATCAAAAGAACTATGAGGAATCACCATGGGTTTCATGGCAGGAAAACGTGCGCTGATCGTCGGGCTCGCGAGCAATCGATCGATCGCATGGGGTATCGCACAGGCCTTCAAGCGCGAAGGTGCGCAGCTTGCTCTTACTTATCAGAACGACCGGCTCAAGTCGCGGGTCGAAAAGATGGCCGCAGAACTCGGCTCATCCATGACCTACCCGCTGGATGTTGCACACGATAGTGAGATCGACGATCTCATGACCGCGATTGCCAAAGACTGGGACGGCATCGATGTATTGGTGCACTCGGTCGGCTTTGCGCCGCGCGAACAACTCGCCGGCAGTTATATTGAAAACGTCACGCGTGAAGGCTTCCAGATTGCGCATGACATCTCGAGTTACAGCCTGGCCGCGCTTGCCAAGGCGGCCCTGCCATTGATGCAAGGCCGTAATTCTTCGATTTTGACGCTGTCGTATCTCGGCGCAGTACGCGCGATACCCAACTACAACGTCATGGGTCTGGCCAAGGCCAGTCTTGAGGCGAATGTGCGCTTCCTCGCGGCCGATCTTGGACCGCGCGGTATTCGGGTCAACGCGATTTCAGCCGGCGCGATCAAAACGCTGGCGGCAGCCGGTATTGTCGGCTTCCGCAAGATGCTGAGGCACATGCAGAAGGTATCGCCGATTCGACGCAACGTGACGCCGACCGATGTGGGCAATGCGGCGGCGTTCCTGTGTTCGGATCTGGCAGCAGGCATCGCCGGCGAGATTTTGTATGTGGACGGTGGCTATAACATCATCGGCATGCATCTGGACGACGAGGAATAGGCGAGCTTGCCGTAGGAGCGTCTCCTGAGGCGCGACTGGATTTAATAGATTCGCTCTATCACTGTTTGCAGACGAGTTTTCTATCGGCACCACTGTGACAGCGTTATTTGGCGCCCGATCAGGCTAAGGCGGTCGCGCCTT
>JADFNG010000117.1 GCA_022563505.1 Pseudomonadota bacterium | reverse complement strand
TGCGGGCGCGAAATGCCATCCTCGATGCAGAAGTGATGAACCTCAAACATGGCCGCGATGCGGCAGAAGAGCGTGCACGCACGGACCTTGGCATGATCGGACCGTCCGAGACGTTCTACCGGGTCGTGCCCGCCCGCGACCCTTCCTGACGCCCGCCCATTCCAGTTTTGTCCGCTGCACAGGAATTCACGTTGCCGAACTGGCAACACAGCGGTGGCTCAACCGCCGCATCCGGACTCTTGCGCTGTGAGCCACAGGACTTCCAGGTCGTGGAAATTCCGTCCTTCGAATTAAGCGGCGAAGGCGAACACGATTATCTCTACATCGAAAAAACCAATGCGAATACGCCCTGGGTCGCGCGAGCACTGGCCCGTCACGCCGGAGTTCCGCTGCGCGACGTGGGTTATGCGGGCATGAAAGATCGCCGTGCAGTAACCCGACAATGGTTTAGCGTACGCCGCCCGGGTGGAGCCAAAGCGAACTGGCAGCAGCTCGAGCTGCAGGGCGTCACAATCCTCGAGTCGCGCCGGCACCATCGAAAACTGCGCCGAGGCGCACACCACGGCAACCACTTCCAATTACTGATCCGTGAATTGTCGGACCCGAACGCAACTCTCCAGGGAAGACTGGAGGCTATCGCCGAAGCAGGTGTACCCAATTACTTCGGCGCACAACGCTTTGGCAGAAATGGCAACAATATCCATCTGGCGCAACGCATGTTCACGCGCAAGAGAATGCCAAGAGAGCAACGTTCGATAGCATTATCGGCAGCACGATCCCTGATTTTCAACGATGTACTGTCCGCAAGGGTATCGGCAGGAAGCTGGCATACGATTCGAGAAGGCGATATCGCCAATCTCGCTGGCAGTGGCAGCATTTTCCCCGTAGCCGACGCAGATGCCGAGCTACAGCAACGATGTCGTGATTTCGACATACATCCGACCGGCCCACTCTGGGGCAAAGGTGCACCGACTACAAGCGGCGAAATCGCCGAGTTGGAAAAGCAAGCGGCAAGGCATCGACAGGAGTTGACCACAGGCCTCGAACGCACCACCGACGAAAGCCGCCGCGCACTACGCCTGATCGTACAGGATCTGCAATGGGACCTGCACGAGGACAGCCTGCTACTGAAATTTTCGCTAACCCGAGGCAGTTTCGCCACCGCCGTATTACGCGAAATACTCTCCTATACCGAACCACGAAACTGAGTCGTACTTGCAGCGTGTCTCAGAGACCGACCTCACCACGCGGGTCCGCAGCACCACCGGCCCCCTCCTAACCCCCAACTCAACTCTTTCGCAACAAGACATACACTGCCCCGGTCCCGCCATCGACCGCCCGTGCAGACACAAATGCAAGCACCGGGTCCCAATGCCGCAACCAGGCGTTTACCTTGCGCTTGAGTACCGGTCCGGACAGGCCGGAGCCGAGTCCTTTGCCGTGGATAATGCGCACACCGGACAAGCCGGTTTCGACGGCATGCTCGATGAAACTCTTGAGTTCGATGCGGGCATCGACTGCCGTCATGCCGTGCAAGTCTATTTCGGCCTGGATGCTGAAATTGCCGCGGGAGAGTTTGCGCATTGTCTTGCGACCAACGCCAGGGCGGCAAAAGCGGAGGCTGTCGCCACTGCTGGTTTCAAGGTCATCGAAGCCGGCCGCGAGGCTTTCGCGTAAAACGGCTTGTTCATCGCGCCGGGCGAAGCGCGCCCGGGTGGGCACCTGGGGCGGGGTGGGCGCGACAAACGATGTGCTCAATGGACGCGCATCGGACACACTGCGGCGAAACAATTCGATTTCACCGTCTGCCAGCGTCGCACTGCGTTTTTTATGGTTACGTTTTTCTGCGGTCATTTTGGCAAAATGTCCGGCCAGCGGCGGGAACATTCAGTATAGTGAGCGCCACGCCAAGAAGCTCAGGATAATATGATATTGACTGAAAAATGCAGGGCACGGACGCACGGCTGTGAGGCTCGATGAAGATTCTGGTTAGTAACGACGATGGATACCTGGCGACCGGTATCAATGTACTGGCCGAGGCGCTCGCCAATGTCGGCAGTGTGGTCGTGGTCGCTCCGGACCGGAATCACTCGGGTGCGAGCAATTCCCTGACCCTGCACTCGCCGCTGCGAGTCCACAAGGTTAAGGAAGATCATTATTTTGTCAACGGTACGCCATCGGATTGCGTGCATCTTGCACTGGCCGGGTTGCTGGATGAAGACCCGGATATTGTCGTCTCGGGCATCAATCACGGCGCTAATCTCGGTGATGACGTGATCTACTCAGGGACGGTGGCCGCTGCGATGGAGGGACGCTTTCTCGGCCTGCCGGCGATCGCGGTGTCGCTGGTTGGCCAGCGACCGACTCACTTCGAAACAGCAGCGCAAGTCGCAGTCGACCTGGTGAAGCGGCTCAAAGCCAACGTATTGCCAGCCGATGTTATTTTGAATGTGAATGTACCGGACCGGCCATTTTCGGAGCTGGCAGGCATTCTGTCTACGCGGCTCGGTTTCCGCCACCGTGCGGAACCCATGGTGAAGACCAAGGACCCGCACGGGCGGACCATTTACTGGATCGGTCCGGCCGGCTCGGGTCAGGATGCCGGTCCCGGTACGGATTTCCACGCCATTGAGCAGGGTTTCGTTGCGGTCAGCCCGCTCAAAGTGGACCTGACGCGGCATGAAGCACTGTCACGCCTGGCGGACTGGCTCGAAGCATGATGCAGGCTGACGCGGCTGTTCGTGGCATCGGCATGACGTCGGCCCGCACCCGCGACCGGCTCATCAAGCGCTTGATCGAGCAGGGCATACGCTCAACCGACGTACTCGAGCAGATACGCAACGTGCCGCGCCATTTGTTTATGGATGAAGCCCTGGCCAGTCGGGCTTACGAGGATACGGCTTTGCCGATCGGCATGAGCCAAACGATCAGCCAACCGTACGTTGTTGCGCGCATGAGTGAGGCGCTGCTCGATAACATGGAGGGCGATCGGCTGCTGGAGATCGGCACGGGCTGCGGCTACCAGACCGCCGTCCTCGCGCCACTGGTCAAGGAAATCTACAGCGTTGAGCGGATCCCCGAACTCTTGCGCAAGGCCAGGAAACGATTGCGTTCGCTGGATATTTACAACGTTCGTTTTCGTCTGGACGATGGCTGGCAAGGATGGCCAAAATACGGGCCTTACCATGGCATTCTGGTTGCTGCAGCGGCGCCGGAAATTCCCGAGAAGCTTCTGCAGCAGTTGGCACCCGGCGGGGTCCTGATTATTCCGGTGGGTCCGAGCGGCCAGCAGGAACTCGCGATGATCCGGAGCAAGAACGGCCGCTTCAAACAGGTCTCGTTGGGCTGCGTCAGCTTTGTGCCATTGGTGAAAGGTGGTTAGTGTTTAATATCAATGTGATGTGTTGTATACCTCAAGTCGATAATGGCCTGCATCGCCGGGCGTATTGAGGGTGCGTTTGTTCGCACCGATGTATGCTCGGGTGTTGTCCTGGGCTCGACACCGACATGCTGAGCGTTACCTGGTCGGCTTGAGTTTCGCCGAATCGTCTTTTTTCCCGATACCGCCTGACGTCATGCTGGCGCCTATGTGCCTGGCTGAACGAAACCGCGCCTGGCGATATGCGGCCGTTACCACTGCCGCGTCACTCGCCGGTGGCATCGCTGGCTATGCAATCGGCTATTTTCTGTTCGATAGCATTAAGCCCTGGCTCGAAACCACGGACTACTGGGATGCCTACCTGAGGGGTCGCGAATGGTTCAATCGCTGGGGTGTCTGGGCCGTGTTCATTGCGGGCTTTTCACCGATTCCCTACAAGATTTTCACGATCTCGGCGGGTGCCGCACTGCTTAACCTGCCCGCTTTCATCGTCGCATCACTGCTTGGACGAGGCGCTCGTTTTTTCCTGGTGGCCGCACTGATTGTCGCGGGCGGGGAACGCATGGCCGTTCTGTTGCCTAAATACGTAGAACGCATCGGCTGGACGGTGGTGGCGTTCGCGGTCGCTGCCGCGGCCTACATTGTGTCCAAAACGTGAGGCGTAGGTGCAGCCAATCCCCAGACTGATGCGCTCGAGCCAGCTGCAGCACCGCATGCACTGGTGGTTGCCGCTATTGTTGCCGTTGCTGTTGCAGTTGGGTGCCTGCGGCGGTACCCGCTGGGATCAATCGCCGCGCGAAGAGCATGTGGTTCGTTCCGGCGAAACCCTGTTTACGATTGCCTGGCGCTACGGCAAGGATTACCGCGATCTGGCGCGCTGGAACCGACTCGGTGACGGCTCTCTCATCTATCCGGGCCAGGTGCTGCGACTGACACGCCCCGGAGGTGCCACGGCGCGCAGCCAACCGCGTGCAACCGGCAACCAGTCCAGGCCGTTGCCCGCCATTCCGACGGTTCCGCCACCACCGTGGATCTGGCCGACGGCCGGTCCGGTGGTGGTTGAGTTTGGTAACCGGCCGGGCAGCGGCACCGGCATCCTGATTGGTGGCAAAATGAAACAACGCATCCGGGCCGCCGCAGACGGGCGTGTGGTCTATGCCGGCGGTGGACTAATAGGCTATGGACAGCTTATTATTGTCAAACATAACGACACTTACCTGAGTGCCTATGGGCACAATGCGTCGCTGCTCGTAAAAGAAGGCGATTCCATCAAGAAAGGCCAGCGTATAGCGACCATGGGTGAGGGGCCGGGACGGAAGCCGCGACTGCATTTTGAGATCAGGCGCAATGGCAAGCCGGTTAACCCGCGACAGTACTTGCCTGCGAGATGATTCGACTTGATCGTCTGAAGAGCGCAGTTGGCGACTTCTTCCTGAAGAAGGAGTTTCGCTATGAAAACAGCAAATGGATTTACCCACCCATCGGCATCCGCTGCAAGACGGGCCGCACACCACGCGACCACGAATGGCAACGCCGAACATCGATACCTCAATGAAATAGGCACGTCCCCGCTGCTCACCGCCGAGGAAGAGGTGAGCATCGCAAGGCGCATCCGCGCAGGCGATGAATCTGCCCGACAACGCATGATCGAAAGTAACCTGCGTCTTGTCGTCAAGATCGCTCGACGCTATCTCAAGCGGGGTTTGCCGTTTCTCGATCTTGTCGAAGAAGGCAATCTTGGCCTTATTCATGCCGTCAAAAAGTTCGATCCTGAGCGCGGTTTTCGTTTTTCAACCTATGCCACCTGGTGGGTTCGCCAACGGATTGAGCGTGCCATCATGAACCAGGTCCGTACCGTCCGACTGCCCATTCATGTCATCAAGGCTATCAATCGCTGCCTGCGCGCCGCGAACGATCTTCAGCAAAATCGGCAAGTTGCTCCCACCTGTGCCGACATCGCTGCGGTACTCGGCCGCCCGGTCGACGATGTCCAGCGCATGCTTGCGTTGCACAATCGCACCTCCGACTGTGCGCTTGGCCCCGACGACGGCTACCGTCACCTGGATACTTTGCGCGCGCGGCGCGATGCGGAACCTGCACAGTGCGCGCAGCAGGCCAGCGTGAATGCGTTAGTGGATCATTGGGTGCTTGCATTGGGTGATAAACAGCGCGCGGTGCTGGAGCGTCGTTTTGGTTTACACGGGCACCGGCGGCTGACGCTTGCGGAGATCGGGGCAGAGTTGGGGGTTTCTCGTGAGCGGGTCAGGCAGATTCAGATGGCCGCACTTGACAGGTTGCGGGAGATGACGGTGAGGGAGGGAGTTTCCGGGGATGCGGTGCTGGACTAGTTGGCGGTTGTGGTGTTGCGGACGCGTGTGGTGAGGTCCGTCTCTGAGACACGCCGGCAAGTACGTCCATGTAGGCTCGGGCCCCGCGTCCATGCGGGGCACGGTCTCAGAGACGGACCTCACCACACGCATCCTTGATCGTGGTACAGCAAATTGAGAAACCAGGTTTCCGCAGGGTCTTGCGGTACAGACTAGTCGATGATCAGGATGGCGGCGGGATGGCGTCCTTCCGCAAGCAGGATGTTGAACGTTCGGCAGGCGGCCGGGGTGTCCATGACTTCGAAGCCGGTGCCGCGGCGGGCCATTGCGAATATCAGCTCGCGTGGCGCGAAGGCGGTCTGCCAGCCCGTGCCGAGAACGACGACGTCGGGTTCTGAGGCCAGGATCGCTGCGAAATGTTCGATTTCGAGTCTATCGATGTCAATTGCAGGCCAGTCGCGGATGATGGTTTCCACGGTGACTGCCAGGGTCTGCTCGAATTGCTCGTTGCCAATGCGGATCCGGCCGCGTTCGACATGGCGAATCGTGGTGGCTGAAAAGGGTTCGCGTGTGAACTTCAATGGCTATCCTGTAATGTACGACTGATTCGTCCAGCGGGTAATCGCAATGATAGCAACTAAGGAACCTCTGATTTATTCTGGACGAAGTAGATTGGGAGTCAAAATATTCAGATTCAAGGCGCGGATCGCCCGTAATGGCTGGCCATTGCGAAGATTCGCAACGCCGAAGCTGGATATTTTGGAGCCAAGATACGAGTTCATGAATAGATCAGAGGTTCCCT
>JADFNG010000033.1 GCA_022563505.1 Pseudomonadota bacterium | reverse complement strand
ACCTGGCCAACCATCGAAAGAATGTATTTTGTCGAGCGGATGTTTGTCCAGCTTTTTTCCCGAAACAACCATCATGCAAGCCGGCGTTACTTCGTAACAATCGACCAGTTCCTGAGCTTTTCTTCAAAGCTCATCGCAGCATGCGCCGGGCTTGTCGATGGCAGCGTCACAAAGCTAAGTCCTTCGATCTGTTCTGCGATCCCTGGCTTTACCAGACGCTCAAACATCGCGGCGGCTTGCTGCCCGTTAAAACAGACACGCCGGATGCCCGGATGTTCCCGAAGGAAAAAGGGGAAGTCATTCGGGCTTGCAGTCTCCCGCTCAATCGCGGCATCCAGGCTGCCGGGACGAACGGCTGATGCAAGCACATCCCAAACGGCTAATCGGGCAGCGAGCATGCGCTCGACGCGTGCCGGGTACGGGAGATCAGGTCCGGCATCTATCAGCTCACCCATGATGCGCCAAAACACATTGCGCGGATGCGCAAAGTACTCGCCCGATTGAAGCGAGCGTTGACTGGGCAAACTGCCCAGAATCAGCGTCGTGGCATTGATGCCTGCGACAGGCGCGAATCCCCGCGCAAGCTGGCTCACATGGATTGCCCGGCGCCCGACACAATTACCACTGCCGCATCGACTCAGGGATTGGCACGATACCGGCGCCCGGCTCGATTCCAAGATGGTCAAGCGTTGCGTCTTTGAGGATGTCGATGGTCTGTAGCTCTACCGCGCAGCGATTATTCCGGCAAACCGCTTGCCGTTGCAATGGCGCAGATGGGCAATCGTAATACACACGGTACTGACAGCTTTGCTGGTAGTTTCGGTACTTCCGGCGCAAGTTCGGAATTTCTTTTTTCGCAATCGATGTCAGGCACTGTATCGGGTAACCGTAATCAAAAATCGTACAATCATCATCAATGACACAATTTTGCGATGCGTCGACAATTTCACGAATAGTATTTTCGGCACCGCGACAACTCTGCAATACACCGTCGCTGCGTATTTCCGTGTCCGGCGTCACTTCATCCGTAAACGCCCGTGCCACATTGATCGATCGTGCATCCGGTTCGTTCCTTTCGCCCTCCAACCATGTTGCGAGCGACCATAAAATCACTGCAACGATAATCGATAGTGATGCTGTGGTACCTGTATGCCCGTTCATTGAATGAGAGAAGCAATCAAATCGATGTGGACGGCTGCTTTCATAAATGCAACGTAGCCTGCAACCGGTGAAGCCGCTCAGAATAGCAGATCGTCCGTAGCAGCAGGCGTATCTTGGAATTTTGCGGGAATATGAACCTTACGCAGAAGGTCATTACCGGCTTATCGTCATCAGCCTCACAGATTTCGGCGGACAACCTCAAACATGAAGACGTTTATTTTAGTGGCTGCCTGCGCGGCCATACTGACTTCTCCTGCGACTGCGCACGACGATCGTTACAAAGTCGAGTGCGAAAAAACAAAACAGAAAATCAGGAACATCGAATCCAGGATGCGGCAGGGATACACGCGTGCACAAGGTGAAAAGTGGAGCGCCAAACTCAGAGAACTACGCGCGGATCGTTCGAAGCAATGTCGCTAAAGTACGATTCTACGATTTAACGACCTGCTGCTCGATCGCACCGAAGATGCTGTTGCCATCCTTGTCGAGCATCTCAATGCGCACGGTATCACCAAAGCTCATGAACGGCGTCGAAGGTTTACCCGACTCGATTGTTTCCAACATGCGTTTCTCGGCAATACAACTTGAGCCCCTGGAGCGATCGTAATTTGAAATGGTGCCGGATCCGACGATCGTGCCAGCACGCAGACGCCGGGTTTTAGTGACATGAGCGATCAATTGATGGAAATTGAAGGTCATATCCACACCGCATTCAGGCATGCCGAAAACCTTTCCGTTCAACGTCGTAATCAACGGGAGATTGAAGACGCCGTCCCTGTATGCGTCCCCCAGTTCATCGGGGGTCACAGCAACCGGCGAAAATGCAGTCGATGGTTTGGACTGATAAAAACCAAAACCCTTGGCGAGTTCTGCTGGAATCAGGTTTCGCAACGATACGTCATTAACAATCATCATCAGCTTGATGTGCTGACCCGCATCGTCGCTCGTGCAACTCATTGGCACATCATCGGTAATGACCGCCGTTTCGGCTTCCATATCGATACCATATTCTTCACTCGGCACGAGGATATCGTCTCTGGGACCAAAAAAATCATCGGAACCGCCCTGGTACACCAGCGGCTCATGCCAAAAACTGTCCGGCATCTCTGCGCCGCGTGCTTTGCGAACGAGCTCAACGTGGTTCACATAGGCACTGCCATCCACCCAGTGATAAGCACGCGGTAATGGTGATGCGGCTGCCAAAGCATCGAAAGCAGACTCTCCCTCAAGCGTACCCGTTTCGAGGCTCGCAGCCATCTCCCGCAGTTGCGGTGAAATATTTTCCCAGTCGTCGAGTGCGCCCTGCATTGTGCGGGCAATATCCGGTACAGCTACCGACCTCGAAAGGTCCTTGCTGACTACGACCAGCGTACCGTCGCGGCCGCCGGTCTTAAGAGTTGCGAGTTTCAATCCTCTGTCCCCTGTTGAGTATTTGATGGCGGAGTGTATGCACGTAACGGTCATACGTTTGGCTCCAAATTGCAAGACCCGGCGTGTTTCTTCTCGCCCGAAATGCCAATGGCAACGACCAATGGCGTCTGCGGGCAGCACTCAGTCTGGGTTGACTCGATCAGGCCGGAAAGAAAACGATCGGTTTGGTCGTGGTAATTGGCTCCACGTCTCTGTCCTCGAAGCGGAACATTTTAATCCGTTGTACCAGTCGTCGTTCCAGTTCCGGGTTGTTGAGTTCACTGGACAATATCTCACAGAAAGTCACGACACCCGACGGATCGATGGTCAGACGCAATACCAATTTTCCTTCGAGCGTCGGATCCACACGCAGCGCACGATTGTAGAGCGCGAAAATCACCCCTTTGTTGCGATCGAAAACCAGCTCGATCTCCTCGCGACTTCGTGATGCCTTGCCGCTGGAACCGGTGCGACGCGCACCACCGCCAACCTGGCCAACGGACGAAACGGGGCTTTCAATCTGCGTGGTTGTCCGACCGCCTAGTCCTGTACCACCGGTGTTGCGGCTCAGGCTCGCGGTATTGATACCGCCACTGGCGGCGCCCACTTTTGAGGTGATCATCGATCGCTCACTGCGCATGGCCTCGCCAACAGACGTGGTCAGCGTACGATTATCCACGACCTTCTCAAGAATATTGCTGTCAGCCAGTTTTGCAAGATCTTCCGTGAACGGTAACAGGGCCGCCCGCGCTTTCTCTCTCGCCAGCTTCGCCGTATCAATCGGCGCAGGCTCCGGTGGCGCCTCAACCACTTTCTCCGGCGCAGGTTCGCTGATCGGATCGGGCTCCGCCTTGGGTTCCGGCTCTTTCGGTTTTGGCGGCGGTGGCGGCGGTGGCCGTTGCTCAAGCAACAACTTGACAATGCGCGGTGAAATCTCTTCCATCTCGTTGGGGTCTACTTCCGGCGTGGGGATAAATGGCCACACAATGCTCAGCACCAGCAATGTCGAGAATACGATGCCCAGAAGGCGCCGGAACTTTCGGTCCTGACCCGAATCGTTCGACCAGGGCAGCTCGTATTCTCTGTAGTATGGAATATCCAACCCCTGACTCCTAACCCGAAATCCCGTTCAAGTGCCGCACTATCGCGCTGCGCTCAGATTGTCCAGTTCGTCTGCGCTCTTTTGCAATACCGCGAGTGAAATCCGCCCGTAGTCCGATTGAGTGCAGGTCGCCATGACCTTCTTCAACAATCGATAAGGAATATCTTTGTCAGCCATGATGGTGACCTCACGACCGGCAATATCGTCCTGCGCCTGTTTCCGCAGTACACGATCATTCTGCGACAACAGCGCCTGGCGCAACTTCGGTATGTCATTCCCTGGACGAGCCAGAACGTCGGCAACCTTTGCCACAGCCTTGCCCTGGACGATGATGTCTTCTTCGCCAATAACGATGACGACCGTTTCCCTGGCTTTTACATCCGCAATCGACTCCGGCAGCTGAATGTCCTTCGTATTCGGCAACGATTCGACGTTTGAAGAATTGACCAGCAGGAAGAACACCAGAATGGTGAAAATATCCATGAGCGAGACCAGGTTCAGCGCAACACTGGCCTTCTTGCCGCGTTTGTGGCGTCGATCCATGCGCGCCGCGCGGTGTGACTTCTGCATGACTCAGGCACCCCCGTCGAGAATCGGCGCATCGCCAATCGAAATATCTGGAAAAAGAACCTTGCGTTCGATGCTGTTGTCCTTGATCGATACGGCTACTCGCACACGGTCCATCACTTGTACCAGCGTGTCATACGAGATATCGGCTTCGAGCAATATCGATGCATCCGTTTTTTCGGGATAACGGGCTTTGATCTCAGCCAGTTTTTCGCTCAAGGCTTTGTAGTCGTAGCCGTCTGCTTCGTTCGGATAAATGCCGAGCGCACCGACATTTCGGTCACCCACTTCAATCTGCTGTTCACGAACCGTTATTTCGAGCTGGAATGTCAAATCCTGCGGATCGGCGGGCTCGCTCGATGAGCCTGGCAACGTCAATTCGAGAATTGCCATTTGCGAGAATACCGCCGTCATCAGCAGGAATGGCACCAGAATAACCATCAGGTTCATGAATGCCGTAATGTTGAGCTCAGGCGCCTCTTCGCTCTGGCGCCTGCGCCGGTGTCCAGCTAGCATTGCATCAAGCTCCGGCTGGCTTCAGCTGACGTTCTGTAATGGCATTGAGGAATTTGACGCTGGCCATTTCCAGGCTGTCCACGATCTGATTGGTTTTTGTCTGCAGCAGCGCATGCACCAGCAACAGCGGAATCGCGACCATAAGGCCAAACGCCGTCGTGTTCATTGCAACTGAGATACTGGCCGAAAGAAGATCCGCCTTGTCGGCAGGATTGGCGTTCGATACTGCGGTAAACGCATTGATCAGGCCGATAATCGTGCCGAGCAGACCCAGCAACGTCGAGATATTGGCAAGAATCGCCAGATAGTGCGTACGCTTCTCAAGTCGGGGCAACACTTCCATCATGCTTTCTTCCATGGCCTTTTCGATATCGTCGCGGCGACGCGCCGACTTAACCCGATAAAGCCCGTAGGTCATGATGGAAGCAATAGCGGCTTTCGACTTGCTGGTCGCTGCCGCCGCTTCCTGGAAGTTACCGGCCTTCAGAAACGGCACGATTTTCTTCCACAAAGCCCGGTTGCTCGCACCGGACATGGTCAGATAGGTCCAGCGCTCGATGGCTATGGCCAGGCCGAGACCCAGTACAATCAGGATTGGATACATGAATATCCCGCCCTGTTGAAAAAAACTTACGAAATCCATTTGATTGCTCCTCGTTCTAAATCAAATAACGGTCTAACTTACTCGTCGCTCTCTCCGTACAGATCACTGTAGTAGTTGACCTGACGAACAAATTCTGTTCGGTCCAGCGGCGCCAGAACTTCATCCAGCAGCGTGTTGGCTGGCCGTCCCATCAGATCGCCAGGATCCGACTTCTTCCATGGAACGATGTACAACACCGTCGGCAATTCCTGATTGCCGGTAATTTCAGTGCGACTGAGGTCGAGCTCATCCATGACTCCGTTGCCAACCGTGCGTCGCCTGATATCGGCGCTCAGCACGACGGATGACACACCCGGCTCCATCTGCTCGCGCTCCCGGGCATGTTGCTGTTCAGTCGCCACCAGCTGATTCTCATCCGGCGCGCTGCTCGTCTGGGCCTCCTGGGCCAACGCCGCGACACCGGTGAATGTCAGGAGCAGCAATAATCCACTGAAAACTGATCTCATACTCGTTACTCCGTCACATTTGCAGTGCGTTGATTCACCTGCACGCGTCTTTTGAGATCTGTGATCCACTTCTCAACTTGCTTGTCTTCAATTGTAAGTAATTGATAATATTCGAAATGCAACAATGCGACGTCGAATCGTCGCAGGTACAACTCATTCAGAACGCCCAGGTTATAGTGCGCCAGCGCATATTCAGGATTAGCCGTCACTGCCTTCATGTAGGCGCTTTCCGCGTCGAGGAATTTTCCCTGGCGGCGCAACAGCATGCCCAACTGGTTAAGCGCAGCCGGATGCTCGGGGTCGATGATCAGGGCGTCCGTAATACTGCCTTGTGCTGCACGATCGTCGCCATTGTGTGCATGGATAATGGCGAGGTTGACATGCGCTCCCGGGTAATCCGGATATTGCAAGAGGAACTCCTGGAAGCGAAACTGCGCCTCCACAATATCCCCTGTTGACATGATTGCGACAGCCTGCTCAAACAAGGTCATGGCTCGCGGAGGAATTGCCCGAGCCAAACCCGGCTCGCCATCGGCAATCGATGCATCCGGTTGACTCCTTGAGCCAGGGCCTGCGGCACAGCCACCCAGCAGCATTAGACACAGACATGCCTGCGCGATCCGGCAGCGCGATATCCGGCTGCCCTCAATCTTAAAAAATCGCTGTAACAACATCTTCGCTGCGCTCCAGTTTCGCGTATCGCGCCGGCATCAGTATCGCCATTTCATCAAAACTATATTTGACCCACTCGTCGTAAACACCGTCCGCGGCCCGATCCGTATTCGCCCTGAACAGATCGATGGCTTTTTCTTCGAAGGGATACACCTGTTCTTCAAGCAGCAAGTCGTATTGCTCGAGCGTCTCCGCATCCAGATCGGCAGGTCGCTCTGAATCCAGCAAATCGGCTGCCATCTGCTTGTACGCTTCGGCAAGGCGGAACGTGGCCGCCGTGGTCACCTCGGCAACACCGTATTCGGCAGCGGCACCATATGCAGCAAGGACATCCTCCATGAGTTTTTGCTTGAGCTTCATGCTGTCTGCCAGCGGCTGGGAAATCTTCATGGCCATGAAACTGCGACGCGCAGGTTCCGCGAGTTCAAGCGACGCTTTTGCGGCGAGATAGCGGGTTCGATCAGAGCGTTGCCCCCCGGCCATCGCATCGACGCGCACCATGTCCTGCAGCCGTGCCGTTCTGGCCTGATTGTCACCACTGTCTTGCGCGATCTGCAGGAGGCGGTATCGAGCTTCAATGGACTCCGAAATCGGCTTGGGATAGCGCGCAATAATATTGTCGAGTACGCGTTTCTCATCAGCGACCTGGATGCCGTCCTTATACAATCCCGCGGCCTTCCACAACGCCTCGCGGCGAATATCTTCGCTGCTGCTGTCAACTTCGGCGATGCGCTCAAACTCAGCAGCAGCCTCCGCACCGCGGCCGGATTCCAGATACGACACGGCAAGCTTGGCGGTAATGTCATCCGCAAACTCGCTATCCGGGTAGTCGCGGCGGAAATCCTCTAGAACGGATGTCGCACGCCCCCAGGCAGCCATCGATATCAAGGCAGCAGCCGCGTCATACTCGGCGGTCGCTCGAATGTCAGCATCGGGTATCACCTTGCCAAGGCGTGTGAAGTGCGTAACAGCCGCTTCAAGATCGCCGAGATCTCGTGCTATCTCGCCCTGCTTGTAGATCGATGATGCGATGCGATCCTTGATTTCCTGTTGCGCGACCGCGTCATCCGCCGGCGTATAGGACCTCAATTGATAATAGGCTGCCTCGCCTTCGGCAAAATTCTGCAACTCAAACTGCGCATGTGCGATGACCGTCCAGGCAGTTCGTGCCAGGGGATCTGCAACGGGCGGTTGTTTGGCAACCACCGTCTGGCCAACTGCAATCGCCAGGTCATAGTGCGTTTGTACAAATAAATCCTCAGCGATCGTGGTGAGCACCAGTCCGGATTCCGGATGCTGCGAATAGGTATCCGCAAATCTCAAACCGCTGTCGAGGTATTGCTGGTGCCAGGCAGTCTGCGCGACGCCTTGCAATGTTTTCTCGTGCGCACGGTAAGAGAGGATGGCAGCGTATGCTGCTTCGCTTGAGTGCTCATGCAGCGGATACTCGTACGCCGTACGCTCGTACTCGAGTGTTGCCTGGTAGAAATCGTCGCTTTCGAACAGAATTTCCCCCAGCAGGAAATTGGTCTTCGCACTGTCCGGGTCACCCGGAAAGTAGTCGAGATATTTGCGATACCAATGGGCCGCTTGCCGGTAATCACTGCGACTGTCCTTGCTCTGTGCCTCCGCATGATAGTACTGCGCCAGGTCATTCAGGTTGGATTTCAGATGAGCGGCAACAGCGGTATTTTGCGCGGCAGAATTCTTGAGCCAAAACGGTCTGTCCATGCCGTAGCGTTCGACGAAACCCTTTTTAGCTTCGAGGACCAGCGTCGGAAACCCGCCGAGCTTGTAGGCCTCGATGACCTCAACCTGCATAAGTGGTGACTTCGGGTGATCGGGATCCAGCTTTGCGAACGCTTCATACGACTCGGCGGCATCGACAAAGCGCTCTTTCTCCAGATACAGGTCGCCGAGATTCATGAATATGATGTGGCCGAACCCCGGAAAACCGCGACGATCAAAGTAACTGCTAATACTGTCCGGACCATCCATGTAGGAGAAACTAATGCTCAATACACGGAACGTATCCTCAATCAGTTCGCGTTCGGCCCGACTGAGTGCCGACAATCGTGCATCGCCGTCCTGCAACTCAATGTGAGCAATCTTTCGATCCAGCAAATTAAAAAACGGCTCCAGGCTCTGTTCGTGCGCGGCCAGTTTGAACTGCGACCAGCCCAGTTTGTACAGAGACTGCTCGTAAAATCGTGACGCTTCGCCAACAGCAACGACATCGGAATACGCAACTTCCGCCTCGTCGTACCGCTTGCGCAAGAACAGCATCTCACCACGTCGAAACTGAATTTCATCGAGCAAGTCAGTTGACGGATAGCGGTCAATTAGTTCATTCAGCACACGCAAAGAATCGTCGGTCTTGCCCGCAATTTCATACGCGCGAGCCAGTTGATATAAGACGGAATCGTTGCGCCGATAGTCCGGGTAAGTCTCCAGCAGTTGGTGAAACAATGCGACCGCACTCTCGTAAGCAGCAGAATCGAGCGCTTCAATATTTTGCGATAGCTGTTCTGCCTCTGACGCATCGAGTTCCAGGTCGCCAAGGCGCCGCATTGCTTCGGCACGCAGATCCGGATCATTCGAAACAAGATCGAGAAATGCACGGTAATTGTCGCGAGCTTTATCGGTGCTGTTGACGATCAGTCGACCGGGTCGAACCTCGAAGGTCTTTCGCTCCAGGCTTTTGATCGTGTCTTTCTTGTCGACTGCTGCCATTGCTAGCGGCAGACATGCAATCGACAGAGCTGCGACAAACAGCAATTTTCGGCAAACCGCCATCATTGTGTCGCGACTCCTGCGGTCGCCGACAAGTCATAGATTGCTGCGAGCGCAAATCTCGCCTGCACAGTGTAGGCATCAAGACGCTGCTTCTGTGCCTGCAACTCATGCACCGCAATCCTCTGCAAGAACGCAAGCTGGTGGCCCAGCGCACGATCAACCCGTGCCTTGATCAATTCGATTCTTGGACTCAGCCCATCGACACGCTGATTGAAGGAGGCGAACAAGAGCGGCTCATCACGCATTGATTCATCAACCTGACGCCGTGACCGCTGGGTCACAACCAGTGCCTCACCCGTTTGCCGCAAATTGCGCCGGATTTTCCACAGGCGCGATTTGAAATCCTTTTCCAGATGCCATTGCAAGACGCCCTTCAAGAGCCTGACCTTGTCGCGAACTTCAACGGCCTCTGGAATATTCGCCTCCAGGAGCGGGTTTTGCTCCAGCGACACGATCTCGCCCCATAAGTCGAATTCCTGCTTCGTGGCCAGTGCCAGAGCATCACCGCTCTGCTCGATACTGTTCAAGTGGGCATCGAATTCAAGCTTGCGTTGAACCATGGCATCGATATCTGCGGCACCCAGACTGTTATTGACTTGCGGCAGCCGGACTTCGTATGCCAGTTCGCGGGTATCGAGCATGTTTCGATAAACACTGATCTTGCCCTGCCACTCATCCAGATTTGCCGACAGATATCGAAGATCACGGTAATTCTTCAACCCTTCCTGGAACTCATGCGTTGCCAGCAGGTGGTACAGGTATCGCGACTCCAATCGCTGCGGCAAGTTCTCAAGACGCCAGTACCAACCGGTAGAGCCGCGTTCACCATCTGCCAGGAATTCATCGAACAGCAGCCCCGATTCAATCAGGCCGATGGTCTTGTCAAGGCGACTGGTTTCTTCATAGAATGCCTCGATTGCGTTCAGGTAATGGTCAGCAGCCTGACTGATCGAATCCAGCTTTGCCATCGCGTACGGTATCGCAAGCATCGATTCCTGCACCGCGGAATCAAGCAAGTTGCGATTGCGTAACTCCATCCACGGCACCAGGGCACGACCATAATCGTCGACTTCAGCATCTGCCCAGCCGACACCCAGCAGTGCTTTATTGGAAAACGGGCCCTTGAGGCGTACGCGTTGCAGCGGGCGCTTGGCTGCAAGCGGCTGCCCATCCTGCAAATATGCGTACCCCAGGGCAAGATTCGCCTTATCGCGCAGAGAGCTCAGCTCTTCGTTGTACGGATCAAGTCTGCCCAGATCATCCAGGATTTGTGCGGCGGCATTGACCTGCCCGCTACGAACCATCGCAACACCAAGGTTGAATCTGGCATAGCTCGCCCACTCGGTCTTATCAGTCCAGTTGGTGAGCAACGCAATGGCTGCGTCGTGTTCGCCACTTGCAATGTGCAGCTGCGCTTTGAGCATTTGCCGCTCCGCCTCCATGGAAGACGGTAGCTCACCCTCGATGTTTGCCAACGCAGTTTTCGATTCATTCAGATAGCCACGCTGTTGCCAGATTTTGGCGAGAAAAAACCAGGTCCTGTCCCGAATTTCCGGGTTGACGTTATCTGCCAGCAGCTCTTCAAATATTTCGGCAGCTCGCAGATGGTGACCATAGGAAAGGTACAGGCCACCGAGCAAGAGCTCGGCCTCGGCGCTATGATTGACGAATTGCTGCTGCTTCTTCGCCGCCAGCAGCCGGACGATGGCGGGAAAGTAATCTTCCTGGTAGAAGTAGAACAACACCTCACCGAACTGAGGGTCTGCAACGACTATCTTCCGCTGATCATCATCGCCGGCATGAGCATGCGGTGGCCATGCCGTCAGCAGCAAGGATAGCCAGAGCGATAGCGTAATGGCTGCGCGAGTGATCAATGATCACTCCCATTCCCTGATTTCAAACTCAGGCTGCTGCTTCCGAACCCTGTCCGTAATTTCAAGCTCAACGTACTTCGCGCCAATGCCTTTGTTCAGCATCAACGTCGCGCCGCGACGATAGTCACGCATGTTGGGGCCCTTGCCGGTAAAAACGGCAACCAGTTCATGATCGCCCACCTTGAGATTTACCATGTGCAGTCGGTGTACGCCACCACGAATGAGGGCATCTACTTCCCGCTGCGTATAGAGATAGTTGGTGACTTCCTTGCCATCAATCTTCAAATTCACTGAATCGAGCGCAAAATATTCACCCACATCCATGGAAATGAAAAATGCTACCTGCGAGTTGGCGGGGAAAAGGAGTTCCTCTTCAAGCAGAAACAGATCCCGGTTGAGGTCCAGGACCTCCTTTTTCAATGCCTGCACGTCTTCGTCAAGGCTGCGAAACTCCTGCCGCGAATCCCGCTCACCTGAAGCCGCAAGTTGGGAGCTTGCGATAACGCGATCGGCGTCCAGCGGTGCCGCGTCCTGGGCAATCGCAGCGGATGTCGCGAACAGACACACCGTGATAATCGTTGCGTTTCTGAAAAATCCTGTCACCGTATTCTCCTGCCTTTATGTGCTACAGATCGAATTCTATTCCCGGAGCAGAGTACGAATCTCTGTCAGGTAATGTTGTTCGTAACCCGGCTTGTAACCGTGATGCACATAACGAACGATGCCTTCCCGATCGACGATAATGGTTACAGGCATCGCCTCAACCTGGTAAAGCTTGCTGACCGCCTTGGTCTCATCAAACAAAACGGGAAAATCAACGCCGAGATCCTCCACCATTTGCATGGCACGACGTGAATCGTCGTCAATATTGACACCGAGCAAACTGAATCCAACACGCTGGTAACGATTGAAAAGATCATTGAGCAAGGGCATTTCCTGACGACAGGGTCCACACCACGTTGCCCAGAAGTTGATCATTACAACGTCACCACGATACTCGCTGAGTCGCAGGTTCTCACCCGTAGAACTTTTCAATACGAAATCAGGCGCGGCCTGTCCGGCAAGATCGGATGCGGCCAGGCTGCTAGCGGCGATAATTCCAAGGAATATTCCCAGCAATGTTGTTTTTAGTCCCTGCATAATTTCATCCCTTCATATTTGAGGACCGATAGTCCGACATCAGCGGAAAATTTCCGCTCAATGGCGCTCGGCGCGTCCATGCGATCTGAAATACCCAATATCCGTGGCAGCCTTGCGCTGGCTGGCATTCAGCCAGAATTCGCGGATGACAATCGAAACCGGATTTCGACTGGTCATGGTGACAGCCCAAGCCCGGTCAGGGCCGTGATCATCGTCACAAATGGCCGGTTCCGTCTATACATAATTACCGACACAAGTTGCGTGATCCGGCCACAGCGTTTGCTGGGACTGGCATTGCTCAAAAGGTGCGCGCAGAGTCATGACTGGACTACCGCTCACGACTTCATCCTTATGAATTGCGGATGGGCGGAGCAACGAATGCAAATCATTATGAAGCCTATATTTTTGAATTCAAAGGGAAAAAGCGTCTCTCTTCAGCGACATGGGACGCTTGCTGCAGCGGTTTTCCTGGCCATTGGCGGCAGCGACAGCCTATTCAGTGCCGACTGCCGACTGCCGGCGGCCGCAGTCCATCGGAATAATAGAGGCCGCCATCCTCATCGATGACAATGCCCTCGTAGTCCGGCAACGTGGCGATGAGGCGCAAGCCGCGATCCACGCCCATGACAAACACCGACGTCGACAACGCGTCGGTGATGACGGCGTCGGGCCCGACCACCGTCGCGCTACGAATACCGCTTGCCGGCTCGCCCGTCGACGGCTGCAAAATGTGATGGTAGCGTTTGCCGTCCTCGAGAAAGAAGCGCTCATAATCGCCCGATGTCGAGATGGCCTCATCCTGCAGCGGTATCGTCACCGTGACTCGGTCATCTTCCCTGGGATCACGCACCCCAACCATCCATGGCTGTCCGCGCCGGTCCCCCAGCAGCCGGGTGTCCCCACCTGCGGTGACACGGCCATGCCGAACACCAAACTTCTTCAGTATCTCAACGCCTCGCTCAACCGCATATCCCTTGGCAATACCACCAAGATTGATGCGCACGCCCGCGCGGGCGAAGGAAATCGTATTGTTCGTCCGGTTCATTTCAACCAGCCGATAGTCAATGCTCTTGAGTTCTTCGCGCACAGTCGCGTTGTCCGGGCGCCCACCGGCACGAAAGTCATAATGCTGCCCAACGCTGTCATAGGTCACATCAAAAGCACCCCGCGTCAGAATGGAAATATCGAGCGAACGCAGAATCAACTGGAACAACTCCTCTCCCGCATCGACCGGCTGGACGGCGGCATCACGATTGATGGCCGATATGCGGCTCTCCTCGAGATAGGTGCTCATCAGTAAATTGATGCGCTCGATCTCCACAAACACCGCCTCGAGCGCCGCATTACCCTGTGCGACATCGTCGTGCCACAGGTAAACGCTGACTTCCGTCCCCATCAGCGGCCTCGCAGCACCGATCCATGCGGCACTCACAGAGCTTGAAAAAACAGAAAACGTAACCATTACAACGGCTAGCGTTGCACGGGGGCAGGGTTTATCCTTGTCCAATTGAAATTCTCTCAAGGAAGCGAACAGTGACCTCATTTCTGATATTCCTCGCAATTGTGGCCGCATTCTTCATGTACGCAGTCGGCATCTATAACAGTCTGGTCAATCTTCGCAATCGCGTCAAAAACGCGTTTGCGCAAATCGATGTTCAACTGACACGGCGACACGACCTGATCCCCAATCTTATTGAAGCCGTCAAAGGGTATATGAAACACGAGCGTGAAACGCTGGAAGCCGTCATAAATGCCCGCAACTCCGCTGTATCCAACCTTGATGCTGCCAAGCAAGATCCGTCGAACGCCGCGGCAATCAAGAAACTCGGTGCCTCCGAGGGCGCTCTCGGCAGTGCGCTCGGTCGATTGTTTGCATTGTCGGAATCTTACCCCGACCTGAAAGCCAATCAAAATATGATGCAGTTCCAGGAAGAACTATCGAGCACCGAAAACAAGATCGCGTTCTCGAGGCAGGCTTTCAATGACGGTGTATTGACTTATAACAACAAGGCCGAGAACTTTCCAAACAATGTCATCGCCGGCATGTTCCGCTTCGAACTGGCCAGCTTCCTCGAAATCGAGTCGGAAGAAAAACGAGAAGTTCCGCAGGTTTCCTTCACCTGAGGCCAATACGGTGACAGTGCACCTATTTGGAAATACGGTGACAGTGTACCTATTTGGCCTTCGAGCCGAAGGCCAAATAGGTACACTGTCACCGTATTTCCAAATAGGTGCACTGTCACCGTATTTCTGACGTAACGTGAACTTCTTCGAAGCACAGGACAACGCCCGCCGCGCGACCCGCTGGCTTGTGATTGTCTACGTTATTGCAACGACGCTCATCGTTGCCGGCGTGACCGTGTTAGTCGCAGGAGTATTCACTCAACAAGGCCGAACGCCGGATCCGGCGGTTCTACTCGCTGTCGCTTTTGCCGCGACTGCTTTGATCATCGGCGCCACACTTTATAAGACAGCACGACTGTCGTCGGGTGGTGGCCGGGTGGCTGTTGACATGGGAGGCACCCTCATTGCAGAGAATGAGCTCGATCCGCTCCGCCGCCGACTCAGGAATGTCGTCGAGGAAATGGCTATCGCATCCGGCGTACCGGTGCCGGAAATTTATGTGCTGGAGCAGGAAGACGGGATTAATGCGTTTGCCGCCGGATTCACACCGGGTGATGCCGCGATCGCGGTGACCCGCGGCACCCTGGAATTGCTCGACAGAGACGAACTGCAAGGCGTTATCGCGCACGAATTCAGCCATATTCTGAACGGCGACATGCGCCTCAATATTCGCATGATGGGCGTTTTGTACGGCATCATGGTGATCGGCCTGATCGGCCGCTTAATTTTACGCGGCAGCTACCACGGCAGCATGATTTCCAGAGGCCGCAGCAAGAACTCGGGCGGGGCGTTGGCGATTGGTATTGGGCTGACGGTGCTGGGCTGGATCGGCGTCTTCTTCGCGCGACTGGTCAAGGCCGCCGTATCGAGGCAACGCGAGTTTCTCGCGGACGCATCCGCCGTGCAATTCACGCGACAGTCAGATGGCATTGCAAATGCGCTGAAGAAGATTGGCGGGTACGAGGCACATTCATTTATCAAGGCGGCGGATCCGGAAGAAGTCAGCCACATGCTGTTCGCGGTCGGGGCAAATTTTTCCTCGATGTTCGCCACACACCCACCGCTGGCGGAGCGAATTCGGGCGCTTGATCCCCAGTTCGACGAATCCCAATATCAGGCAGTACGCGCCAGTAGCCGGCAAAGAGCCCCAGACGATAACGACACAGGCCCAGTGGCGGGATTTGCATCAATACCCGGTGCCGTAGCAAGCTTGCCACAATCACTGGCTATGTCAGTCGGTCGGCCCGGCCCCGAACATATTGAATTTGCACAAAAGCTGCGCCGTTCCATTCCCGTCGACATCGCCACCGCCGCGCATGAACCTGCGCATGCGTACCTGATGACACTGGCACTGATCATCGATCCATCAAAAGATGCCGCCAATCGGCAGATCGACCTGCTGCGCCTCAAACTCGGGGACGAACGAGCCCAGCTCATACGCTCCTACCACAAGACCATCCATGAGATGGGCGAAGAGTATCGATTGCCATTGCTCGAAATTTCATTTCCCGCACTAAAGCGAATGCCAGCTCAGCAACTTGAATTTCTTCTGGACCTCGCCCGAGAACTGATTGAAGTGGATGGCGAAATCGATTTCTACGAATTTTGCATCTATCGAATCCTGTCTCACAACCTGTCGCAGGCGATGGCACCATCAGCCCGTCATCGAAGGCGACGATCCACATCGCGCGCGGCCGTGCGGACAGCGGCCATTCAGGTTCTGAGTCTGCTGGCAGACCGCGGGCATGAATCGCCGGACGAGAAAACGCAGGCATTCAAAGCCGGTCTGTCCGTATTCGGCGATTGGTCGGCAAGCACCGACTTCGCGCCCCATTCTTCAGATGCCATTGCAGTTTTCGAGCGTAGCCTGGATGTTCTGCAACGAATGAACAGTGCGGCCACCCAGAGTTTTCTCGAAGCCGTCAACATTACGGTCAGTCACGATGGCAAGGTCTCCCTGCATGAGGCTGAAATGATTCGTGCAATCTGCGCGTCGCTCGATTGTCCGTTGCCGCCAATACTATCCGGCCCACCGACCCAAAAATGAGGCCGTGAGCACGGCCTGTTTTTCACGTATCATGACGGAATTGAACTCTTGCTTATGATTTGACTCTGCTATTGGGGGTTTGGCGCTTGGACGATGCTGCAAGCGAGCGATTATTCATACTAAATTATCGGGTGTAAATCATGCGTTTACGATTAAGTTTCTGGATCATCCTGTTTTCTGTCCCGTTTTCTTTACCAGCAAACGCCGCATCGAAGCAGGAATTGCGGGTCGCCGAAGCAACGGATGTTATCGATCAGTTACTCAGGATTCCCGAGCAATCAATCCCGCCCGCACTCCTTTCCCGGGCCTATGCGATCGCCGTGATACCCGATCTTGTGAAAGTGAGCTTCGGTATCGGGGCCAGGCGCGGCAAAGGCATTCTGGTGGTTCGGCAGCACGACAACACCTGGAGCAATCCGGCATTTATCACACTGACGGGCGGCAGCATCGGCTGGCAGATCGGTGCGCAATCGACCGACATTGTTCTTGTGTTCAAGTCGCGCAAGGGCGTGGACGACATTCAGAACGGTAAACTGACGCTCGGCGCCAACGCGTCGATCGCCGCCGGCCCGATTGGCCGGCATACCGAAATCGCCACCGACATCCGCTTTGAAGTCGAAGTGTATTCCTATTCCCGCAGCCGTGGCCTGTTCATCGGGGTCTCTCTCGAGGGCGCTGGCCTGACAATGGATCGTCGCAGTAATGCGGCTTATTACGGCTCTTCCAGCATTACCCCCGAAGAAATTTTTGCAAGTTCCGGCAATGACGCGCCAGCATCCGCCAACAACTTCGTCCAGGTTCTCACCGCACAAACAAGACGTTTGCCGCGGCAGCCGGGCATGAACGCCGGATTGACATCCGGTCGCACAAGCCCGGAGCCAAAATCCAAAGTGCGAAGGTTTGGTATCGGCGATCCTGACGCGCCGGGCAACGAGTATGATGAAGTAGCACAAGAATATTGATTCGGTAAACTCAATAGCAGATCGAGCCAACGTTGCAAGACTTATTGATACAAATTGAAACTTGGGCGGCCTTGCTCGGACCGAACAAATTCGTCCAGGCGACTGCAATTGCAGTCGCCTTTATTCTTGCCGGCAAGATCGCTGACCTCTTGCTGAGTCACACGCTGGCAAAAATTGCCCGTCGATCCAGCAACAAACTGGATGACGAATTGGTCGGTATGTTGCACCGACCTGTTTTCCTGTCCTTTGTGCTGATCGGGCTGGGACTCGCCACACAACGCATTGGCATGCCCGAGGGCGCCGAGTTTCTGACGATGGGATTGCTCAAGACAATCGCCATCATTGTTTGGTACGGCCTCTTTCGTCGGCTGGCCTCCATCATTCTTACCGCACTTGCCCGCGGCAGCGCCAACAAAATTCTGCAAGCCAATATGCTGCCACTGATGGACAACACCATCAAAGTCGTCCTGGCCGCACTGACTACCTACTTCATTTTTCTTGCATGGAATATCGATGTCACCGCCTGGCTGGCGTCAGCCGGAATCGTCGGTCTCGCACTGAGCTTTGCGGCCAAAGACACATTGTCGAATCTGTTTGCGGGTGTCTCCATTGTTGCCGACGGTCCGTACAAATCCGGTGACTACATCATCCTGGAATCCGGCGAACGCGGTCAGGTCACTCATATCGGTCTCCGCAGCACTCGCATCCTTACGCGTGATGACGTGGAAATCACCGTGCCGAACGGGCTCATCGGCAACAGCAAGATCGTGAATGAAACCGGCGGCAATTCCCCGCGACACCGTATTCGCGTTGCAGTCGGCGTCGCTTACGGTAGTGATGTTGACCATGTCATCGCAACGCTCGCCCAGGTTGCAGATGACCAGGTCGACGTATGCGAGACCCCGGCACCCAGAGTTCGATTCCGCAAGTTCGGCGAATCCAGCCTGGATTTTGAATTGCTTTGCTGGATCGAGCAACCGGTGGATCGAGGTCGCATTTTGCACGAACTCAATTGTGCTGTGTACAAAGCGTTTATCGCCGAAGCGATCGTGATTCCGTATCCGCAGCGTGATCTGCACGTGCGAACAATGCCGCAATCCTGACTAATTGTTGCGGCGTTCCAGTTCCTTGCGGATTGCATCAAGATCACTGCCTGCAGCAGGAACAGCCTCCTCGGCAGCCGGCTGATTCTTTTCTTCCGGCACCAGCAGCGGTTGTTCCACGGCCGGCATTACTGGACTGCCTTCCACAGCCAACTCCACCGGCAATGGTTCGAACTGCCCCAGGTACTCCGCTTCCCGACGCAGGCGATCTGCCTCAGCGGCACGCCGACGCGATTCGGCAGCAGCATCCTGCGCGCGACGAAGTGCCCGACGCTTGCGCTCGGACTGCGCCTCAAGGTCCTCGCGGTTTGCCTCTGCTTCGTCCCTGGCCATGAGGTCAATGGCCTCTCGAGCGTTGACGCATTCCACCTCATATTTCATCGTTGAACGATTCTGCGCACAAAGCACCATTGTCGCCTCGAGCAGGATAGGGTTCTCCCTGAACTCAGTTACAGATCGTGGCGGTGCCTCCTCCGCGCAACCTGCCAGCAGTCCGAAAGCGCCCAGTGCGATTGTTAAATGTTTGTTTTTCATTAAAATATGATAGGTCAAGCGGGTCTCGCTACAGGCAGCGAGTCCCTTCTGGCGATCATAGCACCGGTCAGGGAAACCGATAGGTGCGAGTTCGCAGTTCGGGGCCAGCTGATTGGGCCATTAGTCCTGCTGCTCGCCTCGGCCGAGTTTGCTGCGCCATTCCTCAAGAAGCTCATCACGACTACCGAATAACAGTGGCCCGTCGGAATAAGAAATATACAGGTCCGCCAGTTCTACAAAACCGGCATCACGAGACAGCAACAACAAGTGATTGCCGGGGCTTACCGCGGGTCGACCATTGGCAATGCCCTGCAGACCCTGTGTCTCGACGCGATCATCGAAGGCCATTCGAGATCCTCGCAACGCCTGCGGAGCGCGAATTGCCGTCTCCCAGGCAAGGCCGGCACGCGATACACTGGCGCGATGAACCCAGCGAGACGTTCGCAGGAGTACGCGTGAATCGCCTGGGCTGAACAAAATGTCATCAATTCGCCCGGGTAGCCGCAACGTTTGCGGTCCGATACCACCATTGCGGATATCGAATACCCTGGCTGCATTATCCGCGTCAACCAGCACCAGTAACTGCCGCGCTACAGACATTTGAATTCGACGCAACGGAGACTCGCCCTGCCAGACGCTCCGCAGATTCCAATTGCCGAGCCTGTCCACGGACAGACTTCTTAACGTGCCACTCTCGCCAGCGAGATACAGCTGCTCCTCAGCAACAAAAGCGACATCGCTATGCATCTCGCCAAGGTCGATGTCGACCAGCACCGCGCCCGTCTCGACATCCATGATCCAGGCGGATTGGCCGCTGAGTATGGCCAGTCGGCGGCCGGAGCGTGAAAATCGCAACCGAGCAATTGTGTTCGACGATGCGCTGGCGTGATAAGGCCGTGGCAGGCCACTGACAGCATCCCAGATGCGAACGGTGCCATCGTCACTCGCACTGGCAACGAGCGATCCGTCCTGGCTGAAGGTCAGGCTGACGACTTCGCTGCGATGCCCCAGGAAACTGAGTTCGTCGCTCGCATCAGCAAGACGCTCTTCGTGGCTGCCAACACTGACGATGTGTACATGGCCGTCTTTATCGCCTATCGCCAGGCGCCTCCCGCCCGGGGAAATGGCAGCCACGGTGTCGCCGGACTCGCGCCACGGCCGGTGCAGCGCACCATTATCCGTCGCGCCGCCTGTTTCGCTCACAGCAGGCGCCATCGGTACGCGCCAGAATCGAGCCAGTCCAGTCGCGTCCGCTATCACCACTGTTCCGTCGTCGTTGCTGAATGACAAAAGCTTGCCGGGGTCAGATGACAGTCCGGAGCCGAGCAGCGGCCCTGTCACCGCGCCGTCGGCCGTGCGGTAAAGCTGAAAACCCTTCTGACCACCACCCGCTATAAACAGGTTTCCTGATGGCGAAAAAGCGATTTGCCAGCTGTCCACGGACATTTCCGTGAGTAAAGGTCTGTCGAATGGGTCGACCTTCCACAAGGTGACGCCCTGGTCCCCGTGAACAACCCCCAGGGTATCGCCACTGGGCGAGAGTTCGATAAAACTGGCCTGCTCGTGCAAATCAAGCTGGCTCAGCAATTCACCACTGCGAAAATTCCAGATGCGAACGGCACGATCATAATCTGCAATGGCAAGTCGCTCACCGGCACGATCCAGTGAAACCAGCGCGGGTATCCCGGCAATGGTCAAGCTCGCAATACGCCTTGCCGATTCCAGGCTCCACAAATCGAATGCCGTTTCACCTTCATTGCTACGCGATATCAGCAAGCTCCGACCGTCGCCCGTCAATTGCGCGTACGTCGCCAAGCCCGTATTCAATTCGATTGCACGACGTCCACTTGCCGTATCCCAGAGGTGGATCGAATCCTGCGCGATGGTCACCAGGTATTGTGCATTGGCACTCAAACCGAGAACTATTTCACTGGCGGGTACGGCGATGGTCCTGGCGGGTTGTGCATAAGCCAGGTCCCAAAGTCGGGCGCTGCCGCTGCGTTGTGCGCGTGCGATCGCATATCGACCGTCACTGCTGAACCAGATATTGTCCGACGGTCTTTCTATCGGCTCCGGAATATCGAGACCGCGCTCGAAATCTTCCACAATAATCTGTGTGTTGAGGCGCAGATTCCAGCCGATCAAATGACCATTCGTACCGGTGGCCTCATCCCGCAGGCTCAACGTCCATGTGCCGGCCAGCGATTCCCCGATCAACGCCCCAAGAACCGTGGCGTTGAAACGAATCTCGTCGCTTTCCGAGGAAGCCGATTGCTCAAATTCCATTGCCACGGCGCGACCCGACGGGGCAATAAGCCGCATACGAAGATCATCCAGGCGCGCGTGACCAACATTGACTGACAGGGCGATACGGGATACCGACCCCTGACGATCAACAACAACGCGCCGCACCAGCGGCGTTGTCTCCAATGCGGAAATGGACCACGGCTCACGACTTTGCAGGCGCTGATTGAGCATGCTCCATTGCGACACTCGCGAGCCATTGACCATGGTCAGTAACTGGTTTTCCGGATTAAACAGGAGTCGCTCAAACCCCTCGCGATTAATCGTGTCAATCAACTGGGGATAGTCGTCTCCAATCAGGGTCGCGGCGAGCCGACGCCGTTTCGGCGTTGACAGGACCAAAGCTTCCAACGACGCCAGCAATGCGTCGTCACGACGTTGCTCTCGCAATGCCCGACTCACCTCTCTGTCCCAGTAGTCGGCCGTCACAGACTCAGCAAATCTCTCCCGCCCCGGGACGCTCCTGGCCAACTCAGCAACCTGCGCCAGAACGTCGATGTCTTTTGCTGCTCGCGCCCTCTCCTCCAGCAGCATGCCAAACAGGCGATCCGCCGTCTGCACGTGGCCTGGAAATGATCGAAAATTGGCGTACGCATCAACAACCGCATCTAGAGGCAGCGTCTGCGACGTGAGGATGCGCATATACGGCTTTGGCAAGATTTGTGTGTACCAGAATGGTATGGCGACCAGCGCAATGATCACGGCTGCCGCGATCGCGGGTCCTTGCCAGCGAATGGGTAGATTCTCGTTTGCCCATCGGGCCGTGAATACGGATGCATAGAGCCTGTTGCGAGACCGCAGATTGCCCGCAGCATCGCCCACGACCAGCCCACTTGCGATCAGTTTGCGGTGCTGGCGTGATTCCGGATCGAACGTCACCTCGATACCTTTTCGCATTCGACCGTAGACGTTAAGCATTGCTTCAAAATCTTTCTTGTCATCGACGATGCGGCGATGAATATGCCCCATATGCGGTTCATTGTGCAACGCACTCCGACCGCCGAGCTGATGTTGCGCGATGCGGTCGACATGCCCCACGATATCGCCCGAAACTCGTTCTCGCGAAACGGCTCTCGCAAGTTTCTGGCTGAGGTATGGCTGTCCTCCAGTCCAATAGAAGATGCGCTCGAGTGCGACGCCGGCATCAAGGGGAGACAGGTTTAGTTCGGTCGAAAAGATATCCATATCCTGACGACTGAAATCTTCCAAAAGCACGGCATGCATGCGGTCGAACGGTGAAGAGACGTCATTGGTCACCAGGATCTGCGGATCACATTCGCCGCACAGAACAAAAATCAGTCGAGAAAATTCGGGCTCCGTTGCCAATGAATTATGCGCCGCACGGATGCTCGCCAGTAGATCCTGCGCGAACGGCAATTCTTCAACACACTGAAGTTCATCGATGAATACGACTACCGAGTTTTTCGTATTCGCAAGAATTGCCTCACTGTAGAACTCGACCAGGCGCTGACGATTGCTCAGAATCGATTTGTCCTGCCACCAGGATTGCAAATCGAATTTGATACGCAATTGTCGTAACAGGCGATACGCAATGCTGTAGTACCATCGCCCTGAGTCCGAACCCCCGTCTCGCTCCCCAATCTGTGCGAGATCGAGAGTGGCAACGTTATAGTGATTGTGTTGCAACCGCGCCGACGTGGCAGCGATCAGGCTCGTCTTACCCGAGCGTGCCGGCGCCAGAACATGGGCGTCGTGTCCGGCGGTGATGACTTCATAAAGAACGTCGTCCGCAGCGCGATGCACGTAACCGGCGCGTACGGCATGCAAGGGCGGGCCAACGGTGAAGAACTCAGTCTCCGCTTTGGCCGAATCCTTGCCGATCCGATCCTGCTTGTCTGCCATTCGGTTCACCTGCAGCAGTTTGCCCTGCACCCTGCAATATCGTAGCAGAATTATGCGCGGGCCTGATCGCTAAGGATTCTGCTGCCGCGCAGGGAATGGTATGGCAAGTAACCCGCAGACAGCGTAGTTGGCGTGCGATATACTCCTCGCCCGATCCAAGAGAGGCTTATGCGGTGGAATTTTGTCATCAACACAACCTGGTAAAACCGGATACTGCCGGCGCCGAACGGCCTTTTGGCATCAAAGTCTCACTACCGCCCGGAGACACATTTGAACGACTGCTTGGCAGCGATTGGGAATCACTGCACTGGTATGCCACAGCATCGGAGCGGGACCTTGCGTTCAAACAGATGGCTGAGCGGCACGGCTACTACCGCACGACCGACGTGACCACCCAGATTCTCGAGAAATTACGCCGTTAGGACAGCATCGGTCGTCAAAAACCATTATCAAAAGAGCGAATAACCCATGGCAGATCCAAAATGTCCGGCTTGTTCTGCAAGCGGAATAGACAAAATCGTAGCGACACCCAGCGTCGAAAAATCACGTGAAAATACACCCTGGTTCTACGTCTCTCATTGCGATGAGTGCGGCCATGTGTATGGCACTTTCACAAAACATGTGTTTGGCCGCAGCGGTCCACAGTTAATCGTAGATCGCAGATAATCCGGTCAGGAAACGCAAGGAAGATCATGAGCACAGCCAAAATTATTTATACGCAGACGGACGAAGCACCGGCCCTGGCCACCTATTCGTTTCTGCCCATTGTGCAGGCATTTACACGACCCGCCAGTATTAATGTGGAAACCAGTGACATCTCACTTGCAGCCAGGATAATGGCCAATTTTTCGGATCGCCTCCCCGCAGATCAGCAACGTGCGGACACCCTCGCCGAACTTGGCGTCCTGGTGAAATCACCGACAGCGAACATCATCAAACTGCCCAACATCAGTGCCTCGATTCCACAGCTCCAGGCAGCAATCAGTGAATTGCAATCGCAGGGCATCGCCGTACCGGATTATCCGGAAGAACCGCACGACGACGAGCAACGGAAAGTGCAGAAGCAGTATTCGAAGGTTCTTGGCAGCGCAGTAAATCCGGTTCTCAGGGAAGGCAACTCAGACCGGCGCGTGGCCGCAGCGGTGAAACAATATGCGAAGGACCATCCGCATTCCATGGGTGAATGGTCAGCCGATTCCAGGACAAACGTTGCACACATGACC
>JADFNG010000116.1 GCA_022563505.1 Pseudomonadota bacterium | reverse complement strand
TGCAACCGGGACCAGGCCCGCGTATTGGCAGGCAAAGAAAAACACCAGGAAGTCCGGGTTGGTTTCTGCAACCAGTCCCATTCGATCGCCTTTCCTGAGGCCAAGCCCCAGCAGTTTGCGCGCTAACACGCGGGCCTGACGCCGTAATTCGTGGTAGGGCAGGCGGGCGGATTGTTCGCCCCGCCCGGTAAAGAAATTAGCGCCCGTGGCGCCCGTCGCCGCATAATCGAGCGCGTCCACCAACGTGGCAAACCCTCCCGCCTGGAACTCGATATTGTTCCGCGATGGTGTTATCTCAATTTTCAAAACTAATGTCCCCCTCGCCCCATCTGAAGATTCAGTCACGCTGCAGGCCAATCCGGTTTATTATGAACGCCCAACTTATTGTAAGTGCAGAACTTTCAAGGGCAAATTGCTGCGCTATTGTCGTTGCTGAGACCAAGAATCTCAAGTCCTGCGTGCTAAAAACTTGTACAGGGGGGCAAAAAGTCCCGAAACGCGGGCTGTACATGCCATTGGACGGTCGTTAGCGGCAAATCGGTCGTTTCGCTCTGGTTTGCCGTGAAAGTGGTCAATTCGGGCAAAATCAGCGAGCAAGGCGCAAAAGACCGCATTTTTTGGCATTATGGACTCGGTGTTGCAGGCAAGTAGCACTGGCTGGCGGGCGATTGGGGAGACAACGATTTGAGTATTCAGGCACGAGAGATTGAGTACAAGGATGGCGATACCGTGCTCGCCGCATACATGGCCTGGGACGAAGCCGTGGCTGGCCCTCGCCCCGGCGTGCTGGTGTCGCATGCCTGGGCCGGACGTGCCGATTTCGAGGATAGAAAGGCGGAGCATCTGGCGGAGCTTGGCTATGTTGGATTTGCACTCGATCTGTACGGCTGTGGTGTGAGGGGCGGGAATGCCGACGAAAATGCGGCATTAATGCAGCCGTTTCTCGATGATCGCGCGATGTTGCAGCGGCGCATGCAGCTGGCGCTTGAGCAATTGTCGGCACAAAAAGAGGTGGACAGCAGTCGAACGGCAGCGATTGGCTTTTGTTTTGGTGGTTTGTGTGTTCTCGATCTTGCGCGGACCGGCGCCGATCTGCGCGGTGTGGTGAGTTTTCACGGTTTGCTGGGAGCGCCCGGTAACACGGAGGGCACGCAATTATCCAGCAAGGTCCTGGTTCTGCACGGCTGGCAGGACCCGCTCGTGCCACCGGAGCAGGTAATGTCGTTCGCTGACGAAATGGCAAGCCACTGTGCTGACTGGCAATTGCACGCATATGGCAATTGCATGCATGCGTTTACCAATCCCGAGGCGGAAGCGCCGGAAAATGGCATGCAATACGATCCGACGGCGGATCATCGTTCCTGGGATGCCATGTGGGTATTCCTGAACGAGGTTTTCAGTTAAGGAACCTCTGCTTTGTTCGTAAACTCGTATCTTGGCTCCAGAATAAATCAGAAGTTCCTTAGTCCGGTCTGCCGGTCATTGCAGCTTGCACCTGCGATCACGTCGCGTGTGCTAAGGTTGCCGACCCTTTAGGAAGCCCAGGTGAGTATCCCAATGACGTTTCGATTGCTGTCAATTGCAGTTTCATTCCTGTTCGCGATGAGTGGTTTTGGTTGCAGCAGCGACGATGCGCCATCCGCTCCGGTCGTGACGCAGGAGAGTGAGTCTGCAAACGAAAATTCTGCGGCCGAGACCGCGATCCTGCAAATTACGGCGGCATTGATGCGTGCATACGTCATCGAAATATCCGACGACAAATACGAAGGGCGTGGCCCGGGCAGTCGCGGCGATGCCGCTGCGAGAAAATACCTGGCCGAACGAATGGATGCTATGGGTCTTCTTCC
The DNA here is from genome assembly GCA_022563505.1 of Pseudomonadota bacterium. Lineage (GTDB taxonomy): Bacteria > Pseudomonadota > Gammaproteobacteria > Steroidobacterales > Woeseiaceae > JAADHU01. The sequence continues at coordinate 4,714 of JADFNG010000116.1, read as the reverse complement.
GGGCGCGGCTGACGGCAGCTGGGAGCAGCCGTTTGACCTGATTGGCGTGACCTCGGAACAACCCGGCGAATGGGTATTCAGCAACGATGAAAAATCGCTCACGTTAAAACAATGGGACCAGTTTATCGTTGCGAGCGGCGTGCAGTCCGAACGTGCCGTCATCGAAAATGCAGAGATCGTGTTTGTCGGCTATGGCATCCAGGCGCCCGAATACGACTGGGATGATTTCAAGGGGCAGGATCTCACCGGCAAGGTTTTGCTGATCATGAACAATGATCCGGACTGGGATCCGGAGTTGTTCGAAGGCGAGACCCGACTATGGTACGGCCGCTGGGATTACAAACAGCTGAGTGCGGCAATGCAGGGTGCAGCAGGGACCATCATTATTCATACAGCCCCGTCAGCGGGCTACCCCTTCCAGGTCGTGCAGACATCCTGGTCGGGCGAGCAATTCGAGTTGCCGGCCGGAGATGAACCTCGTAACCAGATCAACGCGTGGGTGACCGAGGAGGCGGCTCGCGAATTGGTTGCGCTGGCCGGTTACGACCTCGATACGCTGAGAGAGTCCGCCGACAATCGCGATTTCGAGCCGGTGCACCTGGGTATTAGCACCTCGATTGCCATGGATGTGGCGCTGAATCGTGTCTCAACGGCCAATGTGCTTGGCTTGTTACCCGGTAGCGATCCGGAACTTCGTGATGAGGTCGTTATTTACACCGCGCATCACGATCACCTGGGCATCGGTACGCCGAACGAAGAGGGCGATGCCATCTACAACGGTGCCATGGATAATGCTGCCGGCGTTTCGCTGGTGATGGCCATTGCGCAGGCGCTTAAATCAATGCCGGAAGCGCCGCGCCGCTCAATTCTTATCGCCCTGGTGGGTGCGGAAGAACAGGGATTGCTGGGATCGAAATTCTACGCGGAGCAGCCGACATTTTCGCCCGGCAAGATTGCCGCGAACCTGAATTTCGATGGTGGCAATATCTGGGGCGATACACACGACGTGACCTTCGTTGGGCTTGGCAAGTCGTCGATTGACGGCATCGTGACGGCGATCGCTGCAGAGCAGGGGCGGGTGGTCAAAGCCGATCAATTTTCCGATCGCGGTTATTTCTATCGTTCAGACCAGTTCAGTTTTGCCAAAATTGGCGTGCCCGCGATGTATCTCGACACGGGTACTGACTTCGTGGATCGGCCGGCAGAATGGGGTAAAGCGCAGCAGAATCACTACACGGATGTGAACTATCATCAGCCGAGCGACGAATACGACGATAGCTGGAATTTCGACGGCATGATCGCCGACGCGGTGCTTGGATTTCGTACCGGGCTGGCCATCGCGAATGCCGATGAAATGCCTGCGTGGAACGAAGGCGACGAATTCGAAGCCGCCCGTCTGGAGGCGCTTGCGGCAGAGCGTGAGTAGCGCGTGCTAGCCGTCGCGCCGCTTTTTTGCTACGCGTGCAATAACGTAAAAAACCAGTCCGATAAGCAGTAACTTGCCGGTGAAAATCCACGTCTCAGGTTTGGATTGAGCGGCGATCCAGACGCACACAATCATCGCGACAGCCGGGATTGAGTAGCCGCCCTTGAGTCGATAGGCTTGCGCCCGAACCTCCTCGCCTGCCTGACGGCGAATGGTTGGCAGCGCAGCGATGCAAAGTATGTAGGAGATCAGCCGCGTGAGTGAACTCGCGATGGCCAGTTGCACAAACGAACCGGTCAAGGCCAGCACGAGGGCTAACGCGCCGAGAAAAATTATCGAGTTGCCGGGTGTTGAGTGTTTCTTGTTGATGACGCCAAACCATTTTGGCAGTAAATTATGTTCTGCCATGGCGTAGGTGAGCCGCGGGACCGCCAGCATGATGGCGGCCAGGTTTCCACCGATCGAGAAAACGGCGGCAAGTGTGATGGCAATCAGCCCGACCGGGCCAAACAGGACTTCGCCGACGGTAATCAAGGATGTGCCTTCCTCACCCGCATTCGGCAAGACGGAGACGTAAACCAGAACGATCAGGAAATACAGTATGCCAATCCCGATCAGGGTGTTCACCATCGCTTTGGGCACCGATTGCCTGGGATTTTTGGATTCACCCGATACGATGCTCGTCGATTCGAAGCCAACGAACGCATAGATCAGGAGCAGCACAGTGCCGCCCAGGTCTTCAATGACCGGAAACTCGGACGGAAAAAATGTGTCGGCCGAAACGTGTTGCAAGCCGACGATGAGCAGCAATGCAATCGGTGTCAGCTTCATGAATGTGAAGACAGCGAGCGTGCGCACGCCATCTTTCACGCCGGTGTAATTTGCATAGGTCAGTGCGACGCACAGCGCGGTAATGAGTACCGTTCGACCGATGCCTGCAGCAACCCATGGCCAGACGGTGCCAAGATACAGCGCTAACACGGTGGAGTTGGCGGCGAATGCCGACACTCGGCTGATAAAGTAAATCCAGCCGGTGCCGAAGCCGACCAGCGGGCCGAAGGCGGTGGTTGTATACAGGACCAGGCCACCGGACTCCCTGAAATAACTGGCGAGTTCCGCAAAGGTCAGGACGATGGTAATGACCAGTGTGCCGATGATGAGAAACAGCCAGGGGCTCATCAAACCGGCGCGTGCGGCGACCGTTGCAGGCAGTGCAAATATTCCGGCGCCGATGACGGCGTTCAGCGCAAGCATGGCGACACCGAACAATCCGATGGCGCGTACGAGGTGGCCCTTTTGCGGGCTGGTTGCCGTTGATGTGGTCAATTCTGTCCCCTGAAATGTCGTTCGTCTAATGCGCGAAACTTAGGTAAGCCATGTTCAAAAAGAGCGTGGGATCGCCACGACTCAGGTCGAATCCCGCACCGGGTATGTCGTTGAGAATGTCCTCGAGCGAGTATCCGGAGTCAATGAGGTTGCCGATCCTTTTGTGCGCATCTTCCAGCATCGCAATGTAATCGATCAGGTCGCCGTACGCCGCAATGCCGCTGTGGCCGGACACAATGATGGTGTCTTCATCGACGACGGCGGCGATACTGCGGCAGACTGCGATCAGGCCCGCGAGCGTACCGCCGTTGGCGGCGTCAATGTACGGATACCCGGAGCTGTATAAATCGCCGACATGTACCACGTTGTCACGACGGAACCAGATGATGGCGTCACCGGTTGTGTGGGCAGCACCGAAGTACAGTAACTCTATTTTCTGTCCGTTGAAATGTACCTGCATGCGGTCATCGAACGTAAAGACGGGCAATCCTGCCAACGGGTAGGGGGGTTGATCGTAGGAGTAGCCGTCGTACAAAATGGTTGTCGTACCGATCATCTTTTGGCGCGAATTCGCGTGTGCCACGATCCAGGCGCCTTCGGCACCAAGTTGCGGGTTGTTGTCGGCGTGATCAAAATGCCAGTGCGTATTGATCACGAAATCGATATCACCGCCACCCAGTTCATGAATGGCCTTTTTCAACTTTGGCAGGACTTGCGGGAATTGATCGTCAACCATGAGAACACCCTGGTCGCCGATGGATACAACGGCCGTTCCGCCGGCAGCGAACAATGCATGCAATCCGGGTTTAAGCGTTTCTACTTTGACGACTGCGTCGTTCGGGTCGGAACCCCAGCCCGCCAGCAGTTCATCAAGTGATCTGGACTCATGCCCGGCAGCGGTCAACGCATACACAAGTATGCAGCAGGTAGAAACCAGTCTTTGCATGATGCTCGCCCCGTTGAATACGGGCTCACGTTATCACATCATCTGATTTCGAACATCGGTCGCGTGTCAGGCTGCGCGGTCGATGACTTCGTTGGGATCAGTGAGCATCCGTAATCTGCGAGTCCTTTTTCGGCGATTACTTATTGGGTATTTTGGCTGAGCGCTGCTCGCACTGGATTTCCAGCCATTCAAGTGGATAATGATGGCCCTGTCAGGACTCCGGGCTGCACAATTATGAGAAGACTTGGTCGATTGGTTTGTATTTTCGCGTTTGCCGGGCTCGGCATCGCCGTCCCGGCAATGGCACAAAGTCCGGACTCGATTACCAATTATAGTGAGTATTCGAAAATCTTTTCGAGCTCGGGCCAGCCGACAGAGGCCCAGTTGGGAACACTGCAGGAAAATCATGTTGAGCGCGTCATTTATCTTGCCTACAGTGACCATGAAAGCTCGCTGGTCGGGGAAGACCGTATAGTAAAGAATCTCGGTATGGATTACGTGCATCTTCCTGTGGCATGGGAGGCGCCAGGAAAAAATGATTTTTATATGTTTGCGGCAATCATGGAGCAGGCGCCGGAGAAAAAGACGCTGTTGCATTGCCAGGTGAACTTTCGCGCGTCTGCATTCAGTTTTTTGTACCGCGTCATTTATCAGGACGTTTCGCTGGAAGACGCCAAAGAGGATATGAATTCTGTGTGGGCGCCGAATGAAACGTGGCGCAAATTGATCTTCGAGGTGCTGCTGGAAAACGATATTTCACCGCATTGCGATGTGTGTGACTGGGAGGTGCAATGAATACGTTCATTCGAATGACAGGAAGCGGCTGTCTTCTGGCCGTACTGTGCGTTACTGCGCAGGCACAAGAAGCAGACCTGATTTTGCAAAACGGTGTCATCTGGACAGTGGATGACGACAATCCTCGCGCAGAAGCCGTGGCATCTCTCGGCGACAAGATCGTCTACGTTGGTTCGCACGCCGGCCTTGAAAAATTTCGTGGCAACCGTACCCGGGTTATT
>JADFNG010000115.1 GCA_022563505.1 Pseudomonadota bacterium | reverse complement strand
GTACTCCCACTCGGCCCGAGGCAATGGCACCTCATCGAGAGGGGAACCAGCCATCGGTTCCCGATAGAGAAGCCCAACCGTTCCGTTGGTGCGCAGATAGATGTTGCTGGCTGCAGGAACAGCCGTCCTGGCACCTACAACACGCTTGATTGAGACAATGTCCGTACCGGCCTGGAATGTACCGGCCGCTATGCAGGAGAAATTGGCCAGGGCATTTGCCGGTGTCGCATTATCAACAGCGACAACAGAGAGGCTGGTTGCAGTTCCTGCCACAACGGTCTGGTAAACCCAGTTCGGCTGACCGGCAGGTCCACAGTCTGTTCCGATTGCCAGACTGATATCCGGAGTAACGGAACCGGGTACCAGCAGGTCGGCATAGTGTCCCGCCATGCTCAGGTCACGGGCGATTTCACTCAGTGCGAAGCGGGCGTCATCTTGCATGCGCAATACATTGTCGTCCTGCTTGAAACTGTAACTATTGTTGACAAAAACAGTAATGATTGCGGCTCCAACCACCATGGACAGCATCATCGCGATCATGAGTTCGACCATGGTCATACCACTCTGACTTTTTCGCTTCCGGACATGCATCATTTTTATTCGGCCCTAGATGGATGGATCAATAAAAGTGGGTAATCGAACGAGGCGGCGATTCGGGTTGCCCGCACCGTACTTTCCGGATGCAGCGCCACAATTGCTGATGCCCGAGTCATTCAACGAAACGCTCCCGTACCATGCGACGGTCACCACATATATCCCTGCTCCGCCACCGATGGGGCCGTTAACACAAATGGTGGGTGAAACCACCCCGCCTGCCGATCCGTTAGCGTTGGTCTCCTGATCTCCGTCAACCACGCTCTCCCAAAACCAGAGATCGTGCGCTGCTTTCTGCAGTGCATTGCAAGGTGCTGCGCCCGAACAAGCAGGTACCGGCTCGTTGCCCAATACGCCGCCACCGAAATCGCCGGCCGCGAGGTAGACCAACATGCCTGCACCATTGGTGCGCATGTCTTCGAGCAATCCATTCGCGATCTGCGTAGCCGTTGCCCTTTGCATACCCTCGAAGTTCGCTTTTTTCGACACGGTTTGCAGGCCCGCAATGGCCAGGAGTCCAACGCTGAAAATAACGACGGCCACAAGGAGCTCAATCAAAGAAAATCCCTTCTGATTTTGATTACTGGAACGCATCATGCGGTTACTCGAAGTAAATGATCAGGAGCAGCTGGGAGCGCTGCCATCCGATCTGGTTTCCGAAAGCCGCGGACGGCCCGCGGAGTCCACGATGATGACCCGGACATGTTCATCACCACGACTATCGCAGACGATGAACTCGCCGGAATTGGCGTTGACGGTTGCGTTCATAACTCGACCATTGGGTCGATACATGAAGAATTTCGAAAATTCTGTCGACTCGATGGTCAAACCGGTAACGCCTGCCCCGGCGCCAAGGATGATTTCACCAGGATCGACTGTTTGATCAGCGTCTGCATCGGCAAACACAATCCAGCCCTGGTTCCAGTCACTGTTATCACAGTCCTCGCCATCACTGCTCACACAAACGGTGATCCGGGTGTTTTTCGTAATCGCCGTGCTGCGTGCCAGGTGCATCGCCGATACAAGGTTATTGACGCCGGAAGATTGGCGAGAATTCATCAGAAACGTGTTGACGCCAGGCACCGCCATCGCGATAAGCATGGTGGAAACAGCAAGCGTCGTCACCAATTCAATCAACGTAAAGCCGATTTGCCTTTTACTTAACATAACCTGCCCCTGTTCTCACTACCCGAACTAACCGGAAACTCAGGCCATTATGAGGATCTGTGCGCTGTAGAGGCGTGAATGACGTCGCATTCTGCGGTCTATTCTGGAGAATTCCGACAGGTGGTGGGCGACGACAGACCAACGGTCAATTTGTCGTCGGGGCACTGCGATTATGGCCAATCGGGCAGGAGCCTGGCGGCCCGGTAACACGACATAATGCAAATGGGCGCCATGCAATCATCCTGCAGGGGCGGTCGCCCGCGGCGCATATCACGCTGCCATAATTCATGCTGCTGGCGAGCGCTTATTCGGTCTGTGACAAAGCTTCCTCGGCAGCGAGTTCGTCCACCCGTTCGAACTCAAGCATGACCGCCTGTGCCAATTTCTCAGTGCCGGCACCGGTGATTGCACTGATCTCGAAGACGGGCCCGTCCCAGCCCAGCTCGTCGAGCAACATTTGACGTGCCGCGGGGCGCTGGTCTTCCGCCAGCAAATCTATCTTGTTGATGACCAGCCAGCGCGGTTTCACGGACAAATCCTCCGAAAACTTGCCGAGTTCTTTTTCAATCGAACGAAACTCTTTAGCCGGCTCTATCGACTCGTCAATCGGTGCGATATCGATCAGATGCAGCAGCAAACGCGTACGCTGAAGGTGCCTGAGAAATTGAATGCCCAGACCCTGACCTTCTGACGCCCCCTCAATCAATCCCGGGATATCGGCCATGACGAAGCTTTGCAACGGACCCACACCGACGACACCTAAGTTCGGGTACAAGGTTGTGAACGGATAATCCGCTACTTTTGGTTTGGCGGCAGACAATGCCCGGATCAATGTCGACTTGCCGGCATTCGGCATGCCGACCAAACCGACATCAGCAATGATCTTGAGTTCCAGGCGCAGGTGTCGAGCTTCGCCCGGGCTACCGAGTGTCGTCTTTCGCGGTGCACGATTGATGCTGCTCTTGAAACGCGTATTGCCAAGACCTGGATGTCCGGCTTCTGCAACCTTGAGTCGCTGCCCGATCGCGGTCAGGTCACCAATGAGTTCACCGGTGTCAACGTCGTGCACCACCGTGCCGCAAGGCACGACGACGTCGAGATCATCACCCGATTTCCCCGTGCGGTTCCTGCCCGCGCCGGGTTTGCCATTCTCGGCACCGTATCGCCTTGCCACCCGAAAGTCCGCCAATGTACTCGTGGCATCGGTTGCGACCAGGTAAACACTGCCGCCACGACCGCCGTCACCGCCGTCCGGTCCACCCTTGGCGACAAATTTTTCGCGCAGGAAACTCAGGCAACCGTGACCGCCGTTGCCTGCTTTGACTCGGATAGTGGCTTCGTCAACAAATCTCATGGTCTGAATATACGCTTATATGCAGCGGGCAAGACGGCCCCATCGTAAAACGAAAAACCCCGCATAGCGGGGCTTTAGCGTGCATCGGCCGGTGCGGCTGATGCCGCCTGTCTTCAGATTACGTTGACGTGCTGACGGTTTTTCGGTCCCTTCCTGCGGAACTCAACCGTACCGTCCTGCTTCGCGAACAAGGTGTGGTCGCGACCGATGCCAACATTCAGCCCAGGATGAAAGTGCGTACCACGCTGACGCACGATGATATTACCGGCAATCACCTTTTGCCCGCCGTACATTTTGACGCCCAGCCGTCTACCTTCCGAATCGCGACCGTTCTTGGTACTGCCGCCTGCTTTTTTATGAGCCACTGCAATATTCCTTTCGTTTCATGGAGCCGGTCACATATTGTGCCTTGGCTCGCCCATTCTATATGAATCTACTTGCTCGTTTTCTTGCTTACTTTCTTGTTCGCCGCCTTTTTCGTCGCGGCCTTCTTCGCAGCCGGCTTCTTCGCCGCTGCTTCCTTTACTGGCGGCTTTTTCGTTGCCGTTTTCCTGGCTGCAGGCTTCTTCGCAGCGGTCTTTGCAGCCGCCTTTCCGGGTGCCGCTTTGCTGCTCGCGCCAATGGCAGTTATCTCCACCTCGGTGAAGAACTGCCGGTGGGTGCCCAGACGCAGATAGTTCTTGCGTCGCCGAAACTTGACGACAGGCACCTTTCGACTCTTGCCCTGACGCAAGACCGTTGCGGTCACGGAAGTACCCTCAAGCAGCGGACTACCGACCTTGACATCACTGCCCTCACCCACCAGCAAGACCTCGTCAAAACTGACCACTGCGCCTTCTTCGACGTCGAGTTTTTCAACCTGCAGGCGTTCGCCTGTTTTGGCTCGATACTGTTTGCCGCCAGTGCGAAAAACTGCGTACATTGTCACGTACTCCATTTTGCAACTCGCAATAGATTGCAACTTGCTGAAAAATAAGAAAACTTGGGAAATCTGATCGACCGAAGACCGGCGTCCGGCGAGACTGCAGCCCCAAGGGAGCCGGAATTCTATAGATTTGAAGCCTCCGGGTCAACGCTGCAGAGAGAAAAATTCCACTTTAATTCAACGGCTTGCCTTTCGACCAAAAAGGCATTGAATTGCAGAACCGGTCGCCAAGAATCCGCTTTTCAGGCATTATCGGCGAAGCAATGCAGGCCGCCGAAAACAAGACCGTTTCTACCGCGTTTGCCGACGTCAATGACCTCGCCAGCACCGACATGCGCGCGGTCGATACATTGATCCGCGAAAGCCTTAGCAGTGACGTCGCGCTGGTCTCCCAGGTATCCGCATATATTGTAACCAGTGGCGGCAAACGACTGCGACCACTGATCGTATTGTTGGCGGCGCGGGCGCTCGGCTACACCGGCAACCAGCACATCAACGCAGCCGCAATCATTGAATTCATTCACACGGCAACGCTCCTCCACGATGACGTCGTGGATGGCTCAGCCAGACGCCGCGGGCGCGACACGGCGAATACGGTATTCGGTAATCAGGCCAGCGTATTGGTCGGCGACTTCCTGTATTCACGGGCGTTTCAAATGATGGTCGAAATCGGCCACATGTCCATCATGCAAATACTCGCAGACGCGACCAATACCATCGCTGCCGGCGAAGTCATGCAACTCATGAATGTGCATGATCCGGATGTCAGCGAAGAAATCTACAGTTTGGTGATATACCGCAAGACAGCACGGCTTTTTGAAGCCGGAGCACAAATTGCCGCCATCCTGGCAAATCGAGACCCCGCCGACGAGGCGGTGATGATCGCCTACGGGCGGTCTCTCGGGACCGCATTCCAGCTGGTCGATGATGCACTTGACTACGATGCATCGCCTGAGGAACTGGGTAAGAATCTGGGCGATGATCTCGCAGAAGGAAAGCCGACATTGCCTTTGATCTATGCGATGGAAAAAGGCACCGCCGCAGAACGGGCCATGATCCGCGCCGCCATCGAAGCCGACGGCCTGGAGAAACTGCACGACATACAGGCGATTATTCAATCCACCGGTGCCCTGAAATACACAGCAGCGCGTGCTCAGGAGGCTGCCGATGAGGCCATCGCTGCCTTGTCCGGTATACCCGATTCGATCTATAAAGACGCAATGATTACGATTGCGGACTTCGCCGTAAAACGGCGCTCGTAAAACCGCCATTTTGTCACGCTAACGGCGACTGCTGGACAACGCAGACAAGCGTGCACCAGCCATGCGCGTCAATTTTCTGAGGGGAAAGGAAATTGGTCGGGGCGAGAGGATTTGAACCTCCGACCCCCTGACCCCGAGACAGGTGCGCTACCAAGCTGCGCCACGCCCCGACCGTGGGGCGGATACTACAACAGGTCCGCCGCCAGCCCAAGCCCCGTTGCCGGACTCGAAGGTCGTCGCCTGCGACCGTGTTGCAGCCAACTGATTATGGCTCTTGCTCCATTTGATTCAGCGTGCGACCGCGCCAGATCAGGAACAGTGCCGGTATGACTATCAGGGTCAGAATCGTGGCGCTGACCATGCCGCCGACCATGGGCGCGGCGATGCGGCGCATCACCTCGGACCCGGTGCCCGAGCCGAACATGATGGGCAGCAGCCCGGCGATGATGACCGAGACGGTCATGATGATTGGCCGGACCCGCATCAGCGTGCCGCCTATGATGGCCTCCCGCAGGTCTTCGATGCCGAAATCGCGGCCCGCCTCGGCGACCTCGTCCCTCTTCCGCGCCAGAGCCTGATCGAGATAGACAATCATCAGCACGCCGATCTCGACCGCAACCCCGGCCAGCGCGATGAAGCCGACGCCCACCGCCACGGACATGTTGTAATCGAGCAGGTAGAGCAGCCAGAAACCGCCGACCAGAGAGAGCGGCAGCGTGCCCATGATGATGGCCACCGAGGCGAGGTTACGGAAGTTCAGGTACAGCAGCAGCAGAATGACCACCAGCGTCGCCGGCACCACCAGCTTCAGCCTGGCTTTCGCGCGCTCCATATATTCATACTGGCCCGACCAGCCCAGCGAATAACCCTCGGGCAGCGTCACGCGGTCGGCCACCGCCGCCTGGGCATCGGCCACATAGGAGCCGATATCGCGACCGGCGATGTCGATATAAATCCAGCCGTTGAGCCGCGCGTTCTCGCTGCGGATCAGGCCCGGCCCTGCGGATATGCTGATTTCAGCCACCATGCTGAGCGGGATTTGCGCCCCCGACGGGGTGACAATGGCCAGGTCACGGAGCTTTTCAACGGAATCGCGATATTCCCGCGGGTAGCGCAGATTGACCGGATAACGCTCGCGCCCCTCAACGCTCTCGGTCACGGTCATGCCGCCGACCGCGGTGCGGATGATGTTCTGTATATCGACGATATTGAGCCCGAAGCGCGCCGCCGCCAGCCGGTTGATATCGATATCAATAAAGCGCCCGCCGGTGACCCGTTCGGCATAGACCGAGGCGGTGCCCG
>JADFNG010000114.1 GCA_022563505.1 Pseudomonadota bacterium | reverse complement strand
AGATAATTGACTGGATCGCGGCTGCAGGGGACATTTTCGGTTATTCCCTGGATGAAGTCAAAGGTCATGAATTTGTCGATATCATGCTGCCTGAAAGCGCCGTGGTCGACGTCCAGCAGGTATGGCAAGACTTGATGGCGCAAACCGGGGGCACCAAGAGCATTAATGAAAACGTCGCCAAGGATGGCAGCATTATTCTATGCGAATGGCACAATACGCCGCTTAGAGACGGGGCCGGCACGGTCATCGGCGCGGTTTCCCTGGTGCTGGATATTACCGCCGAACACAAAGCGCAACAGGCATTGTTGGTTAAAGAGCAGGAGCAACGAGAAATCCTTGATTTCATGGTGGATGCGGTGATTACCATCGACGAAACAGGCAATATAGTCAGCTTTAATAAAACGGCTGAAACGCTATTCGGTTATCGCTTTGCCGAAGTCGTCGGGCAAAATATCAAGCGACTCATGCCCGATCCTCATACCGGTAAACACGATGGTTACTTGCAACATTATCTGGAAACCGGCGATGCGCACATAATAGGTATTGGCCGAGAAGTGGAGGGTCTGCGCAAAAACAAAGAGACCTTTCCAATGCGTTTGTCGGTAGCGGAGTTACCCGCGGATGAGACGGGCAAGCGGCGCTTTATCGGTACTTGCCAGGATTTAACGCTAATCAAACAACAGGAAGAACAACTCCGCCGCAGCCAGAAAATGGATGCGCTGGGCAAACTGACCGGCGGTATCGCGCATGACTTCAACAATATGCTGGGCGTGGTGACCGGTTATGCCGAATTGCTTGAAAACATGCTGGCGGATAAGCCCGAGCTGGCAGACTATGCGCATTAAACTGCTGCTTGATCTCGCCGATGAGGTATGGCCCGTCCAGCTGGATAGCAGCGACCTGGCAGACGCGATTTTCAATATGAGCATTAACGCCATGCATGCCATGCAAGACAAGGAATCGGGCGCCGAGCTGACCATCGGCACCGTTAACCAAACGCTCAACACGCTCGATGCACTGATGCTCGGTCTAAAGGCGGGCGATTATGTTCAGCTCACACTCACAGACACCGGCATTGGCATGGATGCAGCGACCAGGGAAAAAATATTCGATCCCTTTTTCTCTACCAAGGGCGAACAAGGCACGGGGCTTGGACTCTCACAAGTTTTTGGTTTTATAAAACGGTCCGGCGGCACCGTCAAGGTCTATTCGGAACACGGCCGTGGCAGCAAATTCGTGCTTTATTTCCCGCGTTATCTTGGTGGCGATGTCGATGCGGCTATAGAAAGCAGCGAGGATGTTATCGATTTGAGGGGCAAGGAAAATATCCTTGTTGTGGACGATGAAACAGCCCTGCTCAATTTCACAGCTGAACTGCTAGGCCAGCAAGGTTACCGGGTATTTCGTGCCGAAAACGCCAAACTGGCATTGCAAATCCTTGAGCGTGAGCACATCGATCTGCTGTTGTCCGATGTCATTATGCCAGGGATGGACGGTTATCAGCTGGCGGCCATAGTGCAGGAAAATTATCCCGCCATAAAAATTCAGCTGGCCAGCGGTTTTACCGAGACATCGAATGCGGGTATTTTTGATGAGAGTTTGCATCAAAATCTGATCGGCAAACCCTATAACTCGCAAGCCTTGCTCAAAACCATTCGGGCCTTGCTTAATAATAAAGGCGTAACCGCGCCCTAAGTCACGATGACCGGTTTTTGCTCCTGCAAAACCGGCATACATGCCATCCTTGGCAATAAGCCTTAAGCTGAGAGACTGAAACGAGTGTTCAATTTTGACGTTGAGACCTGCCGGAGACATCGTCGCTGGATTCAGGCCTACCGATCCCCACTCCTCCCGCGCCGCGGGGACGTGGGGACCGTCTTCGATGTGGGAGAGGTTGGGGGATGGCGGGGTCGTTTTGATTTTCATGGCAGTGAGTCGTGATTACTTCGATACCCTGATGTCCAACCCCGGTAGCAGCACTTCGAGTGAAATGGAAGATCGTAGTATGATGGCGCCCTTACAGGCGCAACACACCTTTTCATGAAGAAAAAAACCAAAACCATCTTGTCGTATGCGGCGGAAGGTGCGGCATTCGTCGTGCTCTTGCTGCTGTTCTACGCGTACCAGACAAACGGACTGTTGCCGACCGGTGAGCAGGCGGCACCCAAATTGAGCGCGACGTCACTGGATGGAATGTCCATTGATTTGAGCGAGCGTTCAGCATCGGCAACGCTGGTGTATTTTTTCGCTCCCTGGTGCGGCGTCTGTGCAGCAAGTTCCGGCAATATCGAACACTTGAGGGAGATTAGAAGCGACAGCGAACTCGATATATTGATGGTGGCCCTGGATTGGCAAACAACGGCTGAAGTACAGGCATATGTCGATCGTCACGAGATTTCAGTTCCCGTATTGCTAGGCAACCGTCAAATCGCCAGTGACTGGAACGTTTATGCTTTTCCGACGTATTACATGCTCGATAGCAAACAGCGAATCGTTCGCCGGGATCTTGGCTACAGTACATTGGCGGGTCTGTGGTGGCGCAGCACCTGGATAGACTAATGACGAATAGAAATAAGGACATGCCTCCGTATCGGATTCTGGGTGGCCTGTAATCCGGTGCTGGCTAATCTTTGCGTTATTTGCTTTGGCCAATTATTGCGGGTCGCGCCTCAGGTGACGCTCCTGCAATTGTTCTACTGGCACCGCTGTAGGAGCGTCTCCTGAGGCGCGACCCGCCGAACTGAAGAAAAGATTTTTACTTAAAGTTCCGGGAATAGTTCCGGTGGAACTCGATGCTGCGTGCGCTGCTCGTAGGCGTACGCCATCCCAATCAATAAACCTTCTGCATAAGGCCGGCCAAGAATCTGCAATCCGACCGGCAGATGGCCGTAGCTGTATCCCATCGGAACCGTCACGGCCGGCAGGCCGGTCGCTGGCGCGACCAGCTGGCTGTTGTCCCCTTTGTATTCCTCGATCGCCTTGTCGATGTGTGCCGGCGGGTTGGTCCAGCTCGGGTAGACGACCGCAGCAACGTCAGCCTCATCCATTGAGTGGATGACATCCGCAAGATATGCCTGTCTGCCCGGATGATCCGGAAAATCCGGGCAGGGCGTTTCCTCATCTTTCGGGTGCACATCGGCGGGACCACCGCCGAAGAATGACAGGCGGTCTTTGATGTAGGGAGAATATTGTCCGCTGTCCAGAACGTCGAGAACATCCTTAATGGGTGCACTGTCACCGAGTGATTGCAGATACTCGTGCATGTCGTAGCGAAAGCGCACGCAGAAATTGCTGGCAGCCATGTGCTTGTCAAGATTCTCAATGACGAATGGATCGACCAGTTCGGCACCTGCGTCCCGTAATTCAAGCAGCGCCTGCTCGAATATTTTTGTGATTTCCGGATCGCTGTCATCGGTGTCCACGAGTGCGCGCAATACACCAATTTTTCTGCCCTGCAGTGAATCTGCGTCCAGGAAGCTTGTGTAGTCACTCTCGACCTTGTCCCGGCCGAATTCGGTATACGGATCCGCAGCATCGTAGCCGACGACCACGTTAAAAACGTTTACGCCGTCAGTCACCGTGCGCGTCATCGGTCCGGCAATATCACGGTCAAAGGCTAGCGGGATGACGCCATCACGACTGGTGAGGCCCAGGGTTGAGCGAATGCCAAACAAAGCGAGGTGGGAGGAGGGGCCCCGAATCGAGTTGCCGGTGTCGCTGCCCATGCCGATGACACCGAAACTAGCCGCGATGCCGGATGCCGTTCCGCCACTGGATCCAGCAGGGACTCGATCAAGGTCATAAGCATTCGCGGTTCTGCCATAGGAAGAACTGATGGTTTGTTTCGGGCTAAATGCCCATTCCGCCATGTTGGTTTTCGCGATGATGATGGCATCTGCTGCGCGCAGTTTTCGCACCATGAAGGCGTCGTCGGGCGGAATGCTGTTCTTCAATGCGATGGAACCGCCGCTGGTCGGCATGTCCGCGGTGTCGTAATTGTCCTTCAATAGCACGGGTGCACAGAAGAGCGGCCCGAGAGTTTCTCCGGCTGCGATCTTGCGGTCTATTTCTGCCGCCTTGGTCAACGCGTTGGGGTTGGTGAAAATGATCGCGTTCAAGCCGGACGGCTGGTCATAGGCTTCGATTCTCGCAAGGTAACCAGCGACAATCGCCTGACATGACATGCTGCCCGAGCGGATCGCCGACTGAACGTCTTCAATGGTGGCTTCAACGAAGCGGAATGCGGATTCTACCGGCTGCACGGCATCAGATGCGGGTTCGACCGGCTGCAGGGCACAGAAGGTGATCGCCGTTCCCATGATTGCCGCGAACACCACTAGGCCAACAAGAATTTTTATACGTACCATGCTGACGCCTCTGAATTACAAAAAACGAACGCATTTATGCGACTGCGCGTAGTGTACCGAGGGAGATTGGAAGGACGGTTTCCGAGCATGGTTTGGGCTGGCTCTTGCGCTGTCGCCGGCACGCGAGTTGTGAGGCATAATGACAATATTCTATCGTACCTGTATGCAATGGATCCCGATGCGGCGAGTCTACACTGTTCTGGTTTTGCTGCTGTCGTCTCTTGCGGTCTGCGCTGACGAGGTGAAACTGCAGCACGACGGCTTGACGTTAAACGGTGAACTGGTCCTGGCCGGAGAGCAAACGCTGGCGGCTGGCGTCATTCTCATCGTGCACGGAACGCTGGCCCACAATGGCATGGAGATCGTGACGACGCTGCAGGCTCTGTTTGCTGAGAACGGTCGTAATTCGCTGGCCATCAACCTGAGTCTGGGCGTCGACGACCGGCACGGATTCCTGCCCTGTGATGCAGAACATACGCACACGATGGAAGATGCCGACACGGAACTGGGTGCCTGGCTTTCGTGGTTGCAGTCGATGGATGCCGGAGAGATTGTTCTGCTCGGACATTCTCGCGGCGGCAATCAGATTGCCCGGTTTATTGCTGAGCATGATCCGGACATAGTGGCTGCCATTTTAATCGCTCCGTCCAGTGGCGGCGAGCCGGTGAGTGCAGATCGCGAGGAGAATTTGCAGCGGGCCGGGGAAAATGGGCGCTTGCTCGATGTGCCATTCTTGCACTGTTCCAGCGCGACGGTCAGCGCAGAGAGCTACGCGTCCTATTACGGTTCGGTGGATGCGACCAACACGCCCGCACTATTGAACAGGATTGATCTGCCTGTGCTTGTGTTCTCAGGCAGCGAAGACAGCGTGGTACCGAATCTCGCCGAGCACATGAGGTCGGTCAATCGAAATAATATCGTCTTCGAGGAGATTGTCGGCGCGGACCATTTCTTCCGGGATCTCTACGCCGATGACATCGTTGAGAGCGCACTTGCATTCCTTGACGCGCATTGTTGCCGGGCAGAGGCGCCTGAATCCGGGCGCTTGATCACCTGGGCAGACTCTTTCGTGGCAGATGCGCGGCTGGCCACGAAAAAGCATTTCCCCATCGTGGTCTTTGTTTCACAAACTGGTTGCCAGCCTTGTGAAGCGCTTCGTCAACAGGTTCTTTTTCCGATGATGCGCTCCGGGATGATGCAGGAACAGGCAGTTTTTCGTGAGCTCAGTCTGGACGACGGATTTACGGTGGAGGACTTCGACGGCGCGGAGATTTCCGGTGCGAAATTCGCCCGGCGCTATGCCGCAGACATAACTCCGACGCTGGTATTCCTTGATTCAAGCGGCAAGGAGCTGGTGAAGAAAAGGCCTGGCATAAGCAATATCGAGTATTACGGTTTCTATCTTGGGAAGTCGATCAAGGCAGCGACCGCTGCGCTTGACATGCCCTGAATCAGGACATCTCCCGGCTGATCACCGTGGCTGACGCCAAGCCGATACACCATGTCGGAACCGCGACCCCATTCGTAACCGATCTTGTAGGTCGTCATGTCATCCCAGCCGAAACCGGCACCGTTATCCCCACCGAGACAGGAACTGAGGTCCGTGCCACCGAGGCTCGGGCAGTTAAACAGGTTGGAGAACGCATTGCCGACAGCACCCACATCGTTGAACCAGGTGTGCTCGACATCGAAGCTGACTGCGGTTGTGTCCGTCGGGCGAAAGGTCAAACCGACTTTCGCATTGGCGGGGATATCAAAGCCACCCTGATCGGCAAACAGATCCGCATAATCGTCGAATTCTCCCATGGAGATTTTCGTCTGGTACATGGCCGCAAAGCTGGTGGAGGGGCTTAGGTTCGTCTGGATACCAATCTTCCCGCCGATGCCGACGGAGTAGTCGTGACCATTGCTGGTCAGATTGGTCGGCGGCTGGGTGAAGCCACTGGCGACGAAGGACTCAGTAAAGGGTGCAAACTGGGCGACGCCTTTTGCCTTGAAGGTCTGTACGACGGTGACAAGAGTCACACCCCAGGCGAAGTCATCGCCGGCTTTGCCGGCGTAGGTCAAATCGAGAAATGCCTGGGAGAAATCCACGCCCGCTGTACCCCCGCCAAACGTGCCGGTGAAGGTCGTGATCGGTGCCGGTCCTGGGCCATCCGGATCGAGCGTGGCGCTGCCGCCGTCCCACTCGCTGTTCATGCCGCCGCGGCCGTAGAATGCGACACCAATTGCACTCGTATCGCTCAGTTTCCATGCATAGGCAACATGGGGAATGATGAAGTAATTGCGCGCGCTGTCGATGTCGTTCGGGCCAATCGTAAAAGAGCCAAAATTGCCGTTCAACTGACTCGCACTGGTCTTGTAACTGCGCCAGGGAGTGAACAGTGCAGCGCCGGCGTCGAGGCGG